>NZ_JANXMI010000020.1 GCF_025354735.1 Rugamonas sp.
TGGATAGCATGACCCTCATCGCAGCCGCCTCGATCATCGTCGCCGGCATCACCACCAGCTTCGGCACCATGGCACCGGCCCTGGCCGAGGGCCGCGCCGTCGCCGCCGCGCTCGGCGCGCTGGCGCAGCAGCCGGACGCCGCCGCCACCATCACGCGCACGCTGTACCGCGCGTGCGCGCAGTCGCTGGCCAGCGAAAACGCGGCGCTGCTGGCCGCGATGCAGCGCGCCGAAAAAATATCGGCGAGCTGCTGCAACAACTGACCCGGACCTTCCACCGCCTGCGCCAGGCCAGCATCGACGAGGAGCTGTTCGACCTGGTGGCCGCCTTCGAGGCGCAGCGCGGCCGCTAGCGCGCCTGAACGCCAACACACAGGCCCCGTCGCGTGGCAGGTGCGACGCGGCACCACCGCAATGGCCCATTGAACATCAGGAGAGCAGTCATGAAACACATCGTATTTCCCGGCCACCGGCAGCGCTCCGGCGCCACCGGGGCCGCGCACAGGGACGCCGCTGGAGCGGCGCCATGAAGGGCGCCGTCCTGGTCCTCAACACTGGCTCGTCCAGCGTCAAATTCACCCTGTTCGACACCGGCGCGGGCCGGCAGCGGCGGGACCGTCTATGCGAAGGCCAGATCACCACGTCCAATGGCCGCCCCTACCTGCGCGCCAACGACGGCGCCGGCCGTATACTGATAGAGCGCGCGCTGCCGCCCGGCACCGGCCGCGCGACCACGCTACGGGAACTGCTCGACTGGCTGGAGCAAACCTTCGCCGGCCTGCCGCTGCTGGCCGCCGCGCACCGCGTCGTGCACGGCGGAGTCCGTTACAGCGCACCGACCATCATCGACGCCGAGGTGCTGGCCGAGCTGCGCCGCCTGATCCCGCTGGCGCCGCTGCATCAGCCGCAGGCGATCGAGGCGATCGAGGCCTTGCGGCACAGCCATCCCTCGCTGACCCAGATCGCCTGCTTCGACACCGCCTTCCACCACACCATGCCGGCGGTCGAAACGTGCTTCGCGCTGCCGCGCACGCTCAACGACACCGGCCTGCGCCGCTACGGATTCCACGGCCTGTCCTACGAATATATCGCCAGCGTGCTGCCGTCGATGCTGGGGGCTGACCTGGCGCACGGCCGCGTGGTCGTGGCCCACCTCGGCGCCGGCGCGAGTCTGTGCGCGCTGCGGGCCGGCCGCAGTATCGCCACCACCATGAGCTTGACGCCGCTCGACGGCCTGCCGATGGGCAGTCGTTGCGGCAGCCTCGATCCGGGCGCCGTGCTCTACCTGTTGCAGGAAAAAGCCATGAGCGCGGCGGCCGTGGCCGAACTGCTGTACCACGACAGCGGACTGCTCGGCGTCTCCGGCGTCAGCGCCGACATGCAAACGCTGCTGGCGAGCACGGATCCGGGCGCGGCCGACGCGGTCGACTTGTTCGTCTACCGCGTCGGCCGCGAAATCGGCTCACTGGCGGCGGCGCTCGGCGGCCTGGACGCGCTGGTGTTCACGGCCGGCATCGGCGAGCATGCCGCGCCCGTACGGCAGCGTGTGTGCGACAACCTGGCCTGGCTGGGCCTGGCGTTCGACGCCGGCGCCAATCTCGCCGGCGGCCCCCGCATTTCGCGGCCGGACAGCGCGATTTCCGCCTGGGTCATCGCCACCGACGAAGATGCCATGATCATGCGCCACAGCCGGCAGTTGCTGGGGCTCGGTGCCCATCGCTAAGCCCAGGGAATAGGCGTCATGGTCGAGGGCGGGTATGTAACGCTGTCCGGCACGGTCGACTGGGAATACCAGCGGCGCGCGGCGGCCGGCAGCGTGCGCGGCTTGATGGGCGTCACCGGCGTCAGCGACCAGATTGCGATTCAGTGTAAAAACCCCGGCTGTCGCGGTCAAGTCCGAGATCGAGATCGAGGCCGCACTGCGGCGTAGCGCCGGCGTCGAGGCAAGCCAGCTGCTCGGACACACCGACAAGGAGATTACAAAACGCGTCTACCGACGCGCTGGCGAGCTGGTAGAACCGACCCGATAAAGTGGGGGTTGCGGAAACCGTTTCCGCAACTTGTTAAATATTTGTGTCGCGGCGATGAACATCAGCCCATCCATATAGAATAGCGAAAATAAAAAAAGCCCTTGGTAATCAAGGGCTTATTCGTTTTTCTGGCGGAGCGGTGACAGCCGAACAAGCTTCCACAACCCGCATGATTACTACAATCCTTGGATATACTTCCCAAATATGCCCCCAAACATGCCCCCAAAAAAGTTTTCTTAGGCCATGCTCGACCCCGAACAGCCGAGGCATGCCCCATCGCCGGTAGATCACAACCAGCGACAGGATATGTTTCAATAAAGCAACATCAATCGACCCGGACTACCTCACCATGCCCTGTATCGTATTTGCCGAGGTGCGCCAGCGCCGAGTTGGTCAGATCGGAAATAATTGCACGATCAACATTAGCTCCGTACTCCGCGTCCAGCTTCGCCTTTAATTGCACGTCGCTCAACCCAAGGAATGAGCGCCACGCAGCCACCATGGCAACCAGCTCAGGCTCAAGCTGGGCCACGTTTATCAACGCAGCCTTCTTTTCCTCCAGATTGAAGACTTTCAGCTCACGGTCCACGCGCTCCGACAATATGCGCTCACGCACAAGGTCATCATCCCCGCGACCGTGTACCGTATCCGTCGCCCGTAACTTCCGAATGTAAGCAATCCGTATCTGGTCAAGCGTGGCGCTGCGCCAGTCAAAATCCAGCTGCCGCAGGAACACGCTCACGTTCTGTTGCGCCAGGTCCAGATGGTCCGCGATTTCTCTTTGAGTCAATTTCATACAGTCCCTTTCATAATTTTTTTACAATTTTTTACCTACCACACCACAACCAGCACCAGAAGCAAGGTTGCCTATCTCCGAAGTCCCCATGCCGTCCAGTCCTAGCCAGCCCTACTTACACCCCCTTAGGGATTTTCATAACTAGCGAAATTCCGGGGTCGTGGCACCCGCGTTTCTCTGACTCAGGTAAGGACCCGGAGATTTTTGCCAAGGCACAGGCGCCCCACCACCGTCCATGCTCCGGCGCCAGCCGCTGGCGCCGGCCACCGCCGGCTCGGACAGCACACCAGCAGCAACGTAATACCAAGCGATCAGGGCAGACCACCAGCACGCAGGCGCCAGCGCATCACCACCACCGCCCACGCTCTCCAACGCCCAGCTGCTGGCGCTGGTGGCCACCGGAGATAGACACCACACCGGCAGCTATCCCATCGCAGCTCCAACAGGACAGGCCACCGGCCCGACCGCGCCAGCATGCCGGCCAGCCCACCATCACCACCGTCCGCGCTCTCCAGCGCCAGTTGCTGGCACCGGCCAACCACTGCCCACAGGCAGCGCGCCGGCCACAACACAACGCCAAGCGGTTAAGACAAACCGCCAACCCAGCAGCGCAAGCCAAGCACTCCGCCCGTCGCCAACTACATACCCGGTCTCGGAAGCCCCACTTTTTTACCGGGACACCGGGACAACTGTTAAATACCGCTGTAACCCATTGTTTTAAATAAAAAAAGTTGTCCCGGTAAATGCAAATTCAGGAACCGGGACAAACCGGGACAACCGGGACAATTCAATATAAAAATAACAAAACAATCTTATAATCCGCATGAACACTCACAATTAATAATAGTGAATGTTTCTACAATTGTTAAATTTGGTTCATATAACAACGAAAATGCGCGTTTTTGGCCACTTTCGCATGGTTCATCCTTTGGCATTCAGACAACAATCGCCTATTTTTCGCGCGAAAGGGGCATCCCCGCTCCGCCCACAGCCCCGGCGGCGGCGATCCGCTGGCGCTGAAATACACAAAACGATGGGGATAACGCATTGCCGGCATGCTGTGGCGGCCATGCCGGCGGCCGGTTGGCGATGCGCCACGGCCGACCTACCGGCCGGCGCCAGCAACCGGGCTAGGAAGCGTGAGCGGTGGCGATAGTGGCCAGCGCCGACGTACCGACGCGGACGTACTGGTGGCCTGTCCTACGGCCTGACGATGCGGCACGGCCGACGTGCCGGCACTGACCGGCGCCAGCAATCAAACATCAACCCCAATCCCAGCGATTTCAGGCTTGAAGCGATAAACCCTTGACGGCCCGATGCCCGGCAAGCGCTCCCTGCGGGTTGGCGAGCCGTCGCTGTCAGTCACCAGCAAGCCGCGCTCGATCAACAGCCGCGTCACTGTCTTGGGATTGAAGCCCTTGCATATCTCGTCCCTGAATACCTCGCTCAACACGAAATATTCCTGCCGGGCCTCTTCCGCCTCCGCTGGATGCACTATGTCGCCATACGCCTTGTGATGGTCCGCGTTGGAGTTGATGGCCGTCCCGTCCTTCGTCAGCAGGCGCTTGAAGCCGGCACGGTTGATCGTGTTCGGCTTACGGTCATCCGTCGCACGATGCCACCACACGAAACGCGCCTCGCCGTGCGCTTGGAAGAAGCCGCTCACCTGACGCAGTATCGACACATGCTCGACATTGCCGGCGCCGCCACGGCCTTCCAGCCACGCCGCAAAGCAGGTGCGGGCCGCGCCAATGGCCTCGCCCGCATCCCAGCCCGTAATGCCCGCAGTCGTCGCCAATTCGCCCGCCATTCCCACCAAGGCAAAGCGCGTGGCCACCCGCGCCACCTGACCATGCGAGTCTGCCGGGCATATCTCCCTCGCCATTTCCGCCACGCCCCTTGGCAACTCCTCGGACAGCGACGCGGCATGCTGCACGGCGTACTCGATGAAGGCCATGCCGGCAGTGCCGTAGTGCTGGTGCGCGTTGCGTACCAAATGATCGGACAACGCCGCGCCGCTCACAAAGCCGTTGAGCGTTTCATATACACCGAATCCCCGGCCAGCGTCGGCGGCGATGTGGGCCATACGCACGTCATGTCCGGCTTTCGTTCCCTTGCCGGCCTGTTCCATGTGGTTGGCCAAGCTGATTTCACCATCGGACAGGAAAAGCACGCGCCACGTCGCCACCTTGCGCGCCGTGGCCGTCTGCGTGGCGCGCCCCTTGCCGGCCTCGTTCGCCAGCATGTACACGGTATCGCCGACCACCTTGGGATCGACCTGGGCGATTTCATCCAGCAGCAGCAAGGCATCGCTATGCTGGGTGGCCACCGTCTCCAGCGCGTTGTCGGTCATGCGCCAGTTGCGCGGATAGTCCTTGCCGCCAAACACCGAACCGGACACCTTGAAGGCGGAACTCTTGCCGCTGGAGCTGTCGCCCCAGATGTGGAAACCACCAGACGGCACATGCGCCAGATGCAGCAACGGCGCAGCGAACGCGGCGGACACGCAGAACAACATGCGGGAATTACCCCGGCAATGTGCCGACACTTCCGCCTTCCAGTCATCGAGCGTACCGCGCTGCTTGAACTGCGACACTACGCCGCCGGCCGCCTGAAATATAACCCGCTCGTCGTTCTCGCCTATGGTGCGATCCGGCAGCACGTAGACGCTATCATGCCAGCCGATGCGATCCGTGCAGCGCACCCGCGCATCGGTTCGCTGGGTCTGTATGTAGACGCTCAGATGATTCTTTGCCGCCGTCCCCGAACCAATGCGCAGTCCCATCGATAGCAGCGTGGCGCGGTACTGCGTGCCGTCACCGGCCAGCATACTTGCGGGCATGGCCCAGCGCTTGGCGTTGCCGTCGCTGTCTTTGAATTCCAGCAGATAGCCCCAGTCCTCATTAGCGTCCCCGCGCGACTCGGCCGTGATGTACAACTCGGTGCAAATCCAGTGCGCCGGCAGCGCATCGCCCTGCTGGCTAAAACCGTGGAACCACACACCGCCTTCATCGACATGGAAGAATGGCCGCGAAGCCTGCCCAGCACCGTTACCGCCAGCCTTCGCGCTCGATGCCCGCGCCTTCTTGGCCCCAGCGCGGCCCGCCGTTTTAGCGGCCAGGACCGGCTCGGATTCGACAAGAGCATCAGATGCAACGGCCGCAACGGCTACGGCCACAACGTCCGGCTGTTCGGTGACAGCAGCCACTCCGTCCACTTCCGCAATCGCCGCCACCAGCTGCGCACGCACGGTCTCAATCCCCAACGCCATAGACAGGTCGTTGAAGTCCGTCGCGCCGGCCGCCAGTCCCCGGGGCTTGCACCAGTGGCCATCCACGGCCGCAGCGGCGGCGGTTGCCGATACGATGCCCGGGTTCTTGCCGGTCTTCTTTTCGGTCTCCTTGTCGTCGTCGGCGCACAGCATCAGCCGCGCTTGTGGCAGCAACTGGCGCACGGTAGCAGCCACATGCCGCACATTGACTTCGTTGAAAGCCACCACCACCGCGTAGCCCGTGGCCGCGTGCAGCGTGGCGGCCGTCGCGTAACCTTCCGCAATCAGCACCCATGCCGACGCCGCCATGTCCCCCAGCACATGGAAACAGCCCGACACGCGGCCGCCACCGGGAAAGCGCTTGTCTCCCTTGGCGGTGATCCGCTGCACGCTCCACAGCTTGCCCTCGCCGTCGCGCAACGGCACCAGCACCACGCCATCGGGCAGGAAGCGCAGGCCATACGCCAGCACACCCTTGCGGGCCAGGTAGGGGCTGTCGCCCGCTTCCGATGCGCCGGCCCATACCTGCGCCGCATCGACCGCTGCGGCCGACTGCTTCGTCGCCAGTTCATCGGTCGCCACACGGTCGCGTTCCTCCCGCTCGTTGCGGATACGCGCCCTTTCGGCGTCCGTCGGTGGCACGGCCGGCGCGAAATCCTTGGGATTAAAGCCGCCGCGCTTAGCTTCCGCGATCAGCGTTCCTATCGTCACCTTGCCGCCCAACTTGAAACTCCCCCAGGTCGATTTAACGGCCTTGGCGTCAAAGCTTGCGCCCCGCTCGCTCCAGTCTAGAAACAGATCAAAACCTTCCTCGCCAAACTCCGATTTCAACGCCATGCCCATGCGCCACCATACGTCACGATCATCCGATGGGATGAACGTGAGCGCGGCGCGCGCGACCTGTACGCTGACCGGAAACGCCTTGTTACTCATTCCGTATTCCTTTGCTTCCTGCCACCAGCGAGAGCCGGGGCCGCATGCGGTCCCCAAACGTCTCCAGATACTTGGCCATCAACCGAACAACGGTCCGTTGAATCTCCCCACGCGGCAAACCACGATAGGCGCGGATAATCGCCTCCTCGTCGGCATCCCGGCATGCCAACGGACCACTTTCCATTGGCGTGAAAACAGGGATGGCGATGCTCAGTGCCGGCGCTTTATTGATCGTCTTTTTCATATTTTTTCTCAATGTATTTTTGTTGACCGATGCGGCGATGAATCGGCAGCAGCAGCTTGTGCGCGCCCGGCCTCCTCGCCGTGAAAGAGCCGCAGCTCTTGATGTATCCGACCAAGGTAGCCAGCGGCAAACGCATCAACGCAGGCTTGCACTCGTTCTTGCGAGCTGGCGCCGTCTTTCGCCAAACCGGCGCGCACAGCCTCGGTAAACATCGACACCGAACAGGCGATGTGGTCGTGCAGGCCAACGGCAGCAAGATCATCAAAGAATCCAGCGGCGGCCGATACGCCAGCGTCAACGCAGACCTGATAGCGCGACGAGACCGAGAGCGCCACCGGCGGCAGATGCGCGCCTCCCAAGTTCACCAGGAGCGCCGGGGTCGAATGGTTAGCGAACATCGCGGCCTCCCTTCATGCGCTGTAACTGGTCTTGCCGGTACGAGTTGGAAGCAATCGCCATGCGGTCCGCTGTCTCGCGCAAGAACTGGCCTTCAACGGCAAGATGCCGCACCAATTCCCCGAGGCAAAGCAACGTGTGCGGGCTTACCCCTTCATCGCCATTGACGCCGGCTATTTCCATCAACTGCCCCACCGCTTCAAGGCCGTTCAGCACGGACCGGAAGGCATCGCTTGCATGGTCCTCGACGGCGGCGGCCATTTGCATGTGCGCGTCATCGACCACCGGCGCCATGCCCAAATTGGCCGGCAATTTCATCAACAGATGGCCCAGCTCGTAGGGCGCGCGTTCAGGGTTCTTGAAGTACGGGTTTTTCAGGAAGTCGGCATCAGACATGATTACCTCCCGACTGGTGGCGCGCAGATGCAGACAGCGGCAGAGGCGTGCCGTCCACGTTGCTCAGCTGAGCGATGCCGGCATGGTCAACAAGCATCGCGCCCGCCCTCTTTTCCTGCTGGATGCGACCGAGATAGCCCGCCTCGAACGCGGCAATGCAAGCCCGCATGCGCGGCTGGACGGCGCGACGCGGCGCCGAACCACGCATACCAGCGCCAGCCGCGATAAAGCGCTCCAGCGCGGCCTTGAAGCCACGCAGGGCCAGCGCGATATGGTCGGATAAACCGATGAATTCAGCATCGGCAAATAAGCACACGGCGGCCGCCGCGCCGGCATCCACGCAGTATTGGAACTCACCAGCCACAGGCAGCGCGACTGGCGGCAAATGCGCGCCGCCGAGGTTCTCCAGCTGCGCTATGCTGGCAACACGATAAGGGGCGCTCATACGGCACCCCGCTGTGCATACGTCTGCACATCAAAACCAAAGTGCATAGCCAGCCCGGACAGAATGCGGCGGCGGCCATACCCATAAAAATCGTCTATGCGTCGCAGCGCCTCTTCAAGCGGCATTTCGACCTCGGCGTCTTCCGACATTGCCGATACGAATACTGCCCGATCATGACAGCCAAGGTTGTCGCAAATCCAGCGCAAGGGAATGCCAGAAGGGCAAGCCGGAGACACGTCCGCATCACATGCACCAGGTGCGCCAGCATTGCCCTGTGCCACATCGACCGGATCGGCATAAATCGCCGTCAAAGCAGCTATCGCAAAATTGATGGCAGGTAAAAAAGTCGACTGGCTCATACAGCACCGCCGATCTGCTTGCGCTCACCACGGAGGACAACACCGAACCACAGGGCGGCAGCACCCAGCTGCTCGTCCAGCGCTTCCGCATCGGCAAATGCTTCATGTTTCGTGGAGCGCCCAATGCCAGTATGGATACGCTCAGTCGGACCGGCTTGCGTGATGACTTCTTCGCCAACAAGCGCGACCCACATCAATGAGGGAACGGCAGTGCCGCAGCGGATCATGCTGGCGGCCGGCGCGGTCAAGTTCACAGGGGCGCTCATGCGGCACCTCCGCAGGCCATCACGGCGCAAGCGGCCAGTATTGTTTGTGCGGCTTGTATCGTTTCCCGGCGCTCGCGATAGCGCGTCATGCCATCACCGGAGACGCCAACGGCATACAGCTGCGCATGGGCTTTCAGCTTTTGCGCGGGCGTCATCGCGTTGAGCATGACGCAGATAATTTGCTCGGCCCTTTGCAGCTCGGCCAGCAGGTCGGACGTGGTTTTGTGGAGTGGGTTTTGGTCAGGCGTGCAGGTGCAGCTAGGCATGTGGCCTCCTTGGGTAGCGGTTACACCGCGCCCCGCGTCCAAACGGGGTGAGCGGCAAATGGCAGGGTTGGACGACTGGTACCCAAAGAAACCAGCAGGCCCGAAGGCCTCCCCGCCACCGCCGCTCATAGGAGACGCACGAAGGCATGCACACGTAAAAAGACCGCTTGGCGCGGTCTGTGCGCTTTGAGTATTCAGGCGTCCAAGCCTGTTCCCCTCTTTATCGGGGACAACCGAATCATAGGCCGTTCGGCGGCCGCGTGCAAGGGCCGTCGCGTGCATGCGTGCGGCAGCGCCCCTGAACCACGCAACAGCGACCGGCGCGCATGCAGCGCCATGAATCAGTGCGGCGATCATGGCGCCGCCTTTCTGGCGGCTTCCAATGCGTCATGAATAGCCACCCTAGCTGGCGGCAACGCTGGAGCGGGTTTATCCGCCAGTTCGGCTTTTTCAATTACGCCACGTTGTTTGCGAGCCGCCTCATCGCGCGCCCGCTTGCGCTGATCCGCCAACGCCTCCAGTTTATCCGCCAGCCATACCGTAACATCCGCCCACCATGCCACTTCCCCGACAGATACAGTCCCATCAGGACGCAACACAGGGGCATCGATCTTGATGCCACCCTGCGTCATTGGATGCAGCACATGGATCGAGTCCGCACTTTCGATGGCCCAAACCAGTACCGGCTCCTTGTCGGCCACAAAGGGCGCGCCTTCACTACCGCCCGAGACCGAAAGTACGTAGTAGCAGGGCTGCGCGGCGATGACCGTCGCCACCTCGACTACAGCGGGCATTATTTTGCCTCCTGTTGGCACAGCGATTTTGCCCACGATTCGATAGCCGCAGCGGGCCATGCGACAGCGCGCGCTCCAAGTTTGAGCGGCTTCGGGAACGTACCCAGTTTGATGCGACGATAGATTTCCGACTTGGACAAACCCGTTTGGGCTGCGACCGATGGCATCCGCATAAGGGGGCCGATTGATTGCTGTTGCATTTTTATACTCCTTAGAAGTCTCGCAAAATTGCAAGACGGATCGTAAGGAGCATCCACTACACATACGAGAGACTAGCCCGGCTATTCAGTGGATTAGCGGCGCTATTCCTTCTTTTTTTTCTTAAAAGCGACTTCTTGCCATTCATCGCTAGGCTTAGCATCACCAAGAAATTCCTTGAGCCAGCCGGCGGCTGTATCAATAGCTTTACAAAGCCCTGTATCCGTCAGCTCCCGTTTAAAGGCCGCCTTATTCTCGTAGGCATCTGGATGCAAAAGCCATTGTTTGAAAAGAACTTTCGCCTTCTCCTTCTTCTTGGGAAGACGCGACTTCTTGGAAATCTTCCTAGCGGTCTCGCTACGGGCTGGCCCCGCAAACGCAGCGGCAATATTACCCTCTTCAAGCTCTCCCTTACCCCGCAGCGCCTTGAACACCACAATGATTTCGGTTACGACTTTCATCATATCTGTGCTGGCTTGTATGTCAGGGTCTTCCAGCGCGCGGCCCAAATGGCGACATATGGCATTAATCGCCGCAACATCCAAAGCAGAAACAACAAACGACAGTGCTTGATTGATTGTGGCTTGCACTGTTCCAAATACGTGAAGCATACCGTCAAATTCGGCAACGACGGCAGCAAGAGCATCCGTATTGGACTTAATACGCGCCTCCCATTCCGCTTGTAACGCCTTATATGGCGCACCGCCCTGTATAACTGCTTTCTCATCACTCGACAGCGTTTTCCATTTCGCAACGGTTATAGTGCGAAGATCAGCTACCGTTTCAACGGACTTCATTGCATATCCTTCAATGCACCCTCGGAAAAATTGCTAAGCCAACCGACGAAGGTATCCGGTATTCAAGTGGCCACTCTAGGCTTGGCGGATTCGATTCTAACAGCACTGCTCCCAGCCCCATTTGTTGGTCTGGTCAAGGCCGGCCAGAGGCTGCACCAGCCGTCACAGCGCATCCAAAATCCATCAGGACAGGCTCCCAGCCCACCGCACCGGCACGCAAGAATCAGCGTACCTCCGCCGCCGTTGGGTACTTCAACGCCAGATACTGGCGCTGATCTGCATCGCGATAGACAGCACACCAGCCACAGCGCTTGCCCATCAGGATAGGCCCACAGTTGGCCGGCAGCAGCACACCAGCCCGGTCCACGCTCTCCAGTACCAGTTACTGGCAGAGCCGGCGCACTGTCGTAGTACAGTCACGGCCTTTCAAACTTGCACTACTTTTTCTCTGCGGCAGCGATAGCAGCCAGTTCATGCACCTCCAATATCCCATCAGCCAGGCAGGTCATGGCCTTGCGTTTAGCGGCTTCAAGGGATGGCTGCCATCTTGGCCACGTAGGCCGGAATTCTGTTTCAATGTGCGTAAGGCTAACGCTCCATCGTGAGTTCGTCTCAGGATTGAGATTGATGATAAATCCATCTTCCGTAGTAGAGCGTGCCCCGTTAGCCTTCCGGTTCCATTCCAGCACAGACGCCCGCTTATTTCGGATTCGCTGTTGATTAACTAACATCTTGACGATGACCATCATTTCACCGGAAACGGCGATTTCTCCCGACTGCATCCGCTGGAAGCTTCGCTGGATGGTAGATACAGAGCGATAGTCGCCCAACCCCCGCAGACGCCGCGCAAGTTCAGCAGCCCCCTCCTCTAACTCATCCAGTCGCGCCTTGAATTCCGCAGTTCGCGCCTCTGGCGTCAAGGGTTCATCCAAATCATGGTCGTCGTTCACAATCAATTCGCTGCTCATCACATACACCTCAGGTTGTTTTAGTCATCTAAGTCTATGTCATTTTGACTTTTATTAACAGGACAAATTGGATGCATATGTTGCGACATAATGTCGTTTATTTTAATTTAACAGCGATAGCAATGCACTACACCGCCGCCCGCGATTTCCAGACCGACCCCTTACGCTGCTCAACATTGGCAATAGGCGGCATTGCCGCATCGCATCGCAAAGCGATCAGACCGAGCGCCAGCGATACATTCAACCGACTTGATCCAAGCCCGCAAGCACGACCACACAAGCGCGTCGGTACCGCCCCACGCAAGCGATTCCCATGGCTCGATCCTAGCCGCGAGAGCAATCGTCAGTGCGGCAAAGTGCAGACGTTTGCACAGGCGGCGGCGGTGGGGCGGCGCGAGAAAACCCCCACGCGCTCAATCCCACAAGAGCAAGCCTAAGCCCGCCGACCGCCGCCACTAAGCCTCAAAATACAACTTTTCAAAATCTCATGAATATATAGTTGTCCCGGTTCTGTCCCGGTTCTGTCCCGGTAAAATAAATATATTTACCGGGACAAATAAAGACATAAGAATCAATGACTTAGATATCTCTTTTGAGTTGTCCCGGTTGTCCCGGTAAATTTTTCGTCGTTTTCCCTTTTGCGTTTGCGATTTGGGGCGAAAAAAAACCGTGCAAAGCACGGCCCCATGCGGGTTTGCGGGCGATTTACGCCCGTTTGAAACTGACCGGGATGACGTTGCCGCCGCTCTCGGCCATGTCGATATAGTCGGCGTATGCCTGCATCATCACCTTGCGCTCCTCTTGGAATTGTTCGCGGTCGTATGCCTCGCCGTACTCGTCGGTCGATCCGTGCGCCAGTTGCCGATTCACTACCTCGTGTCGGTAGCCCAGCCGCGCCTTGATGACGCCCATCGCCAGCGAACGGAAACCATGGCCTGTCATCTTGCCGCTGTAGCCCATGCGCCGCAGCGCCATTAGGATGGCGCCGTTCGACGCCGGCCGCTCATGGTCGTTACGATTGGGGAACAGATAGGCGCCGTGCCCGGTCAGTCTATGCAGCTCGCGCAGCAGCGCCCAGCCTTGGCGCGGTAAGTGGACGTGATGATCCAGCTTACGCGGGTTCAACAGCTTCTTGCCCATTTTCATCCGCGACCATGGAATCACCCAGGTCTCGTTCCCCAGGTCGATTTCTGCCCACGGCGTTTCTATCAGCTCACTGGTGCGGACGAATACCAGCAGCATCAAGCGCAGCATGATGCGGGTCGGCTGGAACATTCCCGCCTCGGCCGTCGCCAGCGCCGTAAGGAACTCAGGCAGCTCATCGGTCCCGATGGCTGCGTGGTGGCCCTTGGCCCGTGGTTTGAGTGCGCCCCGCAGGTCTGGGATCGGGTTGTATTTCACGATGCCCTTAGCGATGGCGAAGCGGAACACCGCGCTACAGTACGCCCCGACGCGGGCGGCCATATCCACGGCGCCGCGCTTCTCGATCTGGCGCAGCACGTCAAGCATAAGGGGAGCGTCCACGTCAGTGATGGGGCGGTTGCCGATGCGCTGGAACACATCGTTCTCCAGACGGCTTATCGCTTCCTTGGCCGTGCCGGGCTTCCACGTCTCGGCCTTGTTGGCGTGCCACTCGCGGGCCAGCACCTCAAACGTGTTCACGGCGTCCGTTTTCTTTTGCAGCTTCTCGATCCGCCGGCTTTGGGCCGGGTCAACGCCGGCGGCCTGCTGCTGCTTGACCCGCCCCCGCTCGGCACGGGCGTTGACCAACGCCACGTCGGGATAGGCGCCAAAGGTCAGCCTGGACTCCTTGCCGTTGGCCTGCCGCACCTTCATGCGCCAGAACTTGGCGCCGTTCGGCATGACCTCGACATACAGACCGCCGCCATCGGACAGCTTGTAGGACTTCTCGGCCGGCTTGGCGTTGCGCAATTGGATGTCGGTAAGGGGGGAGATCAGTTTAGGCATTTTCGGGGCATGTTTTTTTTGGGTATGAATCGTGCCCCCAATCCTGCCCCCAAAAAACTGGGCTGTCAATGAACTTCCCGGCACGTCACGGGAAGAAAAAAGCCGCGTCCTCATAGTGAGGAACGCGGCTTCTTGGACTACTTGGTGCTTGCTGGCACTTAATTCTGGCGGAAGCGGTGAGATTCGAACTCACGAACAGTGTAACCCGTCGCCAGTTTTCAAGACTGGTGCCTTCAACCACTCGGCCACGCTTCCTAAGACTGCGCATTATACAGAGATCATCGCCCGCTGGCAGCATGGCGGCGTCGATACCGCGAAATTAAGCGCGCGGCGGGCAATCGTTCACGCCGCCCGCTCGGGCGCGACCGGGGTCCAGTTCTCGCGCAGCGCGCGCTCGAACTGGGCCGCAGGCAGCGGCGGCGAATACAGGTAGCCCTGCACTTCGTCGCAGCCGGACTGGCGCAAAAAGGCCAGTTGTTCCAGCGTCTCGACGCCCTCGGCGATCACCTTGTGCTTGAGCTGCTGGGCGATGCTGATGATGGTGCTGGCGATGGCGCAATCGTTGGCGTCGCCGGGGATGCCGGTGGTGAAGGAGCGGTCGATCTTGAGCGTGTCGATGGGGAAGCGTTTCAGGTAGGACAGGCTGGAGTAGCCGGTGCCGAAGTCGTCCAGCGACAGCGTCACGCCCAGCGCGGTGATGCGGTCCATGATGCCGATCACGCGGTCGATATTGTGCATCAGCGTGCTTTCCGTGATTTCCAGCTCCAGCCACGCCGGTTCCAGGCCGTAGCGCTTGAGCGTGGCGGCCACCCGGCCCGGCAGCGCCGACGTGAATTCGCGCGCCGACACGTTCACGGCCAGCCGGATCGGCGCCATGCCGCCCTGCTTCCAGCGCTGCGCCTGGGCGCAGGCCGCTTCGAGCACCCATTCGCCGACCTGCACCACCAGGCCCGTCGCCTCGGCCAGGGGGATAAATTCGGCCGGCGGCACCAGGCCGCGCTCGGGGTGCAGCCAGCGCACCAGCGCTTCGGCGCCGATGATGTGGCCGCTGCTGATCGAGAACTTGGGCTGGTAGTGCAGCAGCAGCTGGCCGTGGCCAAGCGCGTGGCGCAGCCCGGTTTCGATGCGCATGCGCTCTTGCATGCCCTGGTTCATGTCCTGGCTGTAGAAGGCGACGTGGTCGTCGCCGTCGCTGGCGTCGCCGCCCTGCTTGGCGCGCACCATGGCGATGTCGGCCAGGCGCAGCAGCGTTTCGGCGTCGGCGCCGTCCTGCGGGTAGACGCTGATGCCGATGCTGCCGCCGACGCGCAAGTCGTGGCCGTCGATCAGGAAGGGCTCGGCCAGCGCGCCCAGCAGCTTGTGCGCGACCATGCTCGCCTCGTAGTGCTGGCTGATGTCGAACAGGCCGACGGCGAATTCATCGCCGCCCAGCCGCGCCACCAGGTCCTGGTCGCGCAGCACGGCGCGGAAGCGCTGCGCGACGTCGCACAGCAGCGCGTCGCCGATCTTGCGGCCCAGGGTGTCGTTGATGAGTTTAAACCGGTTCAGGTCGATGAACAGCACGCAGCCGTGCAGCTTGCTGCGCTGGGCCACCGTCAGCGCCTGGTCGACCAGCTTGGTGAGCAGCGTGCGGTTGGGCAGGCCGGTCAGCGCGTCGTAATACGCCAGGTGGTGGATGCGCTCCTCGGCCAGCTTGCGCTCGGTGATGTCGGTGAGATAGGCGATCAGGCCGATCGACCGTTCGTGCACGTCGACCAGCGGCGACAGCGACAGGCTGGCCCAGAACACTTCGCCCGATTTCTTTTTGCGCCGCACTTCCATCAGGCGCCCGCCCTGCTCGAGGAAGGCGTCGTGGAAGGCGGCGTCCTCGTCGTCGTACAGGAACAGGATGTTGCGGCCGACGGCTTCGACGGCGCTGTAGCCGAACAGCCGCTCGGCGCCCTTGTTCCAGCTGGTGATGAAGCCGCCCATGTCCATGGTCAGCACCGATTCGTGGATCTGGTCGAGGATTTGCGACTGGTGTTGCAGCTGGGCTTCGACTTGCACAAAGGCGTGGGTCGAGCGCTGCGCCAGCGAGTGCACCTGCAGCACGCTGGCGGCCAGCGCGGCCAGGCTGGCCAGCTGCCGCCGGTCGGCGTCGCCGTAGGCACGGCCGCGCACGATGAAGCGGCCGAAGCTTTGCTGCTCGTAACGCACGTCCTGCACCAGGGCGCAGCCATCGCCGCCACCGGCCATCCCGTCGGCCGGGCCGGGCCGGTATTCGCCGTCGGGACTATCGAGCACGCTGCGCGCGATGCGCCCCAGTTCCGCTATCAGCGCCGGGCCACGGAGGCGCAGCACCGCGTCGCACAGCGCCGCGCTGTTGCCCAGCACATCGGAGACCGGAGGCGCGAGCATGGCTATAGGTTCCTGCTCACCTGGATCGCCCAGTGATGGGCTTGCACCTGGGTCTGCCAATAGGCTTCGTGCGACACGCCGGCCTCGGCCAGCGCGGCCGGGTCGGCGCGCTCGACCAGCTGGAGCATCCGGCCCAGCGGTCCGGCGCGGTCGAGCAGGGCCATGACGACGTCGAGGTCGAGGCTGAGCGCGCTGACCACGTCGGTCATCGGCATGCCCAGCAGCACGTCGAGCAGCGAGAACACGCCGGCCACGAAGGCCATGTCTTGCTGGTCGCGGTCGCCGCCGCCCAGCTTGCACAGCAACTCCATTTGCGCGGCGCGCACGGCCGCCAGCGGCAGCAGGGCGTTGGCGCTGCCGTCGTCTTGCTGGCGCGCGTACAACAATAGCTGCAGCCAGCGCTGCAACTGGCGCCGGCCCAGCACATTGATGGCCTGGCCGAAGCTGTGGATGGGCGAACTGAGGGCGAAGGCCGCCGAGTTGACCAGTTTTAACAGGTGGTAGGCCAGCGCCGGGTCTTGCTTGAGCAGGATTTCCAGTTCGCGCGAGTCGGCGTCGCGGGCCAGCAGGCCGAGCAGCGCCAGCAAGCGCTTGCGCGAGGTGCCGTCGTTGCTGCTGGCGTCGGGCTGGGGATGTTGGGCGTGGCCGCCCATGAACCAGCTGAAGCCGGCGGCGCGGCATTCGGCCTGGCGCTGTTCGGTGTCGACGCCGCTGGCCAGGTGCGGTCCCGGCAGCGACACCAGGGCCAGCAGCGGCGGCAGCGCCTCGGCGCAATTGAACAGCAGCGCGCGGGCGCCGGCCTGCGTGGCGGCCGCGGCGGCGACGCCGTCGACCATGATGCGGTAGCCCATGTCGGCCAGCGCCTTGCATTTTTTTTGCACCGGCAATTCGATGCAGGCCGAGGCCGGCACGCGCAAGATCACGCGGTGCGGCGGCAGCGATTCGAGGTGGGACGCTTCCAGCAACAGCGGATGAGGCAGCGGCAAGATGCAGTCCAGCGGCGCCAGCGCGGCCAGCGCGTCCGCCGAGGCCAGCAGCGACAGCGACGCCTGGATGGCGTCGTCGGCGGGCGTTAGTTCAAAAGCCAGTGCCACCCATTCGTTCTGGGCATTCGACACTGCTTGCAATCCCACTAACGGAAACGGGCTCGGTTCTGGCGCTGACATCTAAATCTCGGAATGGGTAGTGCGCGCAATCTTAGTTCAACAATTGACATAAGGCAACCAAAAAGCCGTGCTCATCCGACATTTATCGTCATGACCACTTCAAGACCAGTTTTTGCGCGCTAAATAGTTACTTTGGCACAATTCAGCACGTTCCCGCCAAAGCGGCGGCGGGAGCAGGAATATAGCAGATATTGCCGAAGCAACAGCAAATCGTCATGAAAAACAACAACGCCAACACCAACAACAACGCCAGCAAGCCGACGGCGGCAACCGGCTCAGCCCTCATCGTCCGCGGCGGCGCGCCGCGCGTACCGGATCAGCTCGGCCTGGCCGACCAGGCCCAGCTTGCGCTTCAAGTTCAATCGGTGCGTCTCGACGGTGCGCACGCTGACGTCGAGCGCGCGGGCGATCTGCTTGTTGGCGGCGCCGGCGCCGATGTGGCGCAGCACTTCGCGTTCGCGCGCCGTCAGTGGCGATGGCGGCGACGACGGCGGCGGCGGACGGTCTTCGGTCATGGCGGTGGTTCCGGTGGCGGCGCCGCGCGCGGCACCGCAAAGGTCTGGCACGCCCTCATGATAGTGCGTCGCGGGCGCGGGTGGCGCGCGACGGTGGCCGGAAAAGTTCCCTCGCTGGCCGGACGATACGATCCAGATCAATATCCGGCGACCTTGTTTGGCCTATATTTTTTCCTGTTAGAACTACTTCTCCGCCGCGCGCGCCGCTGGCCATCCCACCCCACCTTCACCGCCAGAGACGACGCCATGGATAGATTGCCGCCACAACGCCCCGTCACGCCGGCCGGCCCCGCGCCGCGAGCCTGAGATGTGGCCGGTCCAGCGTTCCAGCCTGAGCCATAAATTGACGCTGATGTCGGTCTGGTCGACCGGCAGCGCGCTGACGCTGGTGTTTGTCGCCTATGCCGCGACGGCCGTGCTGAGCCACACCGCCGACCAGCGCCAGCAGCTGTCGTCGCTGGCCGGCGTGATCGGCACCAACAGCGTCAACGCGCTGCTGTTCGCCGATCCGCGCCAGGCCGAACAGACGCTGGCCGCGCTCGGCGCCAAGGACGACGTGGCGCAGGCGGCGCTGTTCGACCGCGACGGCAAGCGCTACGCCCAGTACACGGCGGCCGGCGCCGCCGGTTCGGCCGGTTCGGCCGGAGCCGGCGCCGACCTGGGGCCGGCCCGCCTGGCCGAGATCGGCGCCGGCGCGGTCACCGAGCGCTGCGGCCCGCCGTGGGCGCCCGGCATGCGCGTCTACCGGCCGGTGCTGGTGAACGGCAATCTGATCGGCGCCGTCATGATCGAGGCCGGCCTGGGCCGGATGTGGCGCGACGTGCTGCAAACGCTGGCCGCCTGCGCCGCCGCCAGCCTGGTGTCGCTGGCCATCGCGCTGGTGCTGGCGGCCCGCTTCAAGCGCGGCATCGCCGAACCGATCGGCAAGCTGATCGCCGCCGCCCGGCTGGTGTCGACCAGCCAGACTTATCAGCAGCGCGTGGCGCACCAGCGCGACGACGAGCTCGGCACGCTGATCGACAGCTTCAACGACATGCTCAGCCAGCTCGACAGCCACGACGCCAGGCTGGCCCAGTACCGCGACCAGCTCGAACGCCAGGTCAGCGTGCGCACCGAGCAGCTGGAAAAGGCCAAGAACGCGGCCGAGGCCGCCAGCCACGCGAAGAGCGCCTTCCTCGCCACCATGAGCCATGAAATCCGCACCCCCATGAACGGCGTGCTGGGCATGACGGAGTTGCTGCTGGCCACGCCGCTGTCCGGCCAGCAACGCCACTACACCGACATGGTGCGGCGCTCCGGCCAGCATTTGCTGGTCATCATCAACGACATCCTCGACTTTTCCAAAATCGAGGCCGGCAAGCTGACGGTCGAATACATCCATTTCAATTTCCGCGAACTGCTCGACGACATCGACCACGTGTTCGCGCCGCAAGCGCGGCTCAAGGGCCTGGCGCTGGAGTTTTCCATCGCACCCGACATCCCGCTGGCCATTTGCGGCGACCCCAACCGGCTGCGCCAGGTCATCGTCAACCTGCTCGGCAACGCCATCAAGTTCACCGACCGCGGCCAGATCACGGTCAAGGTCGGCGTCACGGCCGAGGACGCGCAAGCGGTCAGCCTGCGCTGCGAGGTGCACGACAGCGGCATCGGCGTCGACCATGACGCCCAGGCCCGCATCTTCGACTCGTTCTCCCAGGCCGACGGCTCGACGACGCGCAAGCACGGCGGCACCGGCCTGGGCCTGTCGATTTCCAAGCAACTCGTCGAGCTGATGGGCGGCACTATCGGCGTCGACAATGCTTTAACTCAAGGATCGGTGTTTTGGTTTGCCGTAAATTTCGATAAGCGCCGCGTCGATGTCGACGATCCGGGCTTCAACTACACCATCACCCAGGGATTGCGCGCTTTGATCGTCGACCAACACACTGACAGCCGCGCGCTGCTCGAACGGCAACTGGCCGGCTGGAAAATCAGCGCCGACAGCGCCGCCGACGCCGCCGACGCGCTGGGCCGGCTGCACGCGGCCGCCGCCGACGGCCGGCCCTACGACGTGGCCTTGCTCGACATGGCGCTGGCCCGCACCAGCGGCCTGGCGCTGGCGTCCACCATCAAGGCCGATGCGGCCATCGACGGCGTCAAGCTGCTGCTGAGCAGCGTGCGCGACGCGGCCGACAGCGTGCAGCGGCGCCAGGCCGGCGTCGCCTTCCAGCTGATCCAGCCGGCCCGCGAGTGCGACTTGTACGAGTGCCTGATTACGCCGGCGCGCCCCGCCGCTGCGCCGCCCCATGCGCAGCCGGCGCCGGCGCGGC
>NZ_JANXMI010000035.1 GCF_025354735.1 Rugamonas sp.
TGGCGGATCACGCGGAAGCTGGCCGGCACGTACTCCAGTTGCTCGGCCACGTCCTCGCCCAGCGGCCGCAGGCCGCCACCGCAGGCCGGGCAAGCATCGGCCTTCGGCGCATAGACCTTCTCGTCTCGCGGCAAATGATCGGGCAAGGGACGACGCACCGACTTCTTGCGCGGCGCTTGGTCGGCCGCCGGCATCTCGCGCGCCGCCTCGGCCGCGTCGGCCTGCAGGTCTTCCAGTTGCAACTCCAGCTGCTCGATTTGATGATCGAGTTTTTCCGACTTGCGGCCGAACTGCATGCGCCGCAATTTGGCGATCTGCAGCTTGAGGTGTTCGATCTCGACGGCGCGCGTGTTCAGTTGTTCGGCCATGCCGGCCAGTTGCTCGTCACGCTCTTGCAGCAGGCGATCGCTGGCTAACAGCAATGCCTTCAAGGCATTGATATCGTTGGGCAGGTCGGCTGAGCTGAGCATGCGCCAAGTTTACGCGAGGCTGATGACGTTTACAAGGCCGACGTTGGTTTCCAGGTGCGTTCCGGACGCCGCCAATCGATGCCTTCGAGCAGCATCGACAGCTGCGCCGGCGTCAGCGCCACCGAGCCGTTGGTCGCTTGCGGCCAGATGAAGCGCCCCCGCTCAAGCCGCTTGGCCAACAGGCACAGGCCATCACCGCTCCACCACAGTAGTTTGATGAGGTCGCCACGCCGGCCTCGGAATACAAACACATGCCCACTGAACGGGTCTTCCTCCAGCGCGGTCTGTACTTTTGCCGCCAGACCATTGAAGCCGGAGCGCATGTCGGTGGTGCCGGCGGCAAGCCAGACCTTCGTGCCGGCAGGCAGGCCGATCATCGCAGCACCCTGTCCAACACCTGCGCCTATATGGCCGCATTGGGCTGGCCTTCGATCCGAACACGGATTTCGCCCAACTCAAGCACGATAACGCCGTCGGCGTCGGCGTTGATGTTGCTTGGTGCAGGCGCCGATGGCGCCAGCACCACCGGCAACAGGCCGTCGTTTCGCATCGATGCAGGTACGCCAAGGCGTCCTTGTTGATACAGCCGACGCCAGCTGAAGACTTGGTTGGCATTGACGCCGTGCTCACGCGCGATGCGCGCGACCGAGGCACCAGACTCCAGCGACAGCGCCACCAAGGCGCGCTTGAACTCCAATGGATGCTGGCGATAGTGGCCGCGTGCATTCGTCGAAATGATCGGTTGAAAATTTGTGTCCATAATCGAAAATTGTGGGCACAAATATTGTGCCGAAATTCGATCATGAATGACGCTGGTCAGGCAGTCCAGACGGCGCTGGGAAGACGCTTACGTTTTAAGCTGCGCCGCTGCTTGCGTGATTTGGCCGCCTCGGTCTTGAGCCAGCCGGAGAGCTGGAAGGCGTATGGGTCGATTGCGCTGGCCGATTGGCGTTCCGCATAGGCGGGCTCGGTCGTTTCCGAGTGCAGGTAGCGCCGGACGGTGTTGCGCGAGATGCCGAGGCGCTTGGCGATTACCCGCAAAGGGACTTGGTCGCGAAGATGCCAGCGCCTGATTATTCCTAGTAATGCCACGTCGATCACTCCGATTCCCCACTCGTCAAGACAAGTAGGATTGTGTGCTAAACGTGGGTCAATTTTCGATGCAAATTATGCGGCAAAGTGGGTCAGTTTTCGGTGCTAATCAACACAATGCTACCTTAGCTGAACCTAATGATTCACAATGTGGCACTATTAGTTCATAAACTAGCAAGTCTTCAAAAACTAGGAGCTGAGAATGGACCAATCAACGGAGCAGACGGCAAGCGAAGACGGCAATTTAAACCTCAGAGAAGCGCTTGAACTACGTAAAGATATCGCTGAGTTCGGACAAGAGATGAAGACCGATTTTGGCGAAGTTAATTTAATTCTAGACCGGGTTGACGGTCATATGGGCGATATGTCTGAGATATTAAAACGTTCACATTTGACTTTGGACAATATCTTAGCTCAGAGATAATTAAGACGCATGATTGATGCGCCGTTATCACTATTTTGGAAGCTTGGCTCGAGCCGAGCATTTTACGAATGCCAGTTTTTCGTCAACCCCACCGAGCTGATGTCGAGCTCAGGGAGTTGACGCAGCTATTTTTATAATTCGTTTTCTTCCTTGTAGGCAACGTAAAACCCGTTTCCCTCATGCCGTACTTCGTCGCCATCGCGGCCAGCACTGGTCTTAAACGGATGTTGCTCGAAAAACACAAACGCCAAGCTGTTCGCCAGTTCCAGGCCACGGATTCTGGATCGGAAAAATATGGTCTTAGCTGCACTACCGTCAGTACGGCCAAACTTTATGACAGATTGACGGTCAGGCATTTATTCCTTTCAGCGATGGTAATGTAATGATTGCCGCAATGGGGCAACACAGTCTTGATGTGTTAGCCCACCTAGGATTTGAGTACATGCTTACCGGCAAAGTTCTCTTTTAACGCCCGCAGGCTCTTCAATGTGGCCCCGTTTAACTTCACAGAATAAACTTCTTCATCCATGATTTCGCCTGTGAAAAGCTTCTCTGGCAAACCAAATGCGATGGACTCGGCGACCCGAAGCTGAGCTTCTATGTTTTTATTGATGGCTTGCTTCTCTGCTCTTTGGGCTTCCCGGCTTACACCAGGCAACTTGTTGTGTTTAGCGGTAATCTTCGCACCACCCGCTGCATTTGCTTTGACGTCAAGGGCAGCGATCACTCCGCCCTCGCCTTCGGCCTTGAACACGGCAACCGCAACGTCAGGGGAGACCAGACCGCTTCGGATACGGTGCTTTACGAGCTCTGGAAGCTTGTTCAGGAGAGTCAGACGGTCCACCCAACCGATTGATACACGAAGGCGTTCAGCGATATTGGCGCGGTTCAGGCCCAGACCCGACATACGACGCACGACTTCGGCGCACTCCATTGGAGTTAACTTTTCCCCCTCGTTACCGTGGACGGTGAGGACCAGTCTGTCGAGATCATTGCCTTTAAACGGTATGCACATGAGGAACGGGATGGGGTTTGAAAATCCCTCAGCGATCAGTTCAGCGCGTGCTTCGATGGCGGCTTGGCGGCGGCAGTGACCATCCACTACTTCAATCTTGGAGCCGCGCAGCCGGACCTCCAATGGTTTAACGTAATCACCTGCCTTGTAGGCTTGTTTAATGCTCGCAATTTTTTGCAACGTCTCCGACTTGCTCAGGTCGCGAGGATTGAACCCAAATTCCACCCCGATCAGGTTGAGCGGAATTTTAAAGACCTCCGCTTTTTTCACGCCCTCAGTAGAGCGTTCAAAATCCCGCCAACTCATAGTAGGTTGTGTATCTGACAAAATTTCGGTGTCGAGGCCGGGGTTGCTCCCAGACGCAGAACTACCGACGTGGCTAGTTTGGCTACTTGTAACGACTCGCATTTGATCCTTTTCATTTTCTGACTTAACGACAATTGACGTTGATATCGCTATCCGCAGCGCAATTGTGACGTAAACGCGGCTGACTTAAAAGCATCATCTGGTGAAACTGGCAGAGATGCCACCAAACCAGCCCACTGTTACAGTTTCGTCAGCAAACGCCCGCGCAATACTGGCCGCGAATATCATTCGTCTGCGAGGCGAACTCGGCTGGTCGCAGGAGTACTTGGCATTCGAATGCGGCCTACACCGCACTTTCATCGCTCACGTGGAGCGGCAAGTCAGAAACGTCTCGCTGGACAACATCGAGAAGATCGCTAAAGCCTTAAACGTAGAAACCTACCTGCTTTTGAAGGACAGGTAGGTTGCTAGGGTTAAGGCTGAACTACACTTGGTAGAAGTTGGCTGGGATCGTGACTGCAAAGATTACAAAAATGAAGCAAATCACACGGTGCTTGGCCAAGACCCGTAACAGGCTACGGATCGAACTCACCCACTGCTGTGCTGCCTTTGCTTCTTCGCTTCGCAGGCCATGCCGTTGCCAGCGTTTTGCGGAAGCTGCCTTGCCTGCTACAGTTTTGGGGCCGGTGGCTTTCGTCCATGGTTTCGTCCGCATGATGGTCTCCCGGCGCGCCTGACGCTGCTCGTCTGTCAGTGTCGGTGGCTTACGCATCGGAACTCCGCAACTGGCGAATCGCGCCCAAGGTGGAAATGAGAGCGCGCTGCGTGCTCATTGCGGACTTCAGGGCCATCGTGATCAATTCAGGTTTCTTTACCTCCGCAGCACCGCGCAACAAGTTGTAGAGCAGCGCTTCCAATACGACCGCTTGGCGGCCCAGCGACTCTGCGATTGCGGCATCGCCACCGCCCAACAATGCTTTGTTACGACGGGTCAATTCTTCGAGCGCGGTTTGCGCTTCCTGCAAGCCGTAGCATTCAATCGCAACCAGCGCGCTGGCAGCGGCCTCCTCGATGCTGTACTTCATGTGTTCAATTTCAGTATTTGATTTGATCATAAATTTAAGTGGCCACTCGTAGTAAATAGACCCACCCCGTACTGCCCCCGGCCCGCGTAGCTTTGTCCCATATCGTTATTTAAATTAGTACTGCGGGGCTTGCGGGGGATAGCAGGGATGTTTTCTAACGGAATAGATTTTTTTCTTTATATATATTGGTGGAAACGTATCGATTATTCCCTGCTAACCCCCGCAAGCCCCGCAGTTGCCACCATCCACAGCGCGATGTCATTTCGGTCTTTGCCAGCCTGGCGCAGAATCAAGCCGGAGACCCAACGGTCGCGGCGGTTGCGAAGCACTCTTCCGAGGCTCACCGAACTAGGGATAGCATGGCGGCCCAGCATTGCCGTGAGCGCCTCGCGAATCATGCCGTTCGGCTCGTCAATGCTGCGGCGCTCGCCCAGCTCCCACAGTTGAAGAACATCTTTTGCTTGGAACATCACACCGTTGAACGTCTCATTCAGGCCGGTCAACAACATGCGGTGCGCTGCAACGTCTGGATCATCGACGCCCGAATCTTCCATAATGGAATGGGCTGGGTCACCAACGCTGCCGATGCCCGCCTCCTCGCAGTAACCGGTCGATCCAACCCACAGCACGCACTGACGCACCAGTTTGTTCCACTCGCTGAATCCGGCATCGCCATTGCTATCCAGTTTTGGCTTGGCCTGCCAGAAAGCGCGAATAACAACCAAGACAGCTTGTGCAATTTCCTGGCGTTTTGCCAGCGCCATATCGATTGGATCGAACGAGAAGTTGCGCGATTGCGGGGTCTCAACGCCGGGATCAATGCGCACGCGGATCATGCGGCGCCCCAGATCGCGGTCGAGTGCGGCGTTATTACCCGTAGCGCAGATCATCAAACGCGAGTCGCCATTGAAGCAAGTGTTGCCACCCAAGATGCGCTCGCTGAGATTGCCGCTTGTGATCAGCCCCGCGATCACCGGGCTGCGCCAGGTACCAACGACGTTATCAATCAGCCAGGACGACTCACCGCCCAGCAGCATAGCGACCAGCTTCTTGACGGTTTCCGCCTCTACACCGGAGCCTTCAACGAAGGGAGTGATGCCGCCGCGCTTACCGCGCATCAGTGCGACCAGAGCTCCAGCGCATTTGGTCTTGCCGCTAGCCTGCACTGGTGCATCGAAAAAGTACCCCGGTGCGATGTCGAGAGCGGCACGGCAAACTGCCGTGATGATCGCAGACAGCATGGCGGCACGGTCGGTGGCGGTGGCGAAGCGGTAGCCGCTCCAAGGCATCCACAGCGTCATCAGCGCCGAGATAATGTCGCTGCCCGAAGGTTTCTCCGGGATTGCCGCAACGGCATCTGGGGCGATGTTCGCGTAAACGCCGTTCCCCGCTTTGAAACCGGGGGTTACTACAATGGCGCCATCCGGCGTGGCGTATGGCAAGTTAACGGTAGCTTTCAGAACTTTCAATTATGCCTCCACCAAATCCATTACCATCTCGACGACATCGCCTGGGACGTCAGCAGCGATGTCGGGACCGTTGTCCTTCTTGACGTAGATAGCGGTACGCATACCGATCAAGTACGTCAAGCCTGCCTTGTGCAGCGGACGCACTCGGTTGCCATCGATCTGGACCAACTTACCACCACGAACAAAGACATCCGGCTCGTCGCTCAGCACCTTGTAGATTGCATCCGCCAACTCTGCTTTGCGACCGCGCTGGAGGTAGAGGCGGTGGGGCTGGCGGCGCAAGAAGTAGACCGCGCCGCCGTGCGCGAAGCTGTTCAGAGTCGGGACTGCTCCGTAGAGGAACAATTTGCCAGTAACCTTGTGGTTTGCGTATTCTGGCTCCAACGGATCGAAGGTCAGTGCGCCGTTGTAGCGCTCGCGGTTATCAAGGATATGGCCGACGGTAACAGTGCAGCCATCAGCCAGCTTTACATCGAAATCGCCCAGCAGGAAGCCTTTCGTTGCAGCCGACAAGGTCTGTTCAGCGCGCTCAGCCGCCTGCTCCTGTGGCACGATATTGCTCAGTTTGATGACCATTGCCGTCATGCGCTCGGCCTTCCAAGCCTCCTCGATCAGACGTGCTTCGCCTGCGACTTTAGCTTTCGCGTCCTGTACCAGCATCTGGTACTTGGCATCGTCGGCAGCAGACAAGTCTTTGATAACTTCACGGGTCTTCAACCACGAACCTTCGGACAATACAACCGGCGCACCACGGCGCTGTTCCAACGGCGCGTGGCAGGTGGAACCACCGATGTAATCCATGCGGGCGGCTTCGGCCATTGCAGCATCGAAGATCGAACGGATCAAGCGCTTGCCCGACTTGGAGATAGCGATGTAGCCGTGACCGGCGAGCCACAGTCGTTTCGCCAAGATGTCGCAGACGCGCTCGGTGTCGCTAATGTCGTCAACCATGATGTACAGACGCTGGCCGCGTAGGCCTTGCATCTCGACCTCACCGCTGTAGATGTAGGAGCTACCCGAGCACCACCATACAACGCCTGCCGAGCACAGTTCTGGGATCGTCGCAACCAGCAAGCACCAGAGCTGATCGCGGGTGAGCGCAACCTTTCCGGCTGGTGGATCGTAGTCCAAGATGATGATGCCTTTCTGGCCGAACAGGAATGAGAAATGTTTCTTGGTGCGGGTCAGGGCATCAGGGAATTTGGCAAGCATCGCCTTGGTCACGATAGCGCCTTCAATTGCACCGGTAACAGGAACGCTGGCAGTGATGGCCTGCGAAGTGGTGACTGACGTCAACAGCGTCACCAGATCCAACACCGTCGTGAAGAATTTCACCACGAACTTGCCTTGGTAGAACTCGCCAGCGGTGGTTTTCTCCAGGCCATTCGGGGTCTGCTTGAAGATCTTGCCGAGCGTCGCTGGGACAGCGACAATCAAGTACGTCAGCACTCCCATCGCGGCATCGTATTGGGTTTTCATTTCCATGTTCGATTACTCCTCGATCTCGAACATTTTTTTGACGCGGTTCGCGATGATCAGGAAATTGATAGCCTCCTGCTTGGCCTTCTCCCAGTCACCGCTGTGGTTCGGCAAGGCCGCCATACGTTCGAAGCAGTGGACGTTGTTCTCGACCGCCGTGACGATATCGTGTACGCGGTTCAACGTTTTCTGGACGCTCAGTTGCTCCAAGTAGGACGCGTAGATCAGGGAGCTCTTCAGTTTTTCCATGATTACGCGCCCTCCACGTTGCGGGCAGCGACTACGGCCTGCTGAGTGTTTTTGTAGGTGCGTGCCGTCAGCCAAGCTTCGACGTCGGATTTGCGGTAGCGTACTGCGCCACGCTTGCCGGGCGTCAGCTTGATGAATGGCAGGCCGAGCGAGCCGGTGACGCGAGCGTTTGCCAGCGTGCCGCGAGCCAGCTGGACGAAGGACGCGGTGTAGTCCTCCTTCCACAGCGTGTCGGAGACCGAGGCTTCGGCGTTGATGGATACTTCTTTGTTCATTTTTTTCCCAATGATTTATTGCGTACCAACGTTAGTACGTATGAACATCATGGGAAAAATCGCGCTACCTGAATAACACCGATGAAAAATTTTAAAAAAATTCCATCGGTGTTATTCACTTGCATAAGCACGAGGTAACAACAGCAAGGGAGCCGTAGTTAGTGACGTTGCTTCCGTAAAGAGCCTTAACTGAGCTAGACGTCGTGCGGCCAACTCATCAGCACTAGGTCAGGAGTTCGCTTCATGCGCTTCTGCAGTAATGTTTGCGCTGCCGAATAATTTTCGGCAGAGGTTGTAGGGAAAATAGTCTTAACGATTTCCGCTACAGCACCGAAGTTGGGCTTTGCTTT
>NZ_JANXMI010000220.1 GCF_025354735.1 Rugamonas sp.
TTTCGAATGAATCTCTCGAAACCGTGGTCTGACCCCGATGGCCACGGTGCCGGATCATCGGCGACGACCCGACCCGCCGGCCACGGCGCCGGCTCTTACGCGGTGCTCAGCTCCGCCACGAAATCATACATATCGCCGCGGAAGTAGGAGCGGCAGAATTCCACCGCGCGCCCGTCGCGCAAAAATCCCAAGCGCTCGACCTGCAAACCGGCGTCGCCTTCGCACGCCTGCAACAGCGTGGCCTGTTCCGCGTTCAGCAGCAGGGCGCTGAGCCGCTGCAAGGCGCGCACGGGCCGGTTGCCGGCCCGCTCCAGCGCCTCGTACATCGACAGCTGCACCGCCTCCAGCGACGGCAAACACGATGCCACGATCGTTGCGTACTCCAGGCACATCGGCACGTCGTCGGCATAGCGGATGCGGTGGAAGCGGTACACCGGCGCGCCGGGACTGAGCCGCAGCCGCAGCGCTTCCTCCGGACTGACCGTGCCCTCCGATCGCTTGAGCCACACGCTGCGCGGCGTGCGTCCGCGCGCCCGCATGTCTTCCGAAAACGAGGTCAGTTTGGCGAAGTTCTTTTCGATGCGCGTGTTGATGAAGTTGCCCGAACCGGGCCGCCGCACCAGCAAGCCTTCGTCGACCAGGCCGTCGATCGCCTTGCGCACGGTGATGCGCGAGACCGACAGGTCGGTCGCCAGCTGGCGCTCGGCCGGCAAGGCTTCGTCGGGACCGAACACGCGCTGGTCGATGGCCTCGCGCAGCGCCTTTTGTAACTGCTGGTAGAGCGGCAGGCTGCTGGTTTGCGACAGGTGATGCATGAGCTGGGCTAGGGAAGTCATACCGGTCCTGGTCTGCCGCCCCGGGCGCGACGCGCCGGCGGCGATGTGGTCTTTGATGTGGTTTGAACCGATGGTAGTTGCTCGATACCGGTCACTGGATAATACCAAAAAAATACCACAGTACAGAAAAATCAACTTGTGCTATCGCAAAGGGGCAAGCCCCACTCTGTGGTAGCGCTACCTATGCCGTCGCCTTGGCAAAGTGGTCTGTATTTTCCATACAACATATGAAAAAAATATGAAAATTGGTAGTGTTCTGGTATTGAGTGGGGGTATATTGGCGTTGGATTGGTTTTGTAAGTGCTTGCATAGAAGGACAGACGGGCGTTGCGGCGAGTGGCTCCCGGCCAAGGTTCAGCATTCAATAATTCGACGGCTTTCGATTTAAGCCTATATCAAGGGGGAGTACATGAAGCGCAATTTTTCAGGTAGCAAAGAGACGCCACGCAACGCCGTCGTTCGTCTGACGCCGATTGCCGCGGCAGCCGGCCTGCTGGTGCTCAGCGCCAGTTATTCGGCGATGGCGCAGGACGCCACCAGCGCCAAGGACGGCAAAACCGACGAGCCGCAAAAAGTGCAGGTTCAGGGTATCCGCGCCGCGTTGCAGCAGTCGCTGAACCAGAAGAAGAACGCCGATTCCCACGTCGAAGTCATCACCGCCGAAGACATCGGCAAGATGCCGGACAAGAACGTGGCCGACTCCCTCGAGCGCGTTCCCGGCGTCACCGTCAGCAACGCCGGCGCCTCCGAAGGCGGCTTCGATGAAAACGACCGCGTCTCCATGCGCGGCACCAATTCCAACCTGACCCAGACCCTCATCAACGGCCACAACGTCGCTTCCGGCGACTGGTTCGTGCTGAACCAGACCGCCCAGGTCGGCCGCAGCGTCAGCTACACGCTGGTGCCGTCGGAACTGGTCGGCTCGGTGATTATCCATAAGAGCTCGGAAGCCAACCTGGTCGAAGGCGGCGTGGCCGGCTCGGTCGACATCATCACCCGCAAGCCGCTCGAATTCCACGACCAGGTGACGGCCGAAGCGTCGCTGGGCGCGGTCTACGCCGACCTGCCGAAGAAGACCGATCCGCAATTCTCCGCGCTGGTGAACTGGAAGAACGACGCCAACACCTTCGGCGCCTTGCTGCAAGTGTTCTCGGAAACCCGCCACCTGCGCCGCGACGGCGTCGAGGTGCTGGGCTACCAGCAAATCAGCCCGACCAGCCCGATGGCCATCGCCCATCCCGACCTGGCCGGCGCCTACTATCCAGGCTTCCTCGGCGCGGCGCTGTTCCAGCAGGAGCGCAAACGCCAGGGCGGCCTGCTCGACCTGGAATTCAAGCCGACCAAGGACCTGACCTTCGACGTCAGCGGCTTCAGCTCCAAGCTCGACGCCTCCAACACCAATGACAACTACCTGCTCAACGGCGGCAGCATCATCAACTCGGGCAACGGCCAGGCGCCGCTGCCGGGCTACGTCGTCACCACCACCAACGGCGTCAAGACGCTGACCAGCGCCTCCTTCGCGCCGGTGGCCGGCACCAACTACAACGAGTACGACCAGATCTCGCGTCCGGGCGAAAAAGCCACCGCCAACTTCCTGTCGCTGGACGCCAAATGGCGCGTCAGCGACGACCTGACCATCAAAGGGCAGGGCGGCACTTCCAAGGGCGACGGCAAGACGCCGACCCAGGACGTGATCGCATGGAACGGCGCCACCGGCACCGGCGCCTCGTACCAGTTCAACGGCGTCGGCACGGCGCCTAGCTTCAACTTCAACAACAACGCCAACGCCTCGCCGGGCACCACCAAGAACGCCGACGGCAGCCTGCAATCGGGCTTCGGCTGGATGTTCGGCGACCAGAACATCGACGTCAAGGACAAGGAACAATGGGGTCAGATGGATGGCGACTTCCAGCTGCAAAAAGGTCCGCTCAATCTGATTAAATTCGGCGTGCGCGCCGCGGACCACGACCGCAGCTCCGGCGGCATCGTCGGCCAGGGACCGTTGTTCAGCGGTTCGACCTCGCCCAGCGACGCATCGAGCTGGCCGCTGGCCGGCGCGTCCTACCCCGGCAATTTCGCCAGTGGCCTGGGCGGCAGCGTCCCGTCGGGCATCTTCCGCTACACGCCGGACCAGCTGGCCGCCTTCGCCGCGCTGTACGCCAACCGCACCACCAACGGCAGCCGCGAAGACTGGCAACAGGAATTCACGCTCAACGAGAAAACCCGCGCCGGCTACCTGCAGGCGAACTTCGACGGCGAAGGCTGGGGCGGCAACATCGGCGTGCGCTATGTGCAGACCAAGGAGCACGCGATCAGCAACGTCGGCGTATCGGGCGATGTGCCCAACGTGCCCGGCGTGGTCTACGCCTCGGCCTTCGGCGCCTTCCGTCCCACCACGACCGACCACACCTACAACGACTGGCTGCCAAGCGCGAACTTGAAGCTCGACCTTCGCAGTGACCTGGTATTGCGTTTCGCCGTGTCGAAGACCATGACCCGTCCCGACTTCTCGTCGCTGGTCGGCACCTACTCGCTGACGCCGCCGGCCGTACAGGGTGCGATCGGCGCCGGCACCGGCGGCAATCCGGACCTCAAGCCTGTGCGTTCGACCAATCTCGATACCTCGCTCGAATACTACTTCGCGCCGCACTCGCTGGTCTCGGCTTCGCTGTACTACATGGACCTGACCAACTACATCGGCCAAGGCACGCGCACCATCAACGCCATGACCTACAATCTGCAAGTGCCGCAAGGCTTCCTGGCAAATTACCTGGTGACGTCGCCGATCAACAGCACCGGCAAGGTCAAGGGTCTGGAGCTGTACTACCAGCAGCCGATTTACGGCTACTTCGGTGTGCAGGCCACCGGTACTTTGACCACGGCCAAGGACGACAGCGGCGCCAAGGTGCTCGGCTCGTCCAAGAAGGTGGCCAACGTCAGCGCCTACTACGAGGATGAAAAGTACAATGCCCGCCTCACTTACGGCTACCGTTCCGAAGCCTACGTGGGCCTGGATCGCGGCACCGAGTTCAATCAGGAAGGCAGCGGCGACCTGAATGCTTCGCTGGGCTACAAATTCAGCGAGAAGATCAGCCTCTCGCTGGACATGCGTAACCTGAACAATCCGAAGCTGAAGTATTACGCCCTCAATGGCGACCAGCCACGTTCGATCTACGAGAACGGCCGCCAGTTCTTCCTGACCATGCGCCTGAAATACTAAGCGCAGTCTGACCATGCCGCGCCGCCGAAAACGGTGGCGCGGCATCGATACTGTGGTACAAAATGACGGTGCTCTCGACCGTCATTTTTTTATGCAAAACGCCACCCCATGAATGCTCCGATATCCACTTCGATCCCGCCGTCGCAAGCCATCGCCGAATGGCGCGACGTCGACGCGCGCCGTTTCCGCGAAGAGATCCTGCCGCTGAACCGGCCCGCCGTGCTGCGCGGCGTGGTGCGCGACTGGCCCGTCGTGCGCGAGGCGCTGCGCTCGCCGCAGCATGTCTGCGCCTACCTGAAGCAGTTCGACAGCGGCGCCGACGTCAACGCCATCATGACGCCGCCCGAGGCTCAGGGCCTGGTCGGCTACCGCGACGACATGAGCGGCTTCACCTTCGTGCGCAACCGCCTGCCGATGTCGGCCATCATCGACCAGCTGCTGCGCTATCTTGGCGGCGGCGACCGCGCGCCGTGCGTGGCGGCGCAAAGCGCGCTGATCTCCGAATCGCTGCCCGGATTTTTGAACGAGAACGTGCTGCCGCTGCTGGACGCGTCGGTGCTGCCGCGCATCTGGCTCGGCAACCGCATCACCGTGCCGGCCCATTTCGACGAGGCCCACAACCTGGCCGCCTGCGTCAGCGGCAAGCGCCGTTTCACGTTGTTCCCGCCGGAGCAGGTCGACAATCTGTATGTGGGCCCGCTCGACTTCACGCCGGCCGGCGCGCCGATCAGCATGGCCTCGCGCGCGCAGCCGGACCTGGCGCGCTATCCGCGCTATCGCGACGCGCTGGCGGCGTCGCAGTCGGCCGAGCTGGAGCCGGGCGACGCGATTTATATTCCCGCCATCTGGTGGCACCAGGTCGAGTCGATCGGGCAGCTCAATGTCCTGATTAATTACTGGTGGGGCGGATCGATAGGCGTCAACGACCGCAGCATCTCGCCCACCAACGCGCTGATGCACTGCCTGCTGAACATGAAGGATTTAACGCCCGAGGTCAGGCTGGCGTGGAAGGCCATCTTCGAGCACTTCGTGTTCGATCCCGATCCGCAGCGGCTGGCGCACATTCCGGACGCGCGGCGCGGCGTACTGGGCGAACTGCCGCCGGAAGCGGTACGGCGCATCAAGGACGTGCTGATCGCGCAGCTCAAACAATAAAGTACGCATAAAGATCCGCCCATGCCATCACGTTTGCCATCGCACGTTTCATCGAGCGCCGTCGTGCGCCCAAGCCGAAGTCAAAGCCCAAGCCCGCGCTCAAGCCGGCTACTGCGCTGGCTCGCCGCGCTGCCGCTGGCGTGCGTCGTCGCCGCAGCCGGCGCCGGCGCGCCGGCGCGTGAAATCGTCGGCTACTATCCGGGCTGGAAAAGCGCCGGTTTTCCGGCCGACGCCGCGCACATCGACGCCAGCCAGCTGACGGTGGTGCTGTTCGCCTTCCTCGACACCTGCTGGAACGGCCGCCATGGCAATCCGAATCCGGCCGCCGGCGTGGTCGAGGTGTGCCACGATGCCGGCGTCGGTTCCGCATCCAACGGCGGCTCGGACGCCGCCGCCGCACCGCCGGACGGCACGCTGGTCTTCGGCGACCCCGCGCACGACGGCGCCAGCCTGCACGCGCTGGCCGCGCTCAAACATGGCCATCCCGGACTGAGGGTGCTGGCCTCGGTGGGCGGCTGGAACTGGTCGAACCAGTTTTCCAACCTGGCCGCGACGGCGCCGGCGCGCGCCACGTTCGCCGCGTCGGCGCTGGCGCTGCTGCGCCGCTATGACCTCGACGGCATCGACATCGACTGGGAATATCCGACCGCCGCCGGCGTGCCGTGCACCGCCGCGCAGGTGTGCGAGCGGCCCGACGACAAACAGCATTACGTCACGCTGGTGCGCGAGTTGCGCGCCGCCTTCGACGCCGCCGGCCGCGCCGACCGCAAACACTATGCGATCACCATCGCCGCCGGCGCCACCGACAAATTCATCGACGATCCAAACGGCAGCAGCCGCTGGCTGGCGCAATTGGCCGACAGCCTCGATTGGATCAACCTGATGGCCTACGATTACCACATGCCGTGGGACGCCCGCAACGGCCACTTGGCGGCCTTGAACGGCGACCCGCAGGATCCCGCCTTCGCGCTCGGCTACGACGACGCCACGGCGGTGCGGCGCTATCTGGCGGCCGGTGTGGCGCCGGACAAGCTGGTGCTGGGCGCGCCGTTCTACGGCTACGGCTGGAAGGCCTGTCCGTCCGGTGCGGCGGCCGACGGCCTGTATCAGCAATGCGGCGGCGCCGCCGACGGCGGCATCGACGCCAGCGCCTCGTATCCATTCGGCTGGCTGGTCGACGCCGGCTTGCTGGTCCAAGGCGCGCGGGGCGACTACGATGTCGGCGCCCACGGCTACCGCCGTTACTGGAGCGAGGCGGCACAGGCGCCGTATTTGTACAACGCGGCCACGCAGGTGTGGATCAGTTATGAAGACCAGGCGTCGTTGCGGGCCAAGAGCCGCTACATCAACGCGCGGGGATTGCGCGGCGCGATGTTCTGGGAATTGAGCGGCGACAGCGGGCACGCGCTCGGCGCGGTGCTGGCGAAGGAACTGCGGCATTGATGGCGGCCGCAGGCCGCAGGTCAATTAAGCGGCGCAAAAAAAGGCTGAAACGGCATCCGCCGTTTCAGCCTTTTTTAATCGCGCCGGAGCTTATTCCGCCGTCGGCAGCGCGGTGGTGGTGTCGCGGTTGATCCAGTAGATCCAGTAGCGCGCCAGGTCGCCGCGGCCGTCGGCTGGATTGACCGCTTGCAGCGTCTTGATGGCGTCGTCCTTGCGGCCGGCCAGCGCGTAGGCTTCGCCCAGGCGCAGCTTGGCGTCCTCAGGATTTTTGGCGACGCCCTTGGCGATGCCTTTCTGGATCAAGTCGATGCCCTTGTCGAATTGGTCCATCGTCACGTAGGCGTAGCCGAGGTTGACCAGGCCGATGCCGTCTTTCGACTTCATCGCCGGTGCTTCGCCGGCGCCGATGTTCTTGGCGTCGTCGGCCGCGCCCTTGTCGGCCGAGGCGCGCAGTTTTTTCTGTTCGGCGATCTCCTTGGCGTCGCCCTTGCCCAGCAGGCCGGCCTTGTCGGCGGCGTCCATGGCCTTTTTCGCCTCGGTGTAGAAGCCGCCCTGCAGCGCCAGTTCGGCGACGTCGGTGTAGTCTTCCACCACCAGCGTCTTGACCGCGACCATTTGCAGGCGGCGCGTGTCGAGCGACAAACGGGCCGCGTAGTAGCTCTTGCCCTGGCTCTTGCTCAGCAAGTGCGACCAGTAGGCGTCGGTCGGATAATATTGGACCGACAGCTCGACCGATTGCAGATAGGCCGCGTCGTCCTTGCCCTTGATGCCCACGCTGGCGAGCAGTTGCAGCGTTTCCGCCGACGGTTTTTTGCCGGCTTTTTGCGCCGCGTCGATATCCTTGAGCGCCTCGACCTTGGTGGTCGCGTAGTCGCCCTTGAGGAAGTAGGAGCGCAGCAGCGTCGGACGCACGCCGGTCATGTCGCCGGTGTCCTTCTGGTAGCGCAGCAGCCAGACGATGGCGTTGTCGTAGTCGGCGGCGGCGTAGTAGGTGCCGGCCAGCACGCGCAGGAAATCCTTCTGCTGGGCCGGATCGAGGCGGCCGGTGTCGATCACGGCGATCAGCGCCGGTATCATCAGCGCGTTGTTCTTGGTGGCGCTGCCCAGCACCACGCGGTTGCGGTTCAGTACAAAGGTTTCATACGGCGACTTGTCGGCGATGGCGTCGACCTGATTGAGGCGGTTCTGGATTTCGGTGTAGTTCTTGGCCGCCATCAGATCGCGGATCTGGGCCGGATCGAGCAGCTTGTAGATTTCAGGACGCACCGCGTCCGGCTTCGCGGCGGCGGCCGGCGCCGGATCGGCGGCGTAGGCGCTCGACAGGCCGGTCATGGCGGGGGCGACGGTGAGGCCGATGGCGGCCAGGATCAGGCTAAGACGAGCGAGACGGAATTGGGACATGGATGATCCTTCAATCAAAGACAAAAAGACGCGCGGCGAATTACCGCCGCATCGTCGCTGGATGGCTGCCAATTCATGGAATCGGCCGACGCGCACATTTTGCCACTCCTGGCCGCGCAGGAGAAGCGTCTGGCGCGGTGGAACGGCGATGGAACCGCACAAGAAAAAGCACAAGGCAGGACCGGCGCGTCGGCGTAGCCCGTATATTGTCACATAAAGCGGGCCGCGGCGCGATTTTCAGCGGTGCGCCGCCGCCGTTCAGGGACGCGGCAACGCGCGGCCGGCGGCGTCGAACAGCAAGCAGCGCTGCGGCGGCAGATGCAGCGTCGCGCTGCTGCCGGCCAGCGGCGGCGCGCCGTCGAGCGGCTGGCGCAGCGCGATCACGTCGGGCAGGTCGGCCAGGGTGCTGTAGACGATGGCCACGTCGCCCAGGTATTCGACATGGCCGCAGCACACTTCGATCTCGTTGGCGCCCGGCGTGCCGCCCGCTGCGCGCAGCGCGACATGTTCGGCGCGGATGCCCAGCGTGACCTGGTCGCCGAGCCGCAGCGCGGCCGCGTTTTCGTCCGCCTGCGCGTCCGCCCGCGCCGCGACGTCGACCACCGCGCCGCCGGGCAGCAGCACGCCGACGCGCCGCGGCGCCAGCGACGCCACCACGCCGGGGATGAAATTCATCTTCGGCGTGCCGAGGAAGCCGGCCACGAACAGATTGCCCGGATTGTTATACAGCTCGAACGGCGTGCCGACCTGCTCGATGCGGCCGCCGTTGAAGACGACGATGCGCTGGCCCAGCGTCATCGCCTCGACCTGATCGTGGGTCACGTAGATCATCGTCGTCTTCAGTTCCTTGTGCAGGCGGCTGATTTCAACGCGCATCTGCACCCGCAGGCTGGCGTCGAGATTCGACAGCGGCTCGTCGAACAGGAACAGCTCCGGCTTGCGCACGATGGCGCGGCCGATCGCCACGCGCTGGCGCTGGCCGCCCGACAGTTCCTTCGGTTTGCGTTTGAGCAGCGGCGCGATCTGCAAAATCGCCGCCGCCCGTTCGACCGCCGTCCGCACCTGCGGATTCGATTGGCCGGACAGCTTGAGCGCGAAGGCCATGTTCTCGTACACCGTCATGTGCGGGTACAGCGCGTACGACTGGAACACCATCGCCAGTTTGCGTTCGGCCGGCGCGATGTCGTTGGCCAGCCGGCCGCCGATATGCAGTTCGCCGCCGCTGATGGTTTCGAGTCCGGCGATCATGCGCAGCAGGGTCGATTTGCCGCAGCCGGAAGGGCCGACGAAGACCATGAATTCGCCGTCGGCGATGTCGAGGTCCACGCCGTGGATGACGGTTTGCTTGTCGTCGTAATGCTTGAAGAGATTCTTGAGTGTGACCTGGGCCATGCGATTCCCGTACCGTATTTTAAAGCGATTCCACGCGCGCGGCCATGGGTATGAACTGCGACAGCAGCGCCACCGGAATCGCGCTGACCATCACCCAGATGAAGAAGTGCTGATAGCCGAGCGCGATCTGGATATCGCCGCTGAATAGCTTGAACAGCACGAAGCCGAGCTGCATGATGCCGGTCGAGAAGGCATAGTGCGCGGTCTGGTATTTGCCCGGCGCGACCACCTGCATCATGTATAAAATCAGGCCGACGAAACCGAAGCCGTAACCGAACATTTCCACGCTCAGCGCCGTGCCGATGACGGCCAGGCCGGTCGGCTGGAAGGCCGACAGCAGGTAGAAGGCTATGTTGGGCAGGTTGACCGCGAGGATCAGCCACAGGATGGCGCGCTTGAGGCCCAGCCACGACGTGAAGTAGCCGCCGGCGATGCTGCCGACGATGAAGGCCACCGTGCCCACGGTGCCGTACACCGCGCCCACTTCGGCCGTGCTCAATCCCAGTCCGCCCAGGTTGCGCGCCTCGCGCAGGAACAGCGGCCCTATCGACTGCACCTGGGCCTCGCCGGCGCGGAACAAAATGATGAACACGATGGAGACCCAGATGCCCGGCTTTTTGAAGTATTCGACGATGACTTCCCACAGCGTGCCCGCGATGGCGGCGACGGTGGTGTCGGCGCTGACGGCGTTGCGCGCCGGCGGCAGCGACCAGCTGTTGTAGAGCGCCAGTGCCAGCATCAACGCCGCCAGCAGCGCGAAGCAAATGGTCCACGCGGGGATCACGCCCAGCGTCTTCTCGAAATAGCCGGTCAACACCAGCAGGCCGCCGTTGGCGAGGAATTTGCCAGCGTTGAAGAAGGTGCCGGTCCAGCCGGCGTAGGCGGCTTGATCTTTTTCATTGAGGCTGGTGATGTACAAGCCGTCGCAGGCGATATCGTGGGTCGCCGAGGCGATGGCGACGAGGGCCAGCATCGACAGCGTGGCGGCGAACCAGAACGGCGCCTGCAAGGCCAGCGCGACCAATCCCAGCGACACGCTGCCCAGCAGCTGGAAGCCGACCACCACCAGCTTTTTGCTGCTGGCCAGTTCCAGGAAGGGACTCCACAAAGGCTTGAGCACCCACGCCATGCCGATCAGCGCCGTCCAGTGGTTGAGCACATCGTTGGCCACGCCGAGGCTCTTGAACATCTGGTTGGCGACCAGCGCCACCGCGAAGAAGGGAAGCCCCTGCGCCAGATACAGGCTGGGTACCCACAGCTTGGGATTGCGGGTGCTTTCGATACCAGGGTCTATGCTGCGGTCCATGCTGCGTCTCTCCGTGTGCGGTATTTTTATGATGGTGATTATTCGAAGTGTTCGAAGCCCGGCACCGGCACGCGGCCGCCGGCTTGCAGTTCATCCGCCAGCCAGGCGTTGACGGCGTCCAGCGCCGGCGCGGCGAAGCCGTAGGTCATCAGCGCGGGGGCGGCGATGTCGAGCGCCTGATACGGATTCCACAGCGCCAGGTGCAGGTCCGGCGTCCAGTTGGCGCGCGCGTGGGCGCCGTAGCGCAGGCGCGAGGTCGAGGCCAGCATCGTGTAGCGGCCGTCGCGCGGCAGCGTGCTCCAGTCGAAGGTGTCGGCGTCGGCGAAGGTCACCAGTTCGACATCGTACAGGCGGCGCAGCGACGCGGCCACCACGTCGGCCGGCACGCCCGCTTCGGACACGCCGTCGCTGACCACGTCCTGCCGCACCACCAGCCGCACCCGCGCGCCGGGCGCGGGGCGGCGCGGCGTGCCGCGCGCGCTCAGGCCACGGCGCCAGCCCTCGGCCATGATGGCGCGGTCGGCCGCGTCTTGCGCGTCGTTGTACGGGCGTGGTTCACAGGGATAGGCCAGCGCCAGCGCCGCCAGGCGCGCCAGGCGGGCATGGACCTCCTCCATCGTCAGCTCGCCCGACGCCAGCGCGGCGGCGATGGTGTTGAGCGTCTCCTCCTGCGTCTCGGTGGTGCCGAGCGCCATCACCATGTCGGCGCCGGCGTTCAGCGCGCGCACGGCCGCGTTGCCGACGCCGTAGCGGCCGGCGATGGCGTGCATGTCCATGCCGTCGGTGATGATGATGCCCTGGTAGTTCCATTCCTCGCGCAGCAGGCCATGCAGGATGCGGCGCGACATCGTGGCCGGGTTGTCGGCGTCGAGCGCCGGGTAGACGATGTGCGCCGTCATCATGGCCGGCGCGGCGCCGGCGGCAAAGCGGAACGGCGCCAGTTCCAGTTCATTGAGTTGCGCGACGGATTTGGCGACGGTCGGCAGGTCGCGGTGCGAATCGACGTTGGTGTCGCCATGGCCGGGGAAGTGCTTGACGCAGCAGGCCACGCGCTCCGCGTGGCTGCCGGCCATCCACGCCATCGCCAGTTCGGCCGCGCGCTGCGGCTCGGCGCCGAAGGAGCGTTCGGCGATGACCGGATTGTGCGGATTGTTGTTCAGGTCCAGCACCGGCGCGAAGTTCCAGTTGAAGCCCAGCGCCTTGACGGCGCGCGCGACGGCGGCGCCGGTGCGGCGGCACAGGTCCGCGTCATCGGCCGCGCCCAGGCCCATGGCGGCCGGCGGCGCCGGCACCCAGGTCGCGCGCACCACGGCGCCGCCTTCCTGGTCGATGGCGATCAGCGCATCCGGTCCCATGACGGCGCGCAGGTCGGACGTCAGTTTCGCCAGCTGCACGGAGTCCGTCATATTCCCGCGGAACAGGCAGACCGCGCGGATGCTGTTGGCCTTTAAAAAACCGGCGGTGGCGGCATCGAGCACGGTGCCGGGAAAGCGGATCATGATCAGCTGGCCGGCGATTTTTCTGAGGTCGTTGTGGGTGGTGTTCATTTGACTGCTCCGTCCATGCCGCGCATGAAGAATCGTTGAGTAAAGAGGAAGGCGGCCAGCGTCGGCAGGATGGTCAGCACGGTGCCGGCCGCGATCACGCGGGTGCTGCTGCCGAAGGTGCCGCGCAAATACAGCACGCCCACCGACAGCGGAAATTCGTCCGGCTTGCTCATCACGATCGACGGCCAGATATATTCGTTCCACGCTTCCACCGCCGTCAATATGCCGACGGTGGCCAGCCACGGCGCGATCAGCGGCAGCATGATTTTACTGAAGATGGTCCACTCGCCGGCGCCGTCGACGCGGGCGGCGTCGATCAAATCCTGCGGCACTTCCTCGAAGGCCTGCTTCAGCAACAGGATGGCGACGGCCGTCACCACGTTCGGCAGGATCACGCCGGTGTAGGTGTCGACCAGACTGAGTTTGGTGACGGTGATGAAGTTGACGAGGAAGTTCACTTCCGACGGCAGCACCAGCGTGGCCAGTATCAGCCCGAACACCAGGCGGCGGCCGCGAAACCGCATGCGCGCCAGCGGATACGCGGCCATCGAGCACAGGGCCAGTTTCCAGAACACGGTGCAGACGGCGATGAGGATGGAGTTCTTGTAAAACGACAGCATCGGGATCGCGCGGAACACTTCGGCGAAGTTGGCCAGCGACGGCGCGCGCGGCCAGAACGTGGGCGGGAAGGCGAAGATATTGCCTTCGCTCGACAGCGCGGTGACCAGCGTCCACCAGAACGGGAACACGCAGACGACGGCCAGCGCGCACAGGATCAGGTAGTGGCCGAGGATCTGGAGGTGGCGTGGTTTCATCAGCGGTGCTTGGGTCGGATGTAGCGCAGGCATAGCAAGGCGATGCCGACGCAGAAAAGCGAAACGATGAAACTGGCGGCCAGCGCGCGCGGCAGCTTCAGGTGCTTGAGGCCCTGGTCGTAGGCGTAGTACAGCGCCGTGAAGGTGGAGTTCATCGGGCCGCCTTGCGTGAGCACGTCCACTTCCTGGTAGGCCTTCAGCGCGGCCAGCACCGACAGGATGGTGCAGACCATGATGGTCGGGCGCAGCATCGGCACGGTGATGTTCCAGAAACGCTGCCAGCGGTTGGCGCCGTCGAGGATCGCGGCTTCCTGCATGTCGGCGGGGACGGCCTGCAACGCGGCCAGATACATCACCATATACCAGCCCAGGCCGCGCCACAGCGTGACGAACATGATGGCGAACATGGCCAGCGTGTCGTTGGACAGCCAGCCTATCGGCGCGTGCACCAGTTGCAGCGACATCATCACGTAATTGAGCGCGCCCTGTTCGTGGAACATGAAGCCCCACATGATGCCGACCACCGACACCGTCGTCACCACCGGCACGTAGAACGCGGCGCGGAAGTAGCGGATGCCGGGCAGCTTGTTGTTCACCAAAACCGCGAGACTGAGCGCGCCGATTTGCACGAAGGGCACCATCAGCAAAAACAGCAGCGAGTTTTTCAGGCCGCCGACGAACATGTCGTTGTCGAAGATGTAGCGGAAGTTATCGAGGCCGACCCAGGACGTCGGCCGTATCAGGCTGTAGTCGGTGAAGGCCAGGTAGGAGCCGTAGCCGACCGGCCAGAAGGAAAACACGGCCAGCAAAATCAGCGCCGGCGTCAGGAACAGCCAGGCGGACAGGCCGCGGCGGGAGGGCTTCATGCGCCGTGTCCCTTGTGCTGCGCCGCCAGCTTCCTGTTCCAGATCGCGACCGCCTGGTCGAGCGCCTGCCCGATATCCTGCTTGCCGGTGACGCCGGCTTCGACCGCCTTCACCAGATAGCGTTTCAGTTCATCGTAGTCGTCGATGCCGGCCACGTACAGCGTGTGTGAATGCGGCATCGACACGGCGCCCGCCGACACGGCTTTTTGCGCCGGCGTGGCGTGCGGCGGCAGCGTGGTGAAATACGGGTCGTTGGCGGCGTGCGCCATGGCCGGGTAGACGCTGGCCTGTTTGGCGAAGGCCAGCTGGTTGTCGTCGTCGGTCAGGTAGCGCGCGAATTTTCCTATCGCCGGCAGCAGCTTCGGATCGACGCCGCGCGGCACGGCGAAGTGCACCAGCCAGCCGCCGTCGGCGATACCGGTGGGGCCCAGTGGCGCCGGTGCGACGTCGCTGACGGCGTAGATGTCCTTGGCGTCGCTTTCGATGCGCGGCACCGCCGTCGGCGGCGCCAGCAGCATGCCGAGGCGGCCGCCCTTGTAGGCCGCGATCGCGGCGGGGAAGTTATCTTCGGCGAACAGGCTGTCTTTTAAAAGGCCGCCGGCCTTGTAGGTGTCGGCCAGCTTCTGGATGAAGGCGACGTGGCGCGGCGAGTTGAAAACGGCTTTGCCGTCGGCGATGACGGCCAGTCCCTGCTGCATGAACAGGCCGTCGATCTTCGACAGCGCGGGACAGAGGCCGGCCTGGCCGGTGCTGGCGGCGATGCGGCGCGCGTAGTCGAGTTCCTCGTCCATGCTGCGCGGCGCGCGCGTCAGGCCGGCGGCCTTGAACATGTCCTTGTTGTAGGTGATGACGGCGACGTTGCTGTACATCGGGAAGCCGTAGGTGCGGCCGTTGAAGGTCAGGTCTTCCAGCGTCGAGGCGAGGTAGCGCGGGCGGGCCTCGGCCAGCAAGGCGTCGACGGGTGTGAGCAGGCCGTCGCGCGCGAATTCATCGGCCCAGGGCACGTTGAGGTTGACCAGCGCCGGCGGCGTGCCGG
>NZ_JANXMI010000236.1 GCF_025354735.1 Rugamonas sp.
GCCTCAGCCTCAGCCTCAGTCTCAGCCGCCGCCCCGGCCGCCAGCGCGGCCGTCGCCGCACCCGCGCCGGCCGCCGCGCCCGCGCGCAGTCGCCCGGACAGTGAAAAGCGCGACGAGCGTCCGCAAGCGGCCCCGGTCAAGGAAGAAAGCATCCGCGTCGACGCCGTCAAGCTCGACGCGCTGCTCGAAGTGGCCGGCGAATCCGTGCAGGCCGCCAACCAGGCCGCCGTGCTGCTCGAACGCCTGCTGCAATTCAAGTTCGAAGGCCAGGCCGCGACGCTGATGGCGACGCTGGCCGAGACGCTGGAACGGGCCTCACGCTACTCGACCGAACTGCAACGCGCCACGCTGGCCACGCGCATGCAGCCGGTCGGCCGCCTGTTCCAGAAATTCCCGCGCCTGGTGCGCGAACTGGCCAAGGACCTGGGCAAGGAAGTCGACCTGACCATCGAGGGCGCCGAGACGGAAGTCGACCGCGTCGTCGTCGACAGCCTGTACGACCCGCTGGTCCACATGCTGCGCAACGCGCTCGATCACGGCGTCGAATCGCCGGAAGAACGCATCGCCGCCGGCAAACCGCTCAAATCGTTCATTTCGCTCAAGGCATGGCAGGAAGCGAACAGCGTCATGATCGTGCTGCAGGATGACGGCAAGGGCATGGACCCGATCAAGCTGCGCCAGAAGGCGCAGCAAAAAGGCTTGATTACGGAATCGGCTCAGCTGTCCAACGACGAGTGCTTCCAGCTGGTGTTCCTGCCCGGCTTCTCGACCAAGGAAGTGGCGTCGAGCGTGTCCGGCCGCGGCGTCGGCATGGACGTGGTGAAGACGGCGGTGGAAAAAAACCGTGGCGCCATCCACATCGAATCGGCGCTCGGCGTCGGCACCAAGTTCTCGATCCGCCTGCCGATCGAATTGTCGATCGTGCCGACCATGCTGGTGTCCACATCGGGCGCCGCCCTGGCGCTGCCGATGGCGGTGGTCCAGCGCGTGGTCGAACTGCCGGAAGTGTTCATGGAAGTGGGCGGCGCGCCGGTGCTGAAAGACCAGGGCCGTCCGCTGCCGGTGCGTTCGCTGGCCGGCGCGCTCGGTTACGAAAGCTGCCGCGAGAAGGTCGGCATCGTCGTCGCCGCGCCCCAGCCCTATATTCTGGCGGTGGAAGCGGTCGATGGCACGGCCGACCTGGTGATTAAACCGATGACCGCGATCGCGGTCGAAGGCATCACCGGCACCGCGCGCTCGGCCGAGGGCGAACTGGTGCTGGTGGTGGGCCTATCGTTCCTGATGGATGGCTGCCGGGGCACTGTACGCATGGCGGCCTAGCGACAACGCTGGCGCAACACCAAAGCCTGCGTAGCCCGCGGGCTTTTTTTTAATCTAAGAGTGATGTCAGCGCCGCGGAACGCCCCCGGATTTTTTTGTAACGGTATAAACGATATAAATCAAAGACGTCATAAAGCCGGCGGTCACGCGGCGGCGCGGCGGCTCACGAGGCCCTCGCCGCGCCGCTTGCGCATCGCGCGATATGGCATAATCAAAGTGGATCACTCACACAGGCGGTAGTAACAACGCACACATCATGATGAAGACGCTTTACGACAAACTCTGGGAATCCCACGTGGTGCGGGCCGAAGACGACGGCACCACCATCCTCTACATCGACCGCCACCTGGTGCATGAAGTGACCAGCCCGCAGGCCTTCGACGGCCTGCGCGTGGCCGGCCGCATGCCGTGGCGCGTGTCCGCCAACCTGGCCGTGGCCGACCACAACGTGCCGACCACCGACCGCGCCGGCGGCATCGCCGACCCGATCTCGCGCCTGCAGGTGGAAACGCTGGACAGGAACGCCAAGTCCTACGGCCTGACCTATTTCAACATGAACGACAAGCGCCAGGGCATCGTCCACGTGATCGGGCCGGAACAGGGCGCGACCCTGCCCGGCATGACGGTGGTCTGCGGCGACTCGCACACGTCCACCCACGGCGCCTTCGGCGCGCTGGCGCACGGCATCGGCACCTCGGAAGTGGAGCACGTGCTGGCCACGCAAACGCTGCTGGCCAAAAAGTCCAAGGCCATGCTGGTGCAGGTCGACGGCGCGCTGCCGGCCGGCGTCACCGCCAAGGACATCGTGCTGGCCGTCATCGGCAAGATCGGCACCGCCGGCGGCACCGGCTACTGCATCGAATTCGGCGGCTCGACCATCCGCGCGCTGTCGATGGAAGGCCGGATGACGGTCTGTAACATGGCCATCGAAGCGGGCGCCCGCGCCGGCATCATCGGCGTCGACGACACCACCATCAACTACGTCAAGGGCCGGCCGTTTTCGCCAGCCGGACCGCACTGGGAGCGCGCCGTCGAACACTGGCGCACCCTGCACTCGGACGCCGGCGCGCGCTTCGACCTGGTCGTCACGCTCAACGCGGCCGAGGTCAAGCCGCAGGTGACCTGGGGCACCTCGCCGGAAATGGTGACGTCGATCGACGGCCGCGTGCCCGATCCCGACCAGGAAAAGGACAGCGTCAAGCGCGACGCGATGGAAAAGGCGCTGGTCTACATGGCGCTGACACCGAACACGCCGATCAGCGAGATCCGCATCGACAAGGTCTTCATCGGTTCCTGCACCAATTCGCGCATCGAGGATCTGCGGGCGGCGGCGGAGGTGGTGCGCGGTAAATTCCGCGCCTCCAACGTCAAGCTGGCGATGGTGGTGCCGGGCTCCGGCCTGGTGAAAGACCAGGCCGAAAAAGAGGGCCTGGACCGCATCTTCCGCGACGCCGGCTTCGAGTGGCGCGAGCCCGGTTGTTCGATGTGCCTGGCCATGAACGCCGACCGGCTGGAGCCGGGCGAACGCTGCGCCTCGACCTCGAACCGCAACTTCGAAGGCCGCCAGGGGCAGGGCGGCCGCACCCACCTGGTGTCGCCGGCCATGGCCGCCGCCGCCGGCATCGCCGGCCACTTCGTCGACGTGCGCGCCATGCGTTAATTTGGCGGCGGCGCCGGACTTCGGGGATCGACCCCGATGGCCGCCGCCGCGCATCACCATTACCGATATATTTAGTCACCCAGAGTCCACATCATGAAAAAACTATTCGTCCTCTCCTTCATCGCGCTGCTGCTGGCCGGCTGCAACACCGTCGCCGGCATGGGCAAGGACATGCAGAAGGCCGGCCAGGCCGTTGAAAACGCCACCGGCCATTAAATGACCGCGACGCGACGGGCCGGCGGCCCGCCGCCGCACAGACGAAAGCGAGGACAGCATCATGGATAAATTTACGCTCTACGAAGGCCTGGTGGCGCCGCTCGACCGCGCCAACGTCGACACCGACGCCATCATCCCGAAGCAGTTCCTGAAGTCGATCCACCGCACCGGCTTCGGCCCCAACCTGTTCGACGAGTGGCGCTACCTGGACCACGGCGAACCGGGCGTGGACAACAGCCGCCGTCCGCTCAATCCGGACTTCGTGCTCAACGAGCCGCGCTACCAGGGCGCGTCCATCCTGCTGACGCGCAAAAACTTCGGCTGCGGCTCCTCGCGCGAGCACGCGCCGTGGGCGCTCGACCAGTACGGCTTCCGCGCCATCATCGCGCCGTCCTTCGCCGACATCTTCTTCAATAACTGCTACAAGAGCGGCCTGCTGCCGGTCGTGTTGGCGGAAGCGCAGATCGATCATCTGTTCAATGAAGTCAAGGCCTTCCCCGGTTACCGTCTGGTGGTCGACCTTGAGCAGCAGCGCATCTCCACCAGCAATGGCAGCGTCTCCTATCCCTTCGAGATCGACGCCTTCCGCAAATACTGCCTGATGAACGGGCTCGACGATATCGGCCTGACGCTGCGCCACGCCGACGTCATCCGCGACTTCGAAG
>NZ_JANXMI010000247.1 GCF_025354735.1 Rugamonas sp.
AGTACGACAGCAAGATCCACGTCATCAACCACGCGCTGGGCTTGCACACCTCGATCTCGCGCGTCCAGGGCGGCAAGCTCAAGGCCAAACACGAGATCCGCGTCGCGACCATGTTCAAGGAAGTGCCGCTGGAATTCCTGCGCATGATAACGGTCCACGAGCTGGCCCACGTGAAGGAAAAGCAGCACGACAAGGCCTTCTACAAGCTGTGCACCTATATGGAACCGAATTATCACCAGTACGAATTCGACCTGCGCCTGTACCTGACCCAGCTCGACGCCAGCGGCCAGCGCCTGTGGTGAGCAACGCCGGCTAGTCCAGCTTTTTGGTCAGCGCATAGCGCGCGCCGCCGGGCGGGAAATCGGCCAGGCGGCTGAAGATGGTGTAGCCGCACTTCTCGTAAAACGGCAGGGCCTGGAAACTCAGGGTTTCGACGAAGCTGTTCAGGCATCCGCGGCGGCGCCCCTCCTGCTCGGCCAGCGCCATCAACTCGCTGCCGTAGCCGTGGCCGCGCGCGCCTTCGTCCAGCCACACCACCTGGATTTGCAGCCAGCCCAGATAGCTCGCGCCAAGCAGGCCGCCGGCCAGCGCGCCCTCACCGTCGCGCACCGCCACCAGCAGATATTTCGGCGTCTCGCCATCCGTTTTCGATGCGTTGAAGTCGCCGAGTCCTTTGACCAGCGCCTGGATGTCGCCCGAGTCCGGCTTCTCCTCCAGCGTGATCCGATAGGATTTTTCCATGATTTTCCGATCAGGACATCAACGATGATTCAAATGGCGGCGGCGCCGGCTTCCTTCAGGCGCCGCAGCAGCGCTTCCGGCTGCGCCTCGGCCATCATCAGCGCCGCGTGCTGCGGACGGATGAAGCCCTGGCCGCTGGCGTGGCCGATGAAGTCCACCAGGCCGTCGTAAAAGCCGTCGACATTGAGCAGCGCGATCGGCTTGGCGTGGATGCCGAGCTGCGACCAGGTCAGCATCTCGAACAGTTCCTCCAGCGTCCCCATCCCGCCCGGCATGGCGATGAAGGCGTCGGCCAGCTGGGCCATCATGGCTTTGCGCTCGTGCATGTCCTTGACGATGAACTGGCGCGTCAGGCCGGTGTGGCCCACTTCCCGCTCGACCAGCGCGGTCGGGATCACGCCCGTCACCTCGCCGCCCAGGCGCAGCACTTCGTCGGCGATGATGCCCATCAGGCCGACGTTGCCGCCGCCGTAGACCAGGGCCAGATTGTCGGCCACCAGCGCGCGCGCCAGTTCGCGCGCCGCCTCCGCATAGCGCGACGTGACGCCGACGTTGGCGCCGCAATAGACACAAATCGATTTCATTGTTTTTCCAGTTCGTTCAATTCAAGCCGCGCCTCTTCGACGACCAGGCGCTCGGTCGCGTCGCGCGCCGCGCCGCCGGCGGCCTGGCGATACAGCTCCAGCACCCGCGCCAGTTGCCGTTTCCCGTCCAGCATCAGCAGGGCGCGCGCGTAGGCCACGCGGCCGACCGCCGATGCGGGATCGAGGCCCAGCGCCGTCTCGAAGTGGCCGTAGCAGGCGTCCTTCTTCACGCGGTAAGTCAGGCCGCCTATCATGGCGCCGACCTTGTCGATCACTTCGGCGTGATAGGCGCCGAGGGCGATGTGGGCGTCGGCGTGCTGCGGCGCCAGCGTCAGCGCCGCGTCCAGGCTGTGCCTGACCTTCGCGCCCAAGCCCTGCGCCAGCGCCTTGACCACCGAGATGCCCAGCGCGTAGCGGCCCAGCGCGTAGCCGTGCCAGTAAAATCCGGCCGGGTTGGCGGGACGTTCGAGCTGCTGGCGCTCGCACCGTTCGGCCACTTCTTCATAGACGGCGCAGCGCGTCTTTTCGCTCGTTTCCAGAAACAGCGCGTGGATGCAGGTGGCCTTGTGCGCCACCGCATAGCCTTCGACGCCGACGTCGAGCCCCAGCCGCGCCGCGCGCTCGAACTGTCCCGCGTGGAAGGCGATCCAGGCCTGCACCAGGCGCGCATCGGCGGGCCAGGCCTCGGTGTCGCCCAGGTGCAGCTGCGGCCACGCGGCCAGCAGCGACGCGGGCGTGTGGACGTAGGCCGGATCGGGATGCGGGAACGGCGTCCACGTCATGGCGCGCTCCGCGTGATCTTCTTCAGATATTCCTCGGACAGCTTCTGGAACAGCAAATGGGTTTCATTGCGCAGATAAGGGCCGATCTGCGACAGCACCTGGTAGCAGCCGCGCGCCAGCGCATCGGCCATCGACTGCTGCTCGGTGTACTTGCGCGGATTGCGCACGTATTCGTAGGACAGCCAGTAGGTCGCCACCACCACCATATTGGTGGCCATGGCGTCGATCGCGGTGTCGGACGCCTCCAGCGATTTTTCGCTGCGCAGGTCTTCGCACAGCTGCTTGGCGACCTTGATTTTGTGCGCGAGGATTTGCTTGAAGTGCAGCTCCAGCTTGCGGTTGCGCGACAGCAGATCGTTCAGGTCGCGGTAGAAAAAACGGTAACGCCAAATCAGTTCGAACATCAGGTGCAGATACAGCCACACGTCCTCGATGTTGGAGCGGCGCCCGTCCGGCACTTGCAGGATGCGCTCGATCTCGGCCTCGAACTGGACGAAGATCGAGTTGACGATATCGTCCTTGTTGCGGAAGTGGTAGTACAGATTGCCGGGCGAGATATTCATCTCCTCGGCGATCACGGTGGTGGTGATATTCGGTTCGCCGAATTCGTTGAACAGGCGCAGGGACAATTCCAGAATGCGTTCGCGGGTGCGGCGGGGAGCTTTTTGTAGCATAGCAGGAGGTCTCTCTTTATCTCCTGCCAGCATAACACCGATGCCGCCTACTGAGAAACACCGGGGCGCGCGCGCCGGCTTCACGGCGGCGGCGGCCCGGCCGCTTGCTCCGTCAATTCGGCCACCTGCCTGCTCAGTTCCTCGAGCCGCCGGTTCAGCGCCAGCACCTCCTCGCGCGTCGGCGCGCCCATCGAGGCCAACGCCCGCGCCACGCGCTCCTCGAACACCTGTTCCAGCTTGTCCCACGGTCGATCGGATTGATGGCCGATATCGTCGGCCTGGGCGCCAGCGCGCGCCTGCAGCTCGCTGCCGTCCCTGACCAGCTGCGAGAACGCGCGGCCGCCCTCCTCCTGCGCCTTGGCGAACGCGCCCAGGCCGGCCTGCCAGATCTGCCGCGCCGACGCGCGCACGGCGTCGGTCAGTTGCTGGTCGTCGCGCTGCGCCTGCGCATTGAGTTTTTTGGCCATGACCGACTCCCGTGCGAAAAAATCGTCAGCCCATTTTAGTCATCCAGCCTAGAGCCGGGATTCTAATGCGGCCGTCCGCATGCTAGCGCCGCTCCTCCACCGGCAGCATCGCCGCCGGCATCCACTTGCGCAGGATTTTCTGGTAACCGCCGTCGCGCTTGAGTTCACGCAGCGCCGCGTCCCACGCGGCGACGGTCTGCTCCGGCGTGCCGCGCGAGAAGGCAAAGTAGACGTTCTCGCTGCGCAGCCGCTGCACCACCTCGACATCGTCGCGCGCATAGCCGGCCTGCCGCAGCGCGTCCGCCGCGACTTCCTCGCCGTCGAACCACAGGTCGAAGCGCCGCATCATCAGCATCCGGGCCGCGGTCTCGGACGTGTTGGTTTCGTCGACCACGTTGAAGCCGGCGTCGCGCGCCAGCTCGATCACCACGCTGCCGCGCTGCGCACCGCCGCGCAGCTGATGCAGCGCCTCCGGGCCGAGTCCGCGCAATTGGGCGGCGCGGTCCCTGGGCGCGAAGACCGAAAGGTAGGCGACGAAGATAGGTCCGACGAAGGTCAGATATCTGGCCCGCTCCGGCGTGCGCACCATCGACAACAGCAGCACGTTCGGCGCCGTCTGCGACATGGTGTAGGCGCGCGCCCAGGGGATGATTTCAATGTCGTCGCTGCGGCCGATGCGGTGCTCGATGGCGGCCGCCAGTTCGACCGCCATGCCGTCGGGGCGGCCGTCGTGCTGGAAGCTGACAGGCCGGCTGTCCATGCCGAATATCTTCAGCTCGGCCGGCTGCGCCTGCGACGGCGCCTGCCAGCCCAGGGCCAGCGCGGCACACACCAGCAGCACGGGTCTGCGCATTGAAAACATGATCGTCCCTGCTCATGAAAAATGATCGTCATCGCCATGATAGTCCAGTACGGCGCGAAGGCGATTCCCGCATCGCGACGGCAGCCAAACGCCTTGATGATGATGAGCGGGCGAACGCAGGAACGGGGTCCGGCCCCGCTATCGTTTCGTGGCCGTGGTTGGCGCATCTGATGCGGGGTCCGCCCCCTGCGCCGGGCCGCGGCCTTGCCGGCTTCAGGCCGCGGCGGCGGCCGCGCCGGGGCCCGGCCCGTGCAGCTGCGCGTGCAGGCGGAAGCCTTCGCGGATATTGTCGCGCAAAACGGCGCCCTTCCACGGCTTGGTGTAGAAGCGGTCGATGGCGCCGTGGTTGATGGCGGCCATGATGGGCGTCAGGTCCGCGTACGCCGACAGCATGATGCGGAAGGTGTCCGGCGCCAGGTTCTTGACCCGCTCCATGAATTCCGTCCCGCTCATGAGCGGCATGCACTGGTCGCACAGGATCACTTGCACGCGGTGCCGCGCCAGCACGTCGAAGCCCTCGGCCGCCGTCTGCGCCGTCAGGATGCGGTAGCCGTCCTGCGACAAAAAGTCGGTCAGCACTTCGAGCATGAAGGCGTCGTCGTCGACGATGAGCAGGGTTTGCTGGTCGAGCACCGTCTCGTCGACCGGCGCCTGCAGGAATTTCCCCTCCCGCAGCATCATCTCGAATTCCTGCTCCGACACCGGGCGGCTGAAATAATAACCCTGCATCTCGTCGCAGCCGTGGCGCCGCAGATAGGCCAGTTGTGCATCCTTTTCGACGCCCTCGGCGATCACTTCGAGCTTCATGCTGTGCGCCATATTGATGATGGCCAGGACGATGGCCGCGTCGTCCGGGTTGCTGGTCACTTCGCGCACGAAGGCGATGTCGATTTTCAGCTTGTCGATGGGGAAGCGCTTCAGGTAGGCCAGGCTGGAATAGCCGGTGCCGAAATCGTCTATCGATATCTGGATGCCCAGCGCCTTGAGGTTTTGCAGCACGGTGATGGTTTCTTCGGCGTTCGACATCAGCGAACTTTCCGTCAGCTCCAGTTCCAGCAGCTCGGGCGCGATGTCGTGCTCGCGGATGGCCTTCAGCACCTCCTCCTCCAGGCCGCCGACGAAGAACTGGATGCCCGACACGTTGACCGACAGATGCACGGCGCCGACGCCCGACTTGCCCCACTGGCTGATCTTGCGGCAGGCCTCGTTGAGCACCCAGGTGCCGACCCGCACGATCAATCCGGTCTCCTCCAGGATCGGGATGAACAGCGCCGGCGACACCATGCCGTGGCCGGGGCGCTTCCAGCGGATCAGCGCCTCGGCGCCGCTGATGCGGCCCGAGCCGATGTGGACTTTCGGCTGGAAGAACAGCACGAACTCGTTGTTGTCGATGGCGCGCCGCAGCGCGTTTTCCAGGTCCAGCCGCGCCAGCGACTGGGCGTTCATTTCGGCGGTGAAGAAGCGGAAGGCGTCGCGCCCGGCCTCCTTGGCGCGGTACATGGCGGTGTCGGCGTACTGGATCAGGGTGTCGGCGTCGGTGCCGTCGTCGGGATAGACGGAGATGCCGATGCTGGCCGTGACGGTCACTTCGTGGCCCTTCAGATCGAAGGGCTTGCGCAACGCTTCGCGGATCTTGTCGACCACGGCGACGGCGTTTTGCGCGCCCTCGGGCAGCATCAGGATGGCGGCGAATTCGTCGCCGCCGAAACGGCCGATGGTGTCGCGCACGCGCAGGCAGTCGACCAGGCGGCTGGAAAACTGGCGCAGCAATTCGTCGCCGATGGTGTGGCCCAGCGTGTCGTTGACGTTTTTAAAGCGGTCGACGTCGAGGAACAGCACCGCCAGCGCCCAGTGGTGCTCGCCGGCCTGGCGCAGCGAGTGGCTCAGCGACTCGTAGAACTGGCTGCGGTTGGGCAGGCCGGTCAGCGTGTCGAAGTGGGCCAGCTTGAGCAGGCGCTGCTCGGCCTCCTTGCGTTCGGTGATGTCGCGCGCCACGGCCACCAAAATCCAGCTCTGGCCCGAGCGCAGCATGCGGCGCTGGACTTCGACGGCGATCGGCGCGCCGTCGCGGCGCTGCAGCAGCAGCTCGGCCATCGCGCCGCTCTGGTCGCCGGCCAGCAGCTTGTCGTACAAGTCTTCCAGGCGATTGAGGTCGCCGTCGATGGACTTGTTCGGCCCCACCTTCAAAAAATCGTCGCGCTCGTAGCCCAGCATGCGGCAGGCCGTGGCGTTGACGTCGACGAAGCACATGCCGGCGCGGTCGACCAGGAAGATGGCGTCGGCCGTGGCGTCCATGGCCAGGCGGAAGCGGCGCAGGTCCTCGTCGAGGCGGATGCGGGCGTTCATGTCCAGCGTCAGCTGCGCGTGGTGGCGCTTGATCTCGTCGTACAGCAGCAGGTTTTCGTAGGCCACCGAAATCTGCGCGGCCACGGTGGCGGCGACGCGCTCGTCGACTTCGGAAAATTCATCGGCGCCCAGCTTGTCGGCCAGGTACAACCAGCCGTGGGTGCGCTCGCGCGAGGCGATCGGCACGCCGAGGAAGGAGTGCACCAGCGGGTGGGTGGCCGGCAGGCCGATTTCCTGCGGGTCGCCGCCGAGGTTGTTGACCCGCACCGGCTGGCGCTGGTCGAGCAGGTTGCGCAGCACGCCGGCGCGCGGCGCCGACGCGATCAGGCGCGCGGCCTGGCCGGCGCCGCAGGAGGCGAAGTAACTGAGTTCGCTGGCGCCCGTTTCGAGCACGCCGATGCAGGCGTATTTGGAGACGCAGATGTTTTGCGCCACGCGGCAGCCGATTTCGATCAGCGCCATCGGATCGCGCTCGGCGCCCAGTTCGATGCCCAGTTCGATCAGCGCCGTCAGGCGCAGGCTGACCGACTGCAGGCTGGACAGGGAACGCGACAGCCGCTCCGTCATCAGCGACAGGTTTTCCGTCGGCGACTCGTCGCCCTCGTGGGCGATTTGCGTGATGAGCTGGCTGCTCGATTCCAGTTCGCCCAGGTATTCGGCGACCTTGTTGTCGATGCCGAGGAAGCGGCCCTGCGCCGGCGGGTCCGGCGCGAACGCCGGCATCAAATCCGTTTCCGTGCCGCGCCCGAGCGCCTCGTGCACGGTGCGCAGTATCACCTCCGGGTCCGACGGCTTCGGCAGCACCCAGCGCACGCCGCAGGACTGCGCCACGGCCATCGCCTCGCGCTCGCGGTAGGTGGCGGTGTAAAAGATGATGGGCACGTCGGCCGTGGCCGGATCGGCGTGCATGCGGGTGACGAATTCATAGCCGTCCATATTCGGCATCAGGATGTCGGAGATGACCAGGTCGGGCCGTTCGGCCAGCACCATCTTCAAGCCCTCGGCGCCGTTGGCCGCCTCCAGCAGGCGGTGGCCGCCGTAGCCGAGCAGGGTCATCAAAAATTCGCGGTTGAGCACATGGTCGTCCACGATCAGGATGGTGGCGATGTCATTTTTCTCCGGGGTGGACATCATCCCCGGTAAAAAAGACTCGATTTGCGTGACGAAGGAATCCGGTTCGATGGGCTTGCCGATGTAGCCGTCGAAGCCGGCCGCCAGCAGGCGCTCGCGGTCGCCGACCATGGCCAGCGCGGTCACGGCCAGCGCCGGGATGGCGCGCACGGCCGGATCGGCCTTCAGGGCGGCGACCACGCCGTAGCCGTCGAGCTTGGGCAGGTGGACGTCGCAGATGATCAGGTCCGGCAATTCGCGCCGGGCCGTCTTGACGCCTTCCTCGCCGTCGTGCGCCATCAGCGGCGTGTAGCCGAAAGCACGGAGCAGATAGACCATCAACTCCATGTTGGTGGGATTGTCTTCGATGATAAGGATGCGTGCGGACACGTTAGCGCTCCTGGTGATGACTGCCTGCGGGGCTGAACGCCCCGCCCTCGTTGCTGCCGCTCTGTGCCTTGCCGCCGGGCCGGCGCGGTGCGTCGAGCGGCAGCGCCAGCGTGAAAATGCTGCCGACCCCGAACTGGCTGTCGAATAAAATCTGGCCGCCCAGCAGCGCCGCCAGCTTCTGGCTCAGGTGCAGGCCCAGTCCGGTGCCCTCGAACTGGCGGGTAGTGCCGGAGTCGACCTGCGAAAACGCCTGGAACAGCAAATGCTGGCGCTCTTCCATGATGCCGACGCCGGTGTCGCTGACGCTGATGGTGACGCATTCGCTGCCGTCGAGGCGCGCGGTACTGAGCCGTACCGTCACTTCGCCGTGCTCGGTGAACTTGATGGCGTTGTTGAGCAGGTTCAGCAAGATCTGCTGCAGGGCGCGGCGCTCGCTCATGATGGCGATGTCGTGCGGCGTGCTGCGAAAGGCCAGCGTCAGATTCTTTTGCCGCGCCTGCGGCTTCAACATCAGCAGCACTTCATCGACCAGCTGGCTGCACTGCACCGGCTGCCAATCGAGTTCCATTTTACCGGCCTCGATGCGGGTCAGGTCGAGCAAGTCGTTAATCAGCGACAGCAGGTGGCGCGCGCTGCTCTGCACGGTGCGCAACTGCTTGTCCTGCTCGCCGTTCACCGGCCCCGGCAACTGCATCAGCAGCGTGCCGGTGAAGCCGAGGATGGCGTTCAGCGGCGTACGCAATTCGTGCGACATGGCGGCCAGGAAGCGGTCCTTGGCGGCGTTGGCGGCGGCCAGTTCGACGTTGCGCTCCTGTACCGCCAGCTCGATCCGCTTGCGCTCGCTGATGTCGCGGATGGCGCTCATGATGAGCATGCCCTCCTCGGTCGTGATGGGACTGAGGCTGATCTCGACCGGAAACTCGGCGCCGTTCTTGCGCAGGCCGTACAGCTCGCGCCCGCCGCCCATGGCCCGCGACGGCGGCGGGCGCTGCGCGAAATAGCCGCTGCGGTGGCCGACGTGGCCGTGCCGCAGCCGCTCCGGCATCAGCGATTCGAGCGCCGCGCCGCGCAGCTCGTCGCGCGCGTAGCCGAACAGGGCCTCGGCCTGGGTGTTGACGAGCACGATGCGGCCGCTGGCGTTGGCCATGATGATGGCGTCCGGCGTCGAATCGAGCAAGCCGCCGTAACGCGCTTCGATCAATTTCGCGTCGCGCAGCACTTTTAAATGCGTGACGTCTTTTTTACTCCACAATATGTACTGGACAGCGCCGTCGGCGCCGACGATGGCCTTGCTCGAACTGTCGATGTAGACCAGGGTGCCGTCCTTGGCGCGGCGCATCGATTCGTAATTGGCCTGGCCGTGTTCCAGCGTCTGGCGCACCACGGCGCGCTCGTCGTCGCCGAATTCGGCCGGCACGATCAGCTCGGCCAGCACGGCGCCCAGCGCCTCCTCCTCGCTGTAGCGGAACACCGACTGCGCGCCGCGCGTCCAGCACACCACGACGCCGTCGGGCGTCGTCACGATGACGGCGTCGGGAGTTTCGTTGAGGATCAGCGTCGCGAAGTCGATGGCCATCTTCGAACCTAATGTGGGACGCGTGCTCCACGCGCCGGGGGCGCAGCCGCGTCGACAGCGGTTGCGCCTGCGTTTCCGATTGCTGGACGGAGTATTAATAACATACAGCAACATGCGGCCGCAAAACTCTCGAAAACTCACCGATAGGCGGTTGGGCCATGTTTTATCGCGCTATCGATGAACCGGCCGGATTCCAGTCTACCGATACAAATGGTTGCTGTCCATGGCGGGTTCTTACAATCCGGCAGCATTTATTTCTTGCAAAATGCTAGCCAGTACGGCGGCCGACCGCCCCAGCGCGACGTGGCCGACGCCGCCCAGTTCCACATTGCGCGCGCCCGGCAGGCGGCACGATTCCTGCGGCGCGACGATGTTGTCGTGGTGCGAAAAAATGGACGTGATGGCGGCCCGGCGCGCCGCGTCCTCGGCGCCGGCCAGCTCGGCCAGCCAGCGGTGGCCGCGCCGCATCTGGCGCGCGTTGGCGCCCGGCCCCAGGCTGGCCAGGCCGGTGCCGTGGTGCGGCGTGCCCAGCGTAATCAGGCGCGCCAGCCGCGCGCCGCCGTGCCGCCGCAGCCACGCGCGCGCCACCAGCCCGCCCATGCTGTGGGCGACGATGACGACGCGGCCGGCGCCGGTCAGCGCCAGCAGGCGCTCGACGGCGGCCTGCACCTGCGGCACGTAGTCGTCGATGGCGCAGCCGGGCGGCTCCAGGTCGATGCCGTGGTGGGCGATGCCGGCCCGGCCCAGCACGGCGCTCAAGGGCGCCCAATAGCCGCTGTTGCAGGCGTAGCCGTGGATCAGCAGCACCGGCGGCCGGCGCGCTCCGGGATCGGCATCGAAGGCGGGAGCGGACCGCAAGCGCAGGCCGACGGGCTTGAGCATGTCGTAGGACGACGCCAGCATGGAGGCCCTGAATTCGCCCAGGAACAGGGCGGCGGCGCGGCGCGGACCGAGGCGGTGGGCCGGCGGCGTGGCGCTGCCGGCGCGCCAGCTGAGCAGAAAGTTATTGGCCGATATCAGCATCCTCACGAAGACCACGGCGGCCACGCCCAGCGCCACGTCGATGGCGCCCATCAGCGCCGACCCCGGCGCGGGTCCGAGCGCGGCGGCCCACGCCGGATGCCAGGCCCGGTGCAGCGCGACGGCCAGCGCCAGCGCGGCGCCCGCTTGCAGGGCCAGCAATAGTATCAGCAGGCGCCGTATCATGGATGCGGACCTTGATGGGTGGGTCGATGGCGCCCGCGCGACCGGTGGCGTCCAGTGTCAGGACGGCGCCGCGGGCTGTTCCCCCTGCGCTTGGGCGACCTTGTAGCAATTGCGTCCAGATGCTTTTCCTATATACATCGCGCCGTCGGCGCGCTCGATCAAACTGCCCAGCGTGTCCTCGGCGCCGGCGATGGCGATGCCGATGGTGACGGTGGGATGGACGATGGAATCCTTCAGTTTGATCGACAGCCGCCTGATCGCACGCAGCACGCGCTCGGCGGCGCTGTTCTCGGCCTTGATGTGACAGGGTAATACCATCAGCAACACAAATTCCTCGCCGCCGTAACGGTAGACCTGGTCATTATCGCGCAGCACGCGCTTGAGGGTGCAGGCGATTTTTTGAAGCACCACGTCGCCGCCCGCATGCCCGTGGCTATCATTGATTAACTTGAAATTGTCGACGTCGACCAGCATCGCGATTTCGACGCCGCCGCGCTGGCGCACGCATTTGCTCAGCGAATCGTAATCCTTCTCCATGCAATGCCTCATCGGCAGGCCGGTCAGCGCGTCGACCTGGGACTTTTTGCTGACGGCCAGGCTTTTGAAAAAAGCCAGCTGGTCGATCAAATCGCGCTGCGAGTCTTCAAACAGCTGAAAATCTTCCACGGCCGCCGGCCGCCCGGCCAGCAGATGCTCGCAGATCGTCCTGACGGCATTGTGCATTTGCCGGTGCTCCCGTTCCAGACGATCGCTACGCTCGTCATGCAGGGCGGAAAAAATCTGGCGGTCGGCAAGGAACCATTGCCCGAACTTGCACAGCCTGTGCGCCTCGGCGTTCATCACGTCGGTGCCGGGCTGCACATGCAACACGGCGCAACGCAAAATCCTGCGCGACCACTCCATATGCGCTGCGTGGCGGCGTCCAGCGACGCCACGAACGAGTCCAGATCGATTTCATTCGGCATAGTCCATCCTCGCCTAGAACGGCAGCGGGCAGCGGGCATGGTTGCCACGCTTGCCTTGCCCAAGCCACCATGGTGCCACCACCGGATGGGAACCAGCGCAATTATTTGCACGGCGCTGGCAATTTCGTCCGAGCCGGGGGCGTTTCAAGCGATAGAACAACATATTTTACTGAACCGGCAATATTCCCGCTCACTTCCCGCTCACTTCCCGCCCACGGCGCGAGCGCGCTTGAACTCCAGCCCCGCCCCGGGAAAACAGGGCCGGCCGCGCACGCTGGCGCTCAAGCCGGCGCCGGCCGGCCGCCCAGCTGCCGGGCCAGCGCGCTGGCCATGCGCGCCGTGATGGCGTAGATCGACAACTGGGGATTGGCGCCTATCGACGTCGGGAACAGCGAACCGTCGTGCACCGACAGATTCTCCACGCCGTGGTAGCGGCCGTCCGGCGCCGTCACGCCGTGGCGCTCGTCGCCGGCCATGGCGCAGCCGCCCATCACGTGGGCCGAGACGATACGGGTGGCGAGGATTTTATACGGCAGCGCGTTGATGCCCGCGCTGGCCTCGCGCCACGTGCGGTAGACGCCGGCCTGCTCGTGCACCGGCGTCACCGACCGCGCGCCGGCGGCGAACTGGATCTCGGCCATGCTGAGCAGGCCGCGCCGCACGCCGTCCCACAGATAAGGGCTGATCGCATAGTCGAGCACCGGCGCGCCGGCGCTGTCGATGGCGACGCTGCCGCCGGGCGCGTCGGCGTGGAAGCCGTCGCGCAGCAGCGCCAGCATGGCCTGGATGTGCGGGAACTGGCGCATCAGCGCCGCGTGCTGCGCGCCGAAACCGGCCATCGTCGTCGACAGCAGCAGCGGATGCAGCGGCGGCACTTCCAGCTTGTAGCCGACGGCGCCGTCGATGGCCTGGGTCTGCAAAAAATGGTCGGAGTAGATCGACTGCGGCGCGCCGGCGTAGCCGTCCACGCGCTGCTCGAACAGGCCGGCCGAGATCACGGTCGGATGCAAAAAAGTGCGCTTGCCGAGCAGCCCATGCGGGTCGGGCGCGGCCGAGCGCAGCAGCAGCGCCGGCGTGTTGATCGCGCCGCCGGACAGCACGAAATGGCGCGCCCGCAGCGTGACGCGGCGGCCGTTGGTCTCCAGGCCGTCGGCCTGCAAGGCCGCGCATTGCAGCTGCTCGACGCGGCCGCCCTTGAAGATCAGGCGCTCGGCGCGCAGGCGCGTCAGCAGCGTGGCGCCGTGCGTCAGCGCCGCCGGGATGGTGGTCACCAGCATCGACTGCTTGGCGTTGGTGGGACAGCCCATGCCGCAGTAGCCGAGGTTCCAGCAGCCTTTGACGTTGCGGTGGATGACGGCGGTCAGCACGCCGAGCTTGGCCGCGCCGCGCCGAAGCAGCTCGTTGTTTTGATTAGGCGGGACGGCCCATTCGACGATGTCGAGGCGCTGCTCCATCATGCCGAACCACGGCGCCAGCGCCTCGGGTGTGTAATCGCCCAGGCCATGGTGGCGCTGCCAGAACGCCAGCGTGGACGGCGGCGTGCGGAAGCTGGTGGTCCAGTTGACGGTGGTGCTGCCGCCGACGGTGCGGCCCTGCAGGATGTTGATGGCCTTGTCGCGCGTTTTGCGGGCCGCCGATTCCTGGTACAGGGCGGGATAGGCCTCGGCCTCGCGCATCTTGAAGTCGCGTGAGGACTTGAGCGCGCCCTCCTCGACGATGATGACGCGCAGTCCGGCCAGCGTGAGGATTTCGGCGCTGACGCCGCCGCCGGCGCCGCTGCCGACGATGACGACGTCGGCCTCGAGAGCGAAGTCGTCACCGATGCGCGTGCAGTCGGTGACGCGCCAGCCGGCGGCCAGGCCGGCCTGGATGGGATCGGGGATGGCGCCGCCGGCCGGCGCGATGGGGATGTTGGTATTGTTCATCAGCCCAGTTCCTTGAGCGGCCCTGGATAGCCGATGGCGGCCCACGTCGACGCATCGGCATACCAGCCGCCGAGGATCAGGTCGTGCATGGCCAGATAGGCGGTCCGCAGCAGCGCGAGACGGTGGCCGCGCCAGTTTTGCAAAAAGGCGTCGATGGCGGCTGGCGTGGCGCTGGACCAGCCGTCCGGCACACCGGCCAGGAAGCGGCGCGCCGGCGCCAGGGCCAGCAGGCCGAACAGGTCGTGCACCTCCTTTTGCGTCGCCAGCGGCAGGCCGGCGATGGCGCCCTGCACCCGCGTGGTGGCAGCCTCGATCGCGGCCGCGCGGGCGGCGGGGTCGGCCGGCAGCATGGTCGACAGCATCGAGGGGATGACGGCGGCCAGCACGGCTTTGGCCGGGCCGTCGAGCAGGTAGCGGCGCGGCGCCGCGGCGCCGTTCACGCCGCGATAGATGGCGCCCCCGGCCGCGAGCGTGAGCGCGCCGAGTACGCCGATCTTCAGGAAAGATCTGCGGGTAGTCATGTCTCCATCCGTGTTTTATTTTTTTGTAGTGTACGGCAAAGACGGGAGGCGGCCGGCGGCAAAAAGTAGAGCGCCGCGTCTAGCGGACCGCGGAACGGCCGCCGGACGTGGCTGACCGCGACGCGGCCCGCGCCGGCACCGGCCCCTCACTGGCCGGCTTTGCGCCCGGCCACCATCTGGCGGGCGATGCCGCGCAGGATGTTGACCTCTTCCTGCTCCAGCTGGGCGCGCGCGAACATGCGCTTCAGGCGCGGCATCAGCTTGCGCGGGTTGCCGGCGTCGAGGAAGCCGATCTCGACCAGCGACTGTTCCAGATGCGTGTACATGCCCTCGATCTGCTCGACGTTGGCGGCCACGCCGTGGAAGCCGATGTCGGCGCAGGCCGTGCCGTGCGTGGCCCCGGCCCCGCCGCCGCCACCGACACCGGCGGCCCCGGGCGCGGTGGGCGCGGCGCAGTCCAGCGCCAGCGCCGCCATCCGGCATTCATAGGCGAGCACCTGCGCCGCCTGCGACAGGTTGAGCGAGGAGTAATCGGGATTGGCCGGGATGTTGATGAGCACATTGCATTTTTCAACGATGTCGTTGGGCAGGCCGAAACGCTCGTTGCCAAAAATCAGAGCCGCATGCAATTCGCCGTGCGCGGCCAGCTGGCTGGCGACGTCGCGCGGCGTCGTCACCGGCGGCGAAAATTCGCGCAGCCGCGCCGACACGGCCGCCGCGTAATTGATGCCTTGCAGCGCCTCGGCCATGGTCCCGACGATGCGGGCGCCGGCCAGGATGTCGCCGGCGCCGCTGGCGAAGGCCACCGCCTCCGGGTCTTGCAGGGCGCCGTCGAAGCGCGGCGACACCAGCACCAGCTCGTGAAATCCCATGGTTTTCATGGCCCGCGCAACGGCGCCGATATTGCCTGCGCGGCTGGTCTGGACCAGAATAAATCGCAGCCGTTTGAAAAGAGACGTGTTGATTTCGGGCAGGTTCATTTAAATGGGCAATCGTCCAGCATCGTTAAACAAGGGATTGCGGCATGTCGCCGCTACTCTGCCCTACTGCCCCGAATTTTAACCTGTCCGCGCATTCGAAGCCCACATCGCCTCAATAAACATTGCCTTTTTATCAATTTTATATTGATATTTTGATAACATCAGTGCACCCTGTTTGACCTCCGCAATACTGTTTTTGCACACGCTCCCAGACGCTGTTTTGCACGCTTTTTGCACACGCTCTATAGGAGGATTTGCGCATTTTTTGCGCAGTGCCAGTATTGCGTTAACACAGGAGTTAATGATGGGGTTAGTGCAGCGCAACGGCATCTGGCAATGGCGCAAAATGATCGACGGCGTCATGCTCAACCGTTCGACAAAGACGGATGACAAAGCTCTGGCGACCAAAATCGCTCGCAAGTGGGATCACGAAGCCGTGCAACAAATCCGTGTGTTGGGCGAACGACCTGTAATGCTGTATGAAGCAATTGACGGCTTTCTGGCTGTACGCAAGCACAGCAGAGGCTACGGCGTGGCCGAGGTGCAAATGCGGCACTGGAAAGCCCTAATGCCCGACGGACCAATGAAGTCGATCCAGAAACATCAAGTGCAAGCCGCCGTCCAGCACATGATTACCCTTGGCCGGGCACAAAATACCGTGGCGCTTTTCATCACTTACTGGAACGCACTGGTCAATTATTGCATCGAAAAGCGGCTATCTCCCGGCCCTAAATTGGACCGCATCAAGCCAGCATTGACCCGCTTCCGCGTGATCACGCTTGAGGAAGAAGCTGCAATCCTGGCGCTGCTCTCGCCAAATATCAAATACAAGGGCAAGAACGCCACCACGGATAGGTGCCGGCAGGACAACCACGATCTTATAGTATGCCTGTCGCATTTAGCTGCTCGCATCACCGAAGCCAGCAACTTGCAGTGGTCGGACATAAACTTCGAGAACAACACGATCCTTGTCCGTCGCCTGAAAAATGGCAACGATACACTCGCTCTGATGTCTAAAGCGTTACGAGCCGTCATGGAACGTCGCTACCCAGCACGGATCAACAACTTCGTATTCCCGACTAAGTGCGGCGACAAAAACGGCCTGTCGTCATGGCTGAGATATCTGGTAAAGCGTGCTGGCATATCCGAAGAAGGCGGCAAAATCACGAGCCACACATTACGGCATACGACAGCGACCCGCC
>NZ_JANXMI010000262.1 GCF_025354735.1 Rugamonas sp.
CAGCCTTGCAGTTGCAGCGTCGTCAGCGCGGCCAGCCCGGCCGACGTGAAGGCCTGGATCTGCGCCGATTTCAGGGCGGCCAGGTCGTCCGATTGCAGGGCCCGCACCTGGTCCGTGCCCAGGGCGGCGATCTGGCGCGTGCCCAGGTTGGCCGATTGCGCCGTCGTCAGCGCGACGATTTGCGCCGTGCTCAGCGCGGCGATCTCGGCCGTCGTCAGGGCCGCCACCTGGGCCGTGCGCAGGGCGGCGATGTCGTCGGTGCTCAGCGCGGACAATTGCAGCGTACTCAGCGCGGCCACCTGGGCCGTCGTCAGCGCCGCCACCTGGCTGGTGTTGAGGGCGGCGATGTCGGCGCTGCCCAGCGCCACCGTCTGCGCCGTCGACAAGGCGCTCAGCTGCGCCGTCGTCAGCGCCTGCACCTGTGTCGTGCGCAGGGCGGCGATGTCGTCGCTGCCCAGACCGGGCAACTGGCGCGTGGCCAGCGCGGCCACGTCGGCCGTTTGCAGGGCGGCGACCTGGTCGGTGCCCAGGGCGGCCAGCTGGCGCGAACTGAGGGCGACGATTTGCGCCGTCGTCAGGGCGGCGATCTGGTCGGTGCTCAACTCCGCCACTTCGGCCGTCGTCAGCGCCGCGACCTGCGCCGTGCGCAGGGCCGCCACGTTGGCCACCGTCAGGGCGGCCAGTTGCACGCTGTTGAGGCTGGCGATCTGGTTGCTCAGCAGACTGCTGACCTGGCTGGAATTGAGGGCCGCGATCTGCATGCTGGTGAAGGCCTGCAACTGGGTCGTGCTGAGGGAATCGAGCTGGGCAGTCGACAGCACGGTGATTTGCCGCGTCGTCAGGGCGGCCAGGCCGTCGGTGCTCAGGCCGCTGATCTGCACCGTCATCAGCGCGTTGAGCAGCGTGGCGTTGAGCGCGACCACCTGGTCGGTGTTGAGGGCGGCGATCTGGCTGGTGCTCAGCGACGACGCTTGCAGCGCCGTCAGGCCGCTGATCTGGTCGGTGCTCAGCAGGGCGATGTCGGCCGTGCTCAGGGAACGGATTTGCAGCGTCGACAGGGCGGCCAGGTCGGCCGTGCGCAAGACGGCGAACTGGTCGCTGGTGAGGGCGGCCAGCTGGCGCGTGCTCAGCGCGGCGGCCTGCTGCGGCGTCAGGGCGACGATTTCGGCGCTCGTCAGCGCGGCGACCTGGGCGGTGGTGAGGGCGCCCAGTTGCAGCGTGTTCAAGGCGGCGAAGTCCTGCGTCGTCAGGGCGGCGATGGTGTCGCTGCCCAGGCCGGCGATTTGGGCCGAACCGAGGGCGTTGATTTGCACGGGACTGAGGGCGTTGAGCTGGTCGGTGCCCAGCGCCGCGGCCTGGGCCGTGCTCAGTTGCGCCAGCTGCGCCGTTTTCAGGGCGGCCATGTCGGCCGTCGTCAGCACGCTCACTTGCAGCGTGCTGAGGGCGGCGATCTGGCGTGTCGTCAATGCGGCGGCCTGGGCGCTGCTCAGGGCCGCGATATTGTCGCTGCCCAGGGCCACGATTTGCTGCGTGCCCAGCGCGGCGACCTGCGCCGTGCCCAGCGCCGCCAGCTGCGCGCTGGCGAGGACGGCGATGTCGCCGGTGGCGATGGCGGCCACCTGGTTGCTGCCCAGCGCGCCGACGTCGGCCGGCCGCAGCGCCAGCATCTGGTCGCTGCCCAGCGCCGCCACTTGCTGCGTGCTCAGCGCCGCCATTTGCTGGGTCCGCGTCGCGGCGATCTGGTCGGTCGTCAGCGCGGCGATCTGCCGGGTGCTCAGGGCGGCCACTTGCTGGGTCTTGAGGGCGGCCCAGTCGTCGGTGCCGAGCGCGGCCAGCTGCGCCGTCGCCACGGCCAGCAATTGCTGGGTGGTCAATGCGGCGGCCTGGGCCGTGCTCAGGGCGAGGAAGTCGTCGCTGCCGAGGGCGACGATTTGCTTGCTCGTCAGGGCGGCGATTTGCAGCGTGCCCAGCGCGGCGACCTGGGCCGTGGCCAGGGCGGCGATGGCGGCCGTGGCCAGCGCTTGCAGCTGCTGGGTTTTGAGCGCGGCGACGTCGGCCGTCAGCAGGGCGGCGGCCTGGTCGCTGTTGAAGGCGGCGATTTGCTGGGTGGTCAGCGCCACCGTTTGCGCGCTCGTCAGGGCGGCGATCTGGGCGGTGCCCAGGGCGGCGGCCTGGGCGCTCGTCAGGGCGGCGATTTGCTGCGTCCTCAAGGCGGCGAAATCGGCCGTCGTCAGGGCCGCCAGTTGCAGCGTGCTCAGGGTGGCGATTTGCAGCGTCGTCAGCGCCGCCGTTTGCGCGCTGTTGAGCACGCCGATCTGGTCGCTCGTCAGCGCCGCGATCTGGCGCGTGCCGAGGGCGCTGATCTGCAAAGTGGTCAGAGCTTGGGCCTGGGCCGTCGTCAGCGCCGCCACGCCGACCGTGGTCAGCGCCTGGGCTTGCTGCGATTTCAGCGCGGCCAGGTCCGGCGCCGTCAGGGCGGCCACCTGGGCCGTCGTCAGCGCGGCCAGTTGCGCCGTCGTCAACGCCACGCTTTGCGCCGTCGTCAGCGCCGCGATCTGGTCGGTGCTCAGCGAGGCCAGCTGGGCGGTCAGCAGGGCGGCGATTTGCTGCGTTTTCAGCGCGGCGAAGTCGGCCGTGTTGAGGGCCGCCAGCTGGGTCGTGCTCAGGGCCGTGATTTGCTGGGTGGCGAAGGCGTCGGCCTGGGCCGCGCTCAGCGTGGCGATCTGGTCGGTCGTCAGCGCCGCCACCTGGCGCGTGGCCAGCGCCGCCACTTGCAGCGTCGCCAGCGCGGCGAACTGGTCGGTCGTCAGCGCGGCCACGGCGGCCGTCGCCAGCGCCGCGATCTGTTGCGTGCGCAAGGCTAGCACTTCGGGCGTCGTCAGCGACGCGGCCTGGTCGGACGTCAGCGCCGCCACTTGCTGCGTGGTCAGGGCCACCACTTGCTGCGAGGACAGGGCGTCGAGCTGGGCCGTCGTCAGCGCCGCCAGCTGGGCCGTCGTCAGGGCGGCGATCTGCTGCGTCTTGAAGGCGGCGATGTCGTCGCTGCCGATGGCGTCGAGCTGCTGGGTTTTCAGGGCCTGCAATTGCTGCGTCGTCAGCGCGCCCGCCTGGGCCGTGTTCAGCGCGGCCAGCTGTTCGGTGCCCAGGGCGGCGATTTGCTTGGTCGTCAGGGCGGCCACTTGCTGCGTGGTCAGCGCGGCGATTTGCAGCGTGCCGAGGGCGACGATGCTGGCGCTGGCCAGCGCCTGGATTTGCTGCGATTTGAGCGCCGCCAGTTCCGGCGTCGCCAACGCGGCGGCCTGGTCGCTGGTCAGCGCCGCGAGCTGGGCCGTCGTCAGGGCCGCGGCCTGCTGCGTCGTCAGCGCGGCGATCTGGCCGGTGGTCAGGGCGGACCACTGGCGTGTGCTCAGCGCGGCGATCTGCTGGGTTTTGAGGGCGGCGAAATCGGCGCTGTCGAGGGCGTTGAGCTGGTCGCTCGACAGGGCCTGGATTTGCAGCGTCGTCAGCGCGTCGGCCTGGGCCGAATTGAGCGTGACGATATCGTCGGTGCTGAGCGCGCCCAGCTGTTTGGAGGTCAGCACGGCCATTTGCTGCGTCGTCAGCGCGGCGATTTGCGCGCTGGCCAGGGCGGCGATGCTGGCGGTCGACAGCGCCTGCACCTGCTGCGATTTGAGCGCCGCCAGGTCCGGCGTCGTCAGGGCGGCGGCCTGGTCGGTGGTCAGCGCGGCCACTTGCCCGGTGCCCAGGGCGGCGGCCTGCAAGGTGGTCAGCGCGGCGATCTGCGTCGTGCTCAGCGCGGCGGTCTGGGCCGTGGTGAGGGCGGCGATTTGCTGCGTTTTCAACGCGGCCCAGTCGTCCGTGCCCAGGCTGTTGAGCATCAGCGTCGTCAGCGCGGCGATTTGCTGGGTGCCCAGGGCGACGGCTTGCGCGCTGCTCAGCACGCCGATCTGGTCGCTGTTCAGCGCGGCCAGCTGCCTGCTCGACAGAACGGCGATCTGCTGCGTCGTCAGCGCCTGCACTTGCGGCAGTTGCAGCGCGGCGATGCTGTCCGTGCCCAGGGCCAGCACTTGCTGCGATTTCAGGGCGGCCACATCCTGGGTCGCCAATGCGGCGGCCTGGGCCGTCGTCAGGGCGGCCAGTTGCTGGGTCGACAGGGCGGTGGTCTGCAAGGTCGTCAGCGCGGCGACGTCGGCGGTGCCGAAGGCGGCCAGTTGCAGCGTCGTCAGGGCCGCCACTTGGGCGGTGTTCAGGGCCACGCTCTGGCTCGCCGTCAGCGCGGCGATCTGGGCCGTCGTCAGGCTGGCGAACTGGCCGGCGCTGAGCGCGTTCAGCTGCGCCGTGCCGAGCAGGGCGACGTCGGCGCTGCCTATGCTGTCGAGCTGGGCCGTGGTGAGGCTGGCGATCTGGCTGGTTTTGAGTACCGTGATCTGGCTGCTGACGAGCGCGCCGACCTGGTCGGTCGTCAGGGCCCGAATCTGCGCCGTGTTGAGCGCGCCCAGCTGGGCCGAATTGAGCACGGCCACGCTGGCCGTGGCGATGGCGGCCACCGCGTCGGTGCCGAAGGCGCCGATCTGCTGCGAGGCCAGCGCCGTGAACTGGTCGCTGCTCAAGCCTTGCAGCGTGGCGCCGAGCGCGCGGATATCCTGGGTGCTCAGCGCGGGTAGCTGGAGGCTGCTCAATACCCCTATCTGTGATGTGGTCATTGCCGCCATGTCGGCCGTGGTCAATTGCGCGATCTGCACGGTGGTAAGGGCGGCGACGTCGGCGGTCGACAGGTTCAGCAGTATTGAGGGCATGTAAATATCTCCAGGAGGCAATATATAGTAACCTCAAACGTGCTGATTTTGAGAGCAAGTAGGTAAAAGTACCTTAAATCTTGGTATCAAAACAATGACTTAGCGATGAGCTGAGCAACGACTTGGCAATAACTGAGCGCGGCCACGCCGCACATCGTGGAACGCGCGGTAATGACTGTGAATCCACGGTAAGATTATGACTATCGAATATCTTGCGGAATGGCCGATATGCTACACACACCTATTGCTTTTACGCCATTAATCCGGCCCGAAGTGCATGCCGACACCATCACCTTGCTATTTCACCGCGAGACTTTATTGCTGCGCGACGCGGATTTGACGCTGCCGCCGGCCGCCGTGACGGCGACGCTGGCGCCGGCCGCCGAGCGCATCCACGCCATCGGCCTGTGGCGCGGCGTCTATTACCAGGCCGCCTGGCTGGACGACGACGCCACGCCCGGTCCCGACTACCATTTCCACGGCCTGCGCACGCTGTTCGGCCAGCTCGACGACAAGCTGCTGGGCCTGGCCGGGCGCGCGGTCCAGATCGTCGAATGGCACCGCACGCACCGCTATTGCGGCGCCTGCGCCACGCCCAACCACTTCGGGCCGGGCGAGCGCTGCGCCAAATGCCCGAATTGCGGCATGACGGCCTACCCGCGCATCTCGCCGGCCATGATGGTGCTGATCCGCAAGGGCGATTCGGTGCTGATGGCCATGCACAGCGCCTCGCCCTACAAGCGCTACACGGCGCTGGCCGGCTTCCTCGAAGCGGGCGAATCGGTCGAGGAAGCGATCCACCGCGAGGTGTACGAGGAAGTCGGCTTGCGGGTGCACAATCTGCGCTATTTCAGCAGCCAGTCCTGGCCCTTCCCGCACTCGCTGATGATCGCCTACACGGCCGATTACCTGGACGGCGAAATCCGCGTCGACCCGGCCGAAATCGCCGAGGCGCGCTGGTTCGGCCCCGACGACGAGTGGCCGGAGACGCCGATTTCCGTCTCCATCGCCAGCGAGCTCATCAACGCGCACCGGCCGCCGGGGCGCTGAGCCGCCCGGGCCGGGGCGGGTTTTTCTATATACTGTCGGCAATCGTTAATTTTATGGTTGCAGATCATGTCTAAAGAAGAATTCTCGGAGCAAGACTGGCGTCGCCTGCTTGCCAGCTTCGGCGAAGACCCGGACCGTCCCGGCCTGGTCGAAACCCCTAGCCGCGTCGGCAAGGCCTGGAAACACTGGACCTCCGGCTACGGCCAGGATCCGGTCGAACTGCTGAAGGCGTTTGAAGACGGCGCCGAACAGTACAACGAGCTCATCGTCGTGCGCGGCATCCCCGTCTACAGCCATTGCGAACACCACCTGGCGCCGTTCTTCGGCAAGGCCACCATCGGCTACGTCCCCAACGGCAAGATCGTCGGCCTGTCGAAACTGACGCGCCTGGTCGACTGCTTTTCCAAGCGCCTGCAAGTGCAGGAACGGATGACCATGCAGATCGCCAACGCGCTGATGGAAGTGCTGGAACCGAAAGCGGTCGGCGTGGTCGTGCGCTGCCGCCACCTGTGCATGGAAAGCCGCGGCATCCGCACGCCGGGCGAAGAAACCATCACCTCGGCCATGCTGGGCGAGTTGCAACCCAACCTGGCCATGCGCACCGAATTCCTGGCGCTGGCCCGCGACTGAGCGGCGACGGAGCGAACATGAGCGAGATGGCTGGGATGGCCACGGCGACGGTGGCGTCGAACCGGATCGCATGGCGCGACGGCGCGGCCGGGCCGGCCGCCGGCGACGGCATGGCCGCCGCCTTCGCGCAGGCCGCCGCCGGCGGACAAGCCCTGTTTTTATACTGGGGCGCCGCGTGGTGCCCGCCGTGCAACCGCGTCAAGGCCGACATTTTCGCGCGCGACGACTTCGCCGCGCGCATGCGCCATCTGCTGCCCGTCCGCCTCGACGGCGACAGTCCCGGCGCGCAGGCGCTGGCCGCGCGATACCGGCTGCGCAGCTATCCCACGCTGCTCCTGTTCCGGCCCGACGGCAGCGAAATCACGCGCCTGCCGTGCGAGCTGGACGGTGAACTGTTCATCGCCGCGCTCGACGTCGCGCTGCAAGCAAACTACACGGCGGCCCAGTCGCTGCAAGCGGCGTTGACGTCCGAGCGCGCGCTGGCGACGGACGAGTGGGCGCTGCTGAGCCACTATTCATGGGACACCGATGAAGGCCGGCTGCTCGGCGGACGCGATCCGGCGGCGACGCTGACGGCGCTGGCGGCGGCTTGCCCGGCCGACGCCGACGCCGGCCGTTTTGCGGCACGCTTATCGTTGCACGCGATGGTGGCGATCAACGCGATGCATGCGAGCAGCGCGCCGGCAGTCGACGCCGGGCCCGATGCCGATGCCTTGCTCGCCATCCTCGTCGATGCGCCGTTGGCACGCGCCAACATGGACCTCCTCGGCAACAGCGGCATCGCCTTGATTAAAGCCACCGCCGGCCGCCGCGCCGAACTGGTGGCCGCGCTGTCGGCCGCCGCCAAAGCGTGGAGCGGCGATCCGCGGCTGGGCGCGTCCGACCGCCTGAGCGCGCTGCGCCTGCAAATGCGGCTGGCGCGCCTGGTAGGGCCGGCCGCCGCCGCCGCCGCGCCGCCCGAGCAAATCAGCCGCCAGATCGCCGCCATGAGCAGCGCGATGCTGGCCGTGTCCGTCGACCCCCACGCACGCCACGCGCTGGTCAACACCGCCGTCGGCGCGCTGCACGACGCCGGCCTGCCGCAACTGGCCGAAGCGCTGCTGCTGGCCGAGCTGCCGCGTTCGCATTCGCCCTATTATTTCATGCTCAGCCTGGCCGCCAGCGCCAAGCGGCGCGGCGACACGGCCGCCATGCTCGACTGGTACCAACAAGCGGCCGCCGGCGCCACCGGCCCGGCCACGCGGATTCAATGGAGCGTGACCTACCTGGCCAGCCTGATCGACCATGCGCCGCAAGACAGCGACCGCATAGAACAGGCGGCGCAGGCGTTGCTGCGCGACATCGACGCCAGCGCCGACGCCGATACCTTCCAGCAGCGTAACGGCAGCCAACTGCAACGCGCCGCCGCCAAGCTGGCCGGCTTGCCGCAAGCCGGCGCCCACGCGCGCGCCGTGGCAACCGCTATCGCCGCCGGCCTGGCGGAATAGCGGTTCCAGATCAGCGCCAAGACTGATCGTTAGAAACACTCGATTTTCTTGACGGTGCTGAAATCGGTTTTTTTATCGAGCGTCACCCGGCACTGCCTGATCGCCGCCGGCAACCTTTGGCTGAGAGTCAGCGAGCTTGTGGTGTAAGAGCAAATTAGCCAAGGCTGCTGCGCGGCATCGAAATCGTAGGTCAGCAGGCGACCCTGCGGCAGATCGGCTTCCTTCGAATGGAGCAGCAGCGCCCGCGCTTGCGGCGGGCCGTCGCTGAACTCCGCAAAGAAGAATTGATGCTGGCTATGGTCCGCATCATCGAAAGCGGACCAGCCCGCCGGCGCTTGGGTAGTGGACTGGATCGCGAGCGCCGGCGGGCAGTGCATCTCCGCCGCCCAAAGGGTGGGCGCGATGAAAGCGAAGGTCAGCGGCATGGCATAGCGCCGCATCATTCGATGACCGAATAAGCGTCGCCATCATTGGAGGGGCTGAACTTTCCTTTTCTAAACGGTATAAATCGTTTTCGAATCAGTCCGCTTTTTATGTTGCGGTATTGCTCCACGACCCAAATGCCTATGAGATTCTGGCTGAGGTAAAACGCCGCGTGATTGCCGCTGCTGCGACTTAAATATTTACCTTTTATGAAGGTCGCAATCGCTGTGCCCGCTTGTATATCCGTGCTGCCGCGAACGGCGCTGCCCTGTGTCCAACGGCTGGTCACTGGTGCGGAGGCATAGATCTGACCAAGGCGACGCATTCATGCGAACCTACCCATTCCGTGCCGGTGAGCCGTGCGGCATCGATATAACGATAAGCCATCATATTCCCCTTCCGAGTCGAGTCTGGAAAGAGCAGCTTACTGATGCCGTCGCTGTTGGACTTTGACCGGTCGCAAGTCAAGTCGATATCCCGTTCGCATCCTGGATGCGAAGGATGGCCATGCATCTCAACAATAGGGCCGCTGGCGTCTATGGATTAAACGATATAAACAGTTTATATCGTTCATATTGTTTATATTAATGCTTGTAATCGGCGACGAAGTGCTTGGTGAAGTTGTATTTGCTGCCGCCGGCCAGCGCGTCGGCCAGGCGGCGCGGATTGATCGACGGCAGGAATGCTTCGGCCGCGCCATCGCCGGCGCGGAACTGCTTGGCCGGGCTGAGGATCTTGCCGCCGTCGATTTTCAAATGCTGGAAGGTCTTGCCTTTTTCATTGTTGAGGATGAAGTGCAGATCCTGCTTGAAGCCGAGGAAGGGAATCTTCAGCCACCAGCCCGGCTCGCTGCCGTAGATGCCGATGTCGGCGTAGTGGGTGTTCTTGTCGGTCAGGGCGGGCTTGCCCAGACGGTCGTTGATGCGCTTGATGGCGTCGTTTTTGTTCATGGTGTTTCCTTCAAAGTAGCCGCATTTTGACACAGTGCGCGGCGCCAGCGCCCCGGCGGCGTCGCGTTGCCGTCGGCCGCAGTCCTGCAACGGCCGAGCGCCAAGTCGCGCCATGGTCTTTCTATAAATCAACAAATCCGATAATCCGATGGGTTTGAGTGGTTAATTGCGCTTTTTTATCTTAAATTTAAATACTAATATCACTCCATCGATCAGCCGCACTTGCAGGACTCTTCGAAGATTGTTCCCACACCTATCTGATTGGAGTACCAAATGAACATCAAACACCTCATCGCTACCGTTTCCCTGCTGACCGTCGCCGGCTTTGCCCTGGCGGACGGCGGCGTCACCCGCGCCCAGGTGCAAGCCGAGCTGGTCCAGGCGCGCGCCGCCGGTCTGATCGACCAGAACGACGCCACCTATCCGGTGACGCCGGCCGCCGTCTCGCACCTGAGCCGCGCCGACGTGCTGGCCCAGGTGGCGCAGGCCCGCGCCGACGGCTCGCTCGCCATCAGCGACGCCGACTATCCGCGCATCGTCGAGACGGCCGGCACGCTGACCCGGGCCCAGGTCAAGGCCGACGTGGCGCATGCCCGCGCCGCCGGGCAGCTCGACGTCAGCGAAGCGGTTTATCCGCAAGCGACGCTGAAACAGACCCACGCCAACTAAGCGTCCCGGCCGGCCGCGCGCCGGCCACCCCCGACTGCGATTTTTGAAACAGACCCGGCGATCCCCCTCGCCGCGTCTGTTTTTTTTCGTTAAAACATCTGTCACGGAAACTCTTTCGGCGTATTCTGTTTAGTACAACCCCTTGTACGACTTAGACGACCGGAGCGTGCCGTGCTTAAACTGTCCTTCCAGCAGAAGTTGTGGTTGCCCCTGATGTGCAGTCTGGTCTGCATCAGCGCCATCTTTATCTTCGACGCCGTGCAAATCCGCAGCGTGCGCATCGAGGAACGCAGCGCCGACCTGAGCAATATCGGCGAAATCGGCGCCGGCGTCGTCAAGTTGTATGCCGACCAGGTCCAGTCCGGCGCCATGGCCAAGGACGAGGCGCAAAAGCGGGCCCTGGACGCGCTCAAGGCCATGCGCTTCGGCAAGGACGGCTATATCAGCGTCACCAACGGCGACACCATTTCCCTGATGAATCCGACCAAGCCGGAAAACAATGGCAAGGACGTCAGCAATTTCAAGGACCCCAAGGGCACGTATCTATTCCGCGACATCGTCAGCGTCGGCAAGAGCGCCGCCGGGGCCGGCTTCGTCCACTATTACTGGGTGCGGCCCAACACCACCGAGCCGGTGCCGAAGATGAGCCGGGTCCAGCACGTGGCCGTGTGGGACTGGAACCTGGTCACCGGCGTCTACATGGACGACATCGACGGCGCCTTCCAGGCGTCGCTGCTGCGCTCGGGCGCCGTGCTGCTGGCCGTGTGCATCGTGCTGTCGGCCATCGTCAGCGTCATCAACCGCAGCCTGCGCCACACCATAGGCGGCACACCCGAGTACGCGGAACAGGTGGCCAGCCACATCGCGCTGGGCGACTTGAGCAATGAAGTGCGTATCCACGAGAGCGACCGCAGCAGCATCCTCTACGGCATGAAGACCATGCAGAGCAACCTGGTCGACACCATCGCCGAAATCCGCCGCAGCGCCGACACCATCGCCACCGCCTCGGCCCAGATCGCGGCCGGCAACCTCGACCTGTCGGCCCGCACCGAGTCGCAGGCCAGCTCGCTGGAGGAAACGGCGGCGTCGATGGAACAGCTGACCTCGACCGTCACCCAGAACGCCGACAACGCCGTGCAGGCCAACCAGCTGGTGTTGTCGGCCTCGGCCGTCGCGCAGCAGGGCGGCCAGGTGGTGTCGCAGGTGGTGCGGACCATGGACGCCATCAACGCCTCGGCCGCGCGCATCGTCGACATCATCAGCGTCATCGACGGCATCGCCTTCCAGACCAATATCCTGGCGCTGAACGCGGCCGTCGAAGCGGCCCGCGCCGGCGAGCAGGGCCGCGGCTTCGCCGTCGTCGCCACCGAAGTGCGCAGCCTGGCCCAGCGCAGCGCCACGGCGGCCAAGGAAATCAAGACCCTGATCGGCGCCTCGGTCGACAGCATAGGCGCCGGCAGCGTCCTGGTGGCCCAGGCCGGCAGCACGATGGAACAGGTGGTGGCCAGCGTGTCGCGGGTGACGGCCATCATGGCCGCGATCACGTCCGCGTCGAGCGAGCAGAGCACCGGCATCAGCCACGTCAACCTGGCGATGACGGAGATGGACACGGTGACGCAGCAGAACGCCGCCCTGGTCGAGCAGGCGGCGGCGGCCAGCCTGCAAGACCAGGCCGCGCACCTGGCGGGCCAGGTGGCGCGCTTCAAGCTGACGGCGCAGGAGGGCGCCTTGCAGGCGCTGGCGGCGCCGGGTCGCGCGGTCGCGCCGCGCGTGGCCGGCCGGGCCGTCGCGCTGAGCCGCTGATGCGCTGGCCCCGGTGTCGCCGCCGCATCGGCGCCGCATCAAACGTCACCCCGGGCGCTGGTCGGCGAACAAGCGCGCGATAAAATCGACAAACACCCTGATCCGTTCCGTGCGGTGGTGCTGGTGCTGCACCAGCACCGACACGTCCGGCCCCGCCGCCTGCCACGGTTGCAGCACCGGCACCAGCGCGCCGCTGCGCAGCTCGGCGGCCAGCGACAGCGACAACTGCTGGACGATGCCGGCGCCCGCCACGGCCGCCGCGATCAGCGTGTCGACATGGTCGATCGCCGCCGCCCCGCGCGGCGTATGCGTTTCCAGCTGGCCATCGCGCTGGAAGCGCCACGGCCGCAGCTGGCCCGATTGCGGATAGAGAAAATTGAGGCAGGTGAAATCGGCCAGCTGCGCCGGCGTCTGCGGCGCGCCATGCCGGCGCAGGAAGTCGGGCGAGGCGCAGCAGACGTAGCGCGTGCGGCACACGCTGCGCGCGATCAAGCGCGTATCGGCCAGCGCGCCTATGCGCACCAGCACGTCGACGCCGTCCTCCACCATGTCGATCAGGCGGTCGCCGGCCGTCATGCGCAGCGCGATGTCGGGATAGGCGGCGAGAAAGCGCGGCAGCGCCGGCGCCACGTACAGCCGGCTGACGATGCCGGGCAGGTCGACCCGCAGGCTGCCGCGCGGCAAATGGGCGGCGTCGTGCAGGCTGCCTTCGAGCGCGGCCATGTCCGCCAGCAGCGCCAGCGCCCGCGCGTGGCAGCGCCGGCCCTCGTCGGTCAGCGACATGCTGCGGGTGGTGCGGTTGAGCAGCTTGACGCGGAAATGCGCCTCCAGCGCCAACACCTGCTTGGTCACCGACGACGTCGACAGCCCCAGCCTGCCGGCCGCCCGGCTGAAGCCGCCCGTTTCCACCACCGCGCAAAACACCCGCATCGCCTCCAGCCTGTCCATGCCGTTTCCCATCGTGTCCGGGCACGCCGCCCCCGCCATCGATTATCCACGTTTTAGGGATAATGAATTACCGGCCGGCCTATTTTTTCCACCGCCGGACCTGCTTATACTGGGTGCATCGGATCCGACCCACCCACCCCAGGAGAACTTCATGACCCAGACCACCACCATGCAAGCGGCCGTCCTCGCCGCCTACGACACGCCGCTGACGCTGAGCACCATAGACCGCCCGGTGGCGGCGGCCGGCCAGGTGCTGGTGCGCGTCCACGCCAGCGGCGTCAACCCGCTCGACGTCAAGATCCACGCCGGCCAGGCCGGCCACGCCCGGGTGCGGCTGCCGGCCATCCTCGGCATCGACCTGGCCGGCGTGGTCGTAGCGGTCGGCGCCGGCGTCGACGCCTTCCGCGTCGGCGATGAAGTCTATGGCATGACCGGCGGCATAGGCGGCGTGCCCGGTTCGCTGGCCCAGTACGCGGCCGTCGACGCCGACCTGCTGGCCATCAAGCCGCGCAATATGACGATGCGCGCCGCCGCCGCCCTGCCGCTGGTGTTCATCACGGCGTGGGAAGGGCTGATCGAGCGCGCCCGCATCGACGCGGCCGGCGCGGGCGCGCCGCTGAAGGTGCTGGTGCAGGGCGGCGCCGGCGGCGTCGGCCACATCGCCGTGCAGATCGCCAGGGCCTACGGCGCCGACGTGTACGCGACCGGCTCGGCCGCGTCGCTCGACCTCATCGCCGCTTACGGCGCCACCGCCATCGACTACCGGGCCGCCACGCCGCAGCAATACGCCGAGCGCTACACGGGCGGCGCGGGTTTCGACGTGGTCTATGACACCGTCGGCGGCGCCACGCTGGACGCCTCGTTCGGCGTGGCCCGGCTGCACGGCGGACATGTGGTCAGCTGCCTCGGCTGGGGCAGCCACGCGCTGGCGCCGCTGTCCTTCCGCGCCGCCACGTACTCGGGCGTGTTCACGCTGCTGCCGCTGCTGTCCGGCGAGGGCCGCGCCCGCCACGGCGCGATCATGCGCGAAGCGACCCGGCTGGTCGAAGCGGGCCAGCTGACGATCCTGCTCGACGAGCGGCGCTACACCCTGGCCACGGTCGACGCCGCGCACCAGGCCATCGCCGACGGCACGGCCAAGGGCAAGCTGGTGATCGAGATCGACTAAGGGGGAACAGCAGGCGCCGCGCCGGCGTTCACTGCGAGGCGGCCGGTGCCGCGGCCGCC
>NZ_JANXMI010000288.1 GCF_025354735.1 Rugamonas sp.
TTTCGAACCCGGCGTGACGGTGATCCAGCCGGCCGGCAAAGTGGTCGGCGCGCCGGAGATGGAACTGATGGTCGAAGCCTCGCTCGACGCCTGGCTCACCACCGGCCGCTTCAACGACCAGTTCGAGGCCAGGCTGGCCAAGCTGATCGGCGTGGACTTCCTGATCACCGTGAACTCCGGCTCCTCGGCCAACCTGGTCGCGTTCAACACGCTGACCTCGCCGAAGCTGGGTTCGCGCGCGATCGTGCCGGGCGATGAAGTGATCGGCGTCGCGGCCGGCTTCCCGACCACGGTCAATCCCATCCTGCAATTCGGCGCCGTGCCGGTGTTCGTCGACGTCGAACTGGGCACCTACAATATCGACGTGACCCAACTGGAAGCGGCGATCTCGCCGAAAACCAAGGCCATCATGCTGGCCCACACGCTGGGCAATCCCTACAACCTGGACCTCGTCACCGCCATCTGCAAGAAGCACAATCTGTGGCTGATCGAGGACTGCTGCGACGCGCTGGGTTCGACCTACCGCGGCAAGATGGTCGGCACCTTCGGCGACATCGGCACCATGTCCTTCTACCCCGCCCACCACATCACCATGGGCGAAGGCGGCGCCGTGTTCACCAACAACGCGGAACTGAAGATGATCGCCGAATCGTTCCGCGACTGGGGCCGCGACTGCTATTGCGCGCCGGGCAAGGACAACACCTGCGGCAAGCGCTTCTGCCAATGCCTGGGCACGCTACCCATGGGCTACGACCACAAGTACACCTACAGCCACCTCGGCTACAACCTCAAGATTACCGACATGCAGGCGGCCTGCGGCCTGGCGCAAATCGACCGCGCGCCCGGCTTCATCCAGGCCCGCAAGGACAACTTCGCCTATCTGAAGGAGCGGCTGCAGTCGTGCGCCGAATTCCTGATCCTGCCGGAGGCGACCGAGCACTCCGACCCGTCGTGGTTCGGCTTCCCGATGACCTTGAAGCCGGCGGCGAACGTGGCGCGGGTCGACCTGCTGACCTATCTGGACCAGCACAAGATCGGTACCCGTTTGCTGTTCGCCGGCAATCTGACGCGCCAACCCTACATGATCGGCCGCAACTACCGGGTGTCCGGCGAGCTGGTCAACACCGACCGCGTCATGCACGACACCTTCTGGATCGGCGTGTTCCCCGGCCTGACGCGCGAGATGCTGGACTTCGCCATCGCCAAGCTGGAGGAATTCTTCGGCGTCGGCTTCTGAGGCGGGCCAGATGACCCCAACGACGCGCCATCCGATTGAAAGCGCCGACATGGCCGCCATCGTGGCCGGCGCCGGCGTCGACTGGAACCGGCTGGCCGGGCAAACCGTCTGCATCAGCGGCGCGTCCGGCTTCCTGCCGTCCTACATGGTTGAGACGCTGCTGTACCTGAACGAAACACGGCAACTGGACATCCGCGTGCTGGCCATGGTGCGCAGCCGCGCCGGCTTCGAGCGCCGCTACGCCCACTACGCCCGGCGCGCCGACCTGGTCTGCATCGAGCAGGACGTCAGCCAACCGTTCACCCTGGCCGAAAAGCCCGGCTACATCATCCACGCCGCCAGCCAGGCCAGTCCGAAATACTATGCGACCGATCCGGTCGGCACGCTGAGCGCCAACACGCTGGGCACGGCGGCCCTGCTGGAACTGGCGCGCGCCAGCGCCAGCAAAGGCTTCCTGTATTTCAGCAGCAGCGAAGTGTATGGCACGGCCAGCCGGGTACCGACCGCCGAAGCCGATTACGGCGCCGTCGATCCGACCAATGTGCGCGCCTGCTACGCCGAGAGCAAGCGCATGGGCGAGAACATGTGCGTGTCGTGGCAGCACCAGTTCGGCGTGCCGGCCACCATCGCGCGCCCGTTCCACACCTACGGCCCGCGCATGCTGCTCGACGACGGCCGCGTGTACGCCGACTTCGTCGCCTGCATCCTGCAAGGCCAGGACATCGCGCTCAAAAGCGACGGCCTGGCGACGCGCTCGTTCTGCTATTCAGCCGACGCCGTGGCCGGTTTCTGGAAAGTGCTGCTGGACGGCGTGCCCGGCCAGGCCTATAACATCGGCAACCCGGACGGCGAAATCAGCATGCGCGCGCTGGGCCAGCTGCTGGTCGGCCTGTACCCGGAAAAAGGCCTGACGCTGAGCTACGTCGAGCGTCCGCCCGGCGACAACTACCTGGCCAGCGCCGTCGCGCGCGGCTGCCCCGACATCGCCAAGGCCGCGGCGCTGGGCTGGCGTCCGGCCACCTCGCTGGCCGACGGCTTCCGCCGCACCATAGAAAGCTACCTGTAAAGCCATGATGCCGACGACCCCAGACACCATCGACACCGCCAACACCACCGCGCTGGCGCGCCGCATCCGCCTGCAATGCCTGCAGATGTGCCACAACAAGCGCGCCTCCCACCTGGGCGGCGCCTTCTCGGTGGCCGACGTGCTGGCCGTGCTGTACGGCGGCCTGCTGACCATCGACCCGGCGCAGCCGAAAGCGCCGCAGCGCGACCGCCTGTTCTACAGCAAGGGCCACGCCTGCACCGCGCTGTACGCCGTGCTGGCCGAGACCGGCTTCTACCCGCGGGCGGAACTCGACACCTTCACCGACAACGGCAGCTATTTCACTTCGCACGTCAACCACAAGGTGCCGGGCGTCGAACTGTCGACCGGCAGCCTGGGCCATGCGCTCTCGGTGGCCGCCGGTGTCGCGCTGGCCGGCCAGCGCCGCAAGGCCGACTGGCACACCTACGCCATCGTCAGCGACGGCGAGCTCGATGAAGGCTCGAACTGGGAAGCCATCCTGTTCGCGCCGCACCACCGCCTCGCCAACCTGACCCTGGTGGTCGACTACAACAAGATCCAGAGCTTCGGCAGCACCGCCGAGGTGCTGAACCTCGAGCCGCTGGCCGACAAGTTCAGGGCCTTCGGCTGGGAAACGCTGGAAGTGGACGGCCACGACCACGTCCAGCTGGCCGCCGCGCTGTCCAGGCAAGGGCGCGGCGACCAGCCGCGCGTGGTCATCTGCCACACCGTCAAGGGCAAGGGTGTCAGCTTCATGGAAGGCCAGCTGGCCTGGCACTACAAATCGCCCGACGCCGCCCAGTTCGCGGCCGCGCGCGCCGAGCTGCTGCAAGAGGATCCACAATGAGAAACAGTTTTATCACGACCCTGATGGCGCAGGCGCACCAGGACCCGCGCATCTTTCTGCTGTGCGGCGACCTCGGCTACTCTGTACTGGAACCGTTCGCCGCCGCCTTCCCGGAGCGCTTCCTCAACGTCGGCATCGCCGAGCAGAACATGGTCGGCCTGGCCACCGGCTTGAGCCTGGAGGGCTACACCGTGTTCTGCTACTCGATCGGCAACTTCCCGACCTTGCGCGCGATGGAGCAGATCCGCTACGACGTCGCCTATCACGAAGCCAACGTCAAGATCATCGCCGTCGGCGGCGGCTATGCCTACGGCCCGCTCAGCACCTCGCACCACACCACCGAGGAACTGGGCATGCTGCGCACCATCCCCGGCATGGTGGTCACCGCGCCCGGCGACCCGGCCGAGGTCGACGCCATGACCGCCTTCATCGGCCAGCACCGCGGCCCGTGCTACATGCGCCTGAACAAGGCCGGCGAGCCGCGCCTGCACGCGCAGCCGCCGGTCCTCACCCTGGGCGGCATCGTGCCGGTGCGCGTCGGCGCCGGCGCCGGCGCCGCCGTGTTCGCGACCGGCGACATGGTGGGCTACGCCGCGCGCTACCTGGAGCGGCACGCGCCCCAGGTCGACCTGTACAGCTTCCCCTTCGTCAATCCCATCGACAGCGCGCAACTGGCGGCACTGGCGCAACGCTACACCGACGTCGCCACCCTGGAGGAACACCAGGCCAACGGCGGCTTCGGCTCGGCGGTGCTGGAAGGCCTGCACGATCTGCTGAGCGCCGGCGTGCTGAGCACGCTGCCGGCCATCAAGCGCATCGCGATACCCAACACCTTTATCAGCAGCGCCGGCAGCCAGGACTTCCTGCGCGACAAAATGGGCCTGAAGCTGGACGGCTGGCCCGCCGCCCGCGCCTGAACCGCCAACCCCTACCGTGAATGCTGACATGATCCCGATCCAAGATACGCTGGCCCAGTTCCAGCAAGGCGCCATCGACAAGCCGACCTTCATCAAGACCATGTACGAGGCGCACCACGCGGCCTTGTTCGACTACGCCGCCTACATCGGCCAGACCAACGTCAGAAAGATCGAGGTCGAGGACGGCAAGGTCATCATGACGTCGCGCGACCGCGGCATCCGCATCGCCTGCACGCCCGGCGACTACCGCGTGGCGCCGATGGAGACGCTCAACTTCTTCGACTACGAGAAGGAAGAGTCGACGATGATGGAAAACCTGGTGGCCGACGGCGCCAATTTCTTCGACATCGGCGCCAACATCGGCTGGTACTCGATCAACATCGCCGCCTCGCGCCGCGCCACCACCGTGTATGCCTTCGAGCCGATCCCGACCACCTATGCCCGGCTGCGGGAAAACCTGGCGCTGAACGCCAGCGCCAACATCCAGCCGTACAACTTCGGCTTGTCCGAGCAGGCCGGCCAGTTCACCTTCTACTATCCGCCCGAAGGCTCGGGCAACGCCTCGGCGGTCAACCTGACCGGCCGCGAAGACGTCCGCACCGCGCAGTGCGAAGTGCGCACGCTGGACGGCTTCTGCGCCGACACCGGCACCCGCGTCGACTTCATCAAGTGCGACGTCGAAGGCGCCGAGCTGCTGGTGTTCAAGGGCGGCCGGCAGACCATCGCGCGCGACAAGCCCATCGTGCTGTCGGAAATCCTGCGCAAGTGGTCGGCCAAGTTCGATTACAACCCCAACGAGATTTTCGAGCTGTTCCGCGCCATCGGCTACCGGGTCTACACCGCCGAGGGCGGGCGCCTGGTCGAATTCGGCAGCATGGACGAACACACCGTCCCGACCAATTTCTTCTTCCTGCATCCGGAACAGCACGCAGAACAACTGCAACGCTATCTGCGCGCCTGATCAACCCCTCACCGACCGAACCGCATGCCCACCACCAACGTTGAAGCCGTCCTCGCCGCCGGACGCGCCGCCCTGTCCCATGCGCAGAAGGGCGCACTGCAAATCATCGAGCTGTTCCAGACCGGCCAGGACCTGGTCGACGCCGGCCATCGTCCGCTCGGGATCAAGCTGTACCACGCCTGGCTGGCCAACACCAGCTCGCCGCTCGCGTACGCGGTGCAGTTCAATCTGGCGGTGATGCTCGGCGCCACCGACGACACCGCCGGCGCCGAGGCGGCCTACCGCATGGCGCTGGCGCAGAATCCGCAGTTCAACGAGGCCCACCTGAACCTGGGCACCCTGCTGGAACGCCTGAAGCGCCCGGACGAGGCGCTGGCCAGCTGGAACCGGCTGCTCGAGTACAGCAATCCCGAACTGGCCGCCGACAAGGCGTTCAGCATCCAGGCGCTCAACAACCTGGGCCGCCTGATGGAAATCCAGAAGAACTTCCCGGGCGCCGAAGACATGCTGACGCGCAGCCTGCGCCTCGATCCCAAGCAAAAGAACGTCATCACGCACTGGGTCCATTTGCGCCAGAAGCAATGCAAGTGGCCGGTCTACAGCAGCGACGCCAGCGGCATTGCGGAAGAACAGCTGATGGGCGCGACGTCGGCGCTGGCCATGCTCAGCGCGTCCGGCGATCCGGCCCAGCAGCTGGCCGCGTCGCGCCGCTTCGTCGCCGACAAGGTGATCCAGGACGTCAGCCCGCTCAGCGGTCCGCAAGGCTATGGCCACGACCGCCTGCGCATCGGCTACCTGTCGTCGGACTTTTGCTCGCACGCGGTGTCCATCCTGACGGCGGAGCTGTACGGCCTGCACGACCGCAGCAAGGTCCAGGTGTTCGGCTTCGACTGGAGCAACGAGGACGGCTCGCCGCTGCGCGCGCGCGTGCTGGCCGGCATGGACCACCACATCCGCATCCACACCCTCAGCGACGAGGAGGCCGCGCGCCTGATACGCCTGCACGAAATCGACATCCTGGTCGACCTGCACGGCCTGACCCTGGGCGCCCGTCCCAACATCCTGGCCTACCGGCCGGCGCCGGTGCAGGTCACGTGGCTGGGCCTGCCCGGCCCGACCGGCATGCCCTCGATCGACTACGTGATCGCCGACCCCTTCGTGCTGCCGCCGGAGCTGGAGCCCTACTTCACCGAGAAGCCGCTGCACATGCCGCGCACCTTCCAGATCAACGACCGCCAGCGCATCATCGGCCCGCGCCCGACGCGCGCGGCGAACCGGCTGCCGGAAGACGCCTTCGTGTTCTGCGCCTTCAACAACAACTTCAAGGTCAACCCGGAGATGTTCGCGACCTGGATGCGCATCCTGCAACGCGTGCCGGGCAGCCTGCTGTGGATGGTGGCCGACATCGCCGAAGTGCGCACCAACCTGGCGCGCCAGGCCGAGCTGGCCGGCGTCGCCAAGGAACGCCTGGTGTTCGCCGAGCGCGTGGTGCCGTCCGACTACCTGGCGCGCTACCAGGTGGCCGACCTGTTCCTCGACACCGCGCCGTTCAACGGCGGCACCACCGCCAGCGACGCGCTGTGGGCCGGCCTGCCGGTGATCACCTGCGCCGGCCGCACCTTCTCGTCGCGCATGGCCGGCAGCCTGCTGCACGCGGTCGACCTGCCGCAGCTGATCACCACCAGCCTGGCCGACTACGAAGCGCTGGCCGTCGAGCTGGCGCTGGATCGGCCGCGGGTGGCGGCGCTGAAGAGCCAGCTGCACGAGCAACGCCTGAACTGCGCCCTGTTCGACAGCGCGCAATTCGTGCGCGACCTGGAGCAGCGCTTCGAGCAGATCGCCCTCAAGGGCAACGCCGGCCTGAAGGCGCCGCAGTTCGCCGGCGCCCGCGCGCCGGAGATCAACCCCGCGCTGCCGAAGGTGGCCATCCTGATGCCGACCCACAACCGGCCGGAGTATGCCGAACTGGCGCTGCAAAGCATCCTGGCCCAGACCTGGGGCAACCTGGAAATCGTCATCAGCGATAACAGCGACAACGAACTGACGCGCGAACGCTTCGCGCCCTATCTGGCGCGCTACCCCTACATCCGCTACCTGCGCTCGCCGGGCATGGGCATGATGGACAACTTCTTCAACTGCTACCACAACTCGACCAGCGAGTTCATCAACTATCTGATGGACGACGACCTGTTCCATCCGGATAAGATCTCGCGCATGATGGCCTGCATGCTGGGCCAGCCCAACATCGGCCTGGTCACCTCGTTCCGCCAGCTGATCGACGCCGAGGGCCGCTACATGGCGCCGCTGCCGGGCACCGAGCGCCTGTTCGAAATCGGCACCGCCGTCGGCGGCGCGTCGCTGGGCGACATGATGCTCAGCAATGGGCGCAACATGGTCGGCGAGCCGACCACGGTGCTGTTCCGCCGCAGCGCGGTGCCGGGCCAGTTCGGCATGTTCCTGGGCCGCCAGTACGTGACGCTGTCCGATGTCGCGACCTGGCTGGCGGCGATCTCGAACGCCGACTGCATCTATCTGCCGGAGGCGCTGAGCTACTTCCGCATTCACGACCAGCAAGACCAGCGCAACGAGCGGGTCCGCATCCAGGCCAACATCGAATGGATGCAGCTGCTGTGCGACGCCCACGAACACGGCAAGTTCGTGCGCAACCGCGCCGTGGTGCGCGACATGCTGACGGCCAAGCTGCCGACCTGCATCTGGTATCTGTCATCGGTGCACGAGCAGGTCGAGGCGGCCTACGACCTCGACAAGATCTATGCGCTGCTGCGGCAGGCCATGGCCATCATCCTGAACAAATAAGCCGTTTTCAATCACCCAACCTTCATTCCCGGAGCTTCGATGGACACCCAACACAACGGCAGCGTACTGATCGACTTTTTCGAAAACCATGAACACCGCATGATCCACAAGTGGATGCACTACTTTGAGATCTACGAGCGCCACTTCCACCAGTTTCGCGGCCGCCCTCTCACCATGATGGAATTCGGCGTGCTGCACGGCGGCTCGCTGCAGATGTGGAAATGGTATTTCGGCGCCGAGGCGCAGATCCACGGCGTCGATATCAACCCGCGCTGCGCCGAGCTGGCCGAGGACCGCATCACGATCCATATCGGCGACCAGGAAAGCCGCGAATCGCTGCGCAACCTGACGCTGACGGTGCCCAAGTGCGACATCGTGCTCGACGACGGCGGCCACACCATGCTGCAGCAGCGCACCACCTTCGAAGAACTGTGGAGCCACCTGAACGTCGGTGGCGTCTATCTGTGCGAAGACATGCACACCAGCTATTGGCCCGGCTTCTTCGGCGGCGGCTACAAGCAGCCGCACACCTTCATGGAATACACCAAGAACCTGATCGACCAGCTCAACGCCTGGTACACCCGTGACCCGGCGCTGGCCGTCAACGACTTCACCCGCAGCGCGTTCGCGATCCACTACTACGACAGCATCATGGTGATCGAGAAGCGCGAGATACGGCCGCCGCACGCGCGCATGAAGGGCACGCCGTCGTTCCCGCTCGATCCGGCCGAACAAGCGGTCTACGATCGCGGCTGACCTTGGGCCCGTTCACCATGGATATCGAGCAGATCCCGGTCATTTCCGTCTCCTACAATTCGGCCGAGCTGATTGACGACTTGCTGCGCACTTTCCGCGCCCATTACCGCAACCCCGTCACCATCATCGACGGTTCGGGCGCCGAGCAGTATCCGGCGATCGAGGCGGTGTGCGCGCGCTATCCGGAGGTGCGCGTGCTCCACTTCGATTACAACATCCACCACGGCCCCGGCATGGCGTGGGCGTTCCAGAACCTGCCGCTGCACGGTCCGGTGCTGGTGCTCGATTCGGATATCCAGGTGGTCAAGGCCGGCTTCCTGGAAAGCCTGCGGGACGAACTGAAGCCGGGCATGTACGGGGTCGGCTACGTCAACCACGTCAACGAGGGCGGCTTCGACGTCGACTATGAGGACGGCGCGATCCGCTATCTGCACCCGGCCTGCATGCTGGTCGACGTCGACGTGCTGCGACTGTGGCCGATGCCGACCAAGCATGGGGCGCCGATGACCGAGCCGATGCTGGCCCTGCACCGCGCCGGCCGCGACGAATTGATCAAGGGCCTGGACTGGCTGCGCGACGACTTCCGCGCCGACACCACCAGCGCCGCCCGCCACTACCTGCGCCACGACTGGCAGGGCACGGTCAAGCGCAGCGGCAGCTACAATCTCGACGAATGGAGCGCCGCCACCCAGGCCGCGGCCGAGCTGCGCCAGCTGGTGCTGCTGCTGCTGCCGGCGGAGGCGCGCACCGTGGTCGAACTGGGCGCCAACGATGGCTTGCTGGCGCGCGCCTGCATGGAGGCGGACCGCGGCCGGCGCTACATCGCCGCCGGCGGCCACCCGGACAAGGCGCTGGCGCGCCAGGATGGCGCCAGCGAGGTGATGGCGGTCGATATCGACGCGCTGGACGACGCCTTCTTCCGCGACCACGCCGACGCCGACTGCTGGATCCTGGACCAGGCCCTGGAACGCAGCGCCGATCCGGCCCGGCTGCTGCGGCGCATCCGCACCTGCATCCGGCCCGGCGCCAGCGTGATCGCGGTCTTCCCCAACGCCCAGCATTGGAGCATGCAAGTGCGGCTGGCGGTCGGCGATTTGCGCTACGCCGCGAGCGGCCTGCTGAGCGCCGCCGAGCGCCACTGGTTCAGCCGGGCATCGATGCTGACCCTGTTCCACGAGGCCGGATTTGACACGGTGCACGGGGTGCCGCTGACGCGCCATCCGCTGTCGAACCCGACGCTGGAAGCGGCCCTGCGCCAACTGGCCGCCTGCATGGGCGCCGACCCCGACCTGGCCTTCGGCGACGCCCAGCCCGACACCTACGTGATCCGGTTCCTGCCGCGCTGAGCGGCGCGCCGCGGACCTGACGCCATCATGTCCCAGCCCATCAGCGCCGCCATCGCCGCCGGCAATCTCGCGGAGGCGACGACGCTGGCCCTGGCGCAGGCGCGGCTGGGCGTGCTGGCGATCACCGAGTTGATCGGCATCGCCGGCCTGCTGGCCGGACAGGGCCGGCCGGAACAGGCCATCGCGCTGTACCGGCTGTGGCTCGCGCACTGCGACACGCCGCTGCTGTATGCGGCCTGGTACAACTTGGCCGTGCTGCAGGTGCAGACCGGCGACGACCCCGGCGCCGAGCCATCGTATCGCAACGCGCTGGCGCTGTGCGCCGGCTTCACCGAGGCCCGGCTGGGCCTGGGCGCCCTGATGGAGCGCCGGCGCCGCCCCGACGCCGCCCTGGCGCTGTGGCGCGAAGGGCTGGACTTGTGCGATGCCGACCCGGCCGCCCCGTGCGCGCCGCGGATCCAGTTGCTCAATCACATAGGCCGCCTGTCGGCGCTGCAGCGCCGCGACGCGGACGCCGAAGAGGCGCTGACGCGCAGCCTGCTGCTCGATCCCGCCCAGCCCGGCGTCATCGGGCACTGGATCGACCTGCGCCAGCGCCAATGCGTCTGGCCCGTGCTGGCCGCCCTGCCGGGCTTGGACCTCGCGCAGTTGCTGGACGCCGCCTCGGCCGCCGCCACGCTGGCCGCCAGCGACGATCCGGCGCGGCAACTGGCCGCGGCGCGGCGCCACGCCAGCCTGCAGCCGGCAGCCGGCGCGCCGCTGTCCGACGCCGCCGGCTACCGCCACCGCCGGCTGCGCATCGGCTACCTGTCGCCGGATTTCCGCGAGCACCCGGTGGCGCGCATGAGCGCCGAGCTGTACCAGCTGCACGACCGCGCGCTGGTCGAAGTCTACGGTTTTTGCTGGAGCGACGAAGATGGCTCCGCACTGCGCGAGCGCCTCGTCAACGGCATGGACCACTGCGTGCGCATCGCCGGCATCGACGACCTGCGGGCCGCGCAGCTGATACGCGCGCACGAAATCGACATCCTGGTCGACCTGCACGGCCCGGGC
>NZ_JANXMI010000067.1 GCF_025354735.1 Rugamonas sp.
ATTCGAAACCGTGGTCTGACCCCGAAGTCGCCGCGGCATCCCGCTCGCGGACCCCATCCAGCCTCATCCTCCGTGGCGGCGCCATTTCTTCAGCGCGGCTACCATTACCTCATCCTTGTTTTTCCCATCAATAGTTTATCAAATAGCAATGTTTGTCATTTTTATCATGACACGGTAAGCTGTGTCTTCTTGAAATTGTCCAGGACGAAAAGCCCATGCCTCCACTGCACCGCGCCTATCTCAGCCTCGTCATCGGCGTGCCGCTGCTGGCCGGACTGGCCGCGTGTTCGCCGCTGGCCGTCATCAACGCCCTGTCGCCAGCGGGCGCTGCCGACGTGACGGCCGGCGTGGCCTATGGCGGCGGGCCGCGCAACAAGCTCGATATCTACCGTCCCCTTCACGCCGACGGCGCGGCGCCGGTGGTGGTGTTTTTCTACGGCGGCAACTGGACCAGCGGCGAGCGCGGCGATTATGCCTTCGTCGGGCGGGCGCTGGCCGCGCGCGGCATCGTCGCCGTGGTGGCCGACTACCGGCTCTATCCCGAGGTCGGCTATCCCAGCTTCCTCGACGATGCGGCCCAGGCCGTGGCCTGGACTTACCGCGAAGTGGCGCGCTACGGCGGCGATCCGCGGCGCCTGTTCGTCATGGGCCACAGCGCCGGCGCCTACAACGCGGCCATGCTGGCGCTCGACGGCCGCTGGCTGGCCAAGCAGGGCATGACGCCGCAGGTGCTGCGCGGCTGGATAGGCCTGGCCGGTCCCTACGATTTCCTGCCGATCGAAAATCCGCAGGCGCGGCTGGTGTTCCACTTCCCGGACACGCGTCCCGACAGCCAACCCTACAACCACGCGGCGGCCGGCGCGCCGCCGGCGCTGCTGATCGCGGCCCGCCACGACAAGCTGGTCGACCCGGTGCGCAACACCGGCGGCCTGGCCTACCGCCTGCGCACCGACGGCAACCAGGTCAGCGAGGATTATTTCGACCTCGTCAACCACGAAACGCTGGTGGCGACGCTGGCCGCGCCGCTGCGCTGGCTGGCGCCGACGCTGGACGATGTGGTGCGCTTTGTCGAGGACACGCCGGCGCAGCCTCCGCGTCCGGTGCCCGCGCGCTGACCGTCCACTGATGGGATAGGCGAACAAAGCCGCCATGGCCGCCCGCGCTCCATTAGAATAAGTATCTCTTCTTTATTGCGCACATTATGCGGATACGTTCTTACCTGATCGTGATGGCACTGGCGATCCTGGCGCCGGTGGTGGTGTCGTCGGCGGTGGCGCTGCACATGCTGGAAGACGCCGGCCGCACGGCCGCGCTGCAAAACCTGCACGAGACGGCGCAGAGCGTGTCGCTGCTGGTGGACCGCGACCTGTACAGCGCCGAGGCGAGCCTGCAAGTGCTGGCCGGCGCGCCGGCGCTCGACGCCGGCGACCTGTCGACCTTTTACCAGCAGGCGCGGCGCGCCCAGCGCGGCGACGATGGCTGGATCGCGCTGATCGACGAACACGGCCAGCAGCTGCTCAACACCTATCTGCCGTATGGCGCGCAGCTGCCCCCGCCCAAGCCGCCCTTCGCCGCGCGCGCGCAGCAGACGCTGGCCGCCGGCACCACCAATGCGTCCGGCGTGTTCCGCGGCGCCGTCACCGGCCGCATGATGGCCACGCTCGACGTGCCGGTCTACACCCACGGCGGCAAGCGCTATCTGCTGACCGGCGCCTTCACCATCGAACACTTCAAGCGGGTGTTCGCCAGCGCGCGCATCCCGGCCGGCTTCACGGTCGGCCTGCTCGACGGCGAGGGCCGCTTCCTGGCGCGCACCGGCGGCGCCGACGACATGATAGGCAAGCTGGCGCGGCCCGAGCTGATTGCGGCGGCGGCGGCGGCGCCCAGCGGCATGCTGCGCCACCAGACCTGGGAAGGGCGCGAATCGTATGATGTGTACACCCATTCGCTACTGTCCGGCTGGACCGTCGGCGTGGCCGTGCCGGTGACCACGATTGACGGCGCGGCGCGGCGCGCCACTTGGGTGGCGGGGCTGGGCATGCTGGCGGCGTTGCTGTGCGCGGGCGGCGTGGCGCTGTTTTTCGGCGGCCGCCATGTGCGCGCCATCGACGCCGCCGCCCACGAGGCGATCAACCTGGGACGCGGCGTGGCGCCGCCGCAGTCGCAGTCGCGCGTGCGCGAGGTGCGCGAATTGCACGCGGCCCTGCACGCGGCGGGCGTGCGCCTGCTGACGGCGGGCCAGGACCGCGCGCGCGCCGAGGCCGAGCGCGACGAGCTGCTGCAGCGCGAACAGCGCGCGCGGCGCGAGGCCGAGCAGCAGAACATGGCCAAGGATCAGTTCCTGGCGATGCTGGGCCACGAGCTGCGCAACCCGCTGGCGCCGATCAGCAGCGCGGCCCACTTGCTGAAGATGCCGGGACTGGACGCGGCGCGGTTGAACTATGCGAGCGAAGTCATTACGCGCCAGGTGGGCCACATCACGCGGCTGGTCAACGATTTGCTGGACGTGTCGCGCGTCACGCGCGGGCTGGTGACGTTGAACGCGACGGAACTCGATTTGCGCCGCATCGTCGCCGACGCCGTGGAGCAGGCCGAGAGCCTGGTCGCCGCCAAGCAGCACCATCTGGAATTGACGCTGCCGCCGCAGCCGCTGTGGGTGCGCGGCGATCAGACCCGCCTCGTGCAAGTGCTCAGCAACCTGTTGAACAACGCCGCCAAATACAGCCCGCCGCACAGCCGCATCGAGGTCACGCTGGCGTCGGCGTCGGCGTCGGCGTCGGCGCCGGAGCCGGAGCCGTCGGGATCGCCGTCGGCATCGCCATCGCCATCGTCGGCATCAGCATCGGTATTAGCGTCGACATCGCCGCCCGCCGGGCAGGGCGCCGCCGTGGCGCTGCTGACGGTGCGCGACAACGGTTTCGGCATCGAGGCCGGTTTGCTGCCGCGCGTGTTCGAGCCGTTCTCGCAGGGCGAGCGCACGCCGGACCGCGCCCAGGGCGGCTTGGGTCTGGGACTGGCGCTGGTGAAAAGCCTGGTTGAGCTGCATGGCGGCAGCGTGACGGCGGCCAGCGCCGGCGATGGCCAAGGCAGTTGTTTCACCCTACGCCTGCCGCTGCTGGCGGCCGATCCGCGGAGCGCCGCCGCGCCGAGCGTGGCGCCCGCGCGCGCCGATCAGGGCGGCTTGCGGGTGCTGCTGGTGGACGATAACGTCGACGCCGCCGACAGCCTGGCGCTGCTGCTGTCCGAGGCGGCCGGCTATGACGTGACGGTGTGCCACGACGGCGCCCGCGCGCTGGAGCTGGCGGCGACGCTGGCGCCGCAGGCGCTGATACTCGACATCGGCCTGCCCGATATCGACGGTTATGAACTGGCGCGGCGTTTGCGGCGCTCGCCGCAAACGGCCGACGCGCTGATGATGGCGCTGACCGGCTACGGCCAGCTCGAAGACCGGGCCCGCGCGCGCGAAGCGGGCTTCGACTACCATTTGTCGAAACCGGCCGATCCGCAGCAGATACTGGGTTTGCTGGCGCTGGTGCCGCGCCAGGCGGACGGGCGGGCGTCCGGCGCCCGGGTCCGGAAATGAAAATCGGCGGCACGATGGCCGCCGATCCGGGCAGGGAGGTGTAGCCGCCACGCTGATGAGCTTATTCGCTCATCGGCACATCAGCTTCATCGGTTTATTACGCCGCATCGCCGGCGTCGCCCGCTTCGGCGACATCGCCGCCGTCGGCGCCGTGGCACTTCTTGTATTTTTTTCCGCTGCCGCAAGGGCAGTCGTCGTTGCGGCCGACTTTAGGCTCGTCGCGCTTGATGGTGGCGACGGCGGGTTTGCGGCGCGGCACCCAGAACTTGTAGATGGCCGGCAGATTCGCTTCCAGGTCGACGGCCAGCTTGTGGGCCTTGACCGGATCTTCCACCAGCGGCAGTTCCTCTTCCTCGATCTCGTCGGCGCCGAGCAGGTAGATCGGCTGCATCAGCTCGGCGATCTCCGATTCCCAGATCGCGTCCCAGGAACCGTCGCGCAATTCCATGCCTTCCCAGAAGCCCCAGCACCACGCTTCGGCGTCGATCAGGGTCTGGCCTTCGTATTCGTGTTCGACGAACAGCGGCTCGAATTCTTTCGGCGCCACTTCGAACGTCACCAGCACCTCGTTCATGAAACGCATGATGAGCTCGATGATGCGCTCTTCTTCCTTGGCGTTCTTGAACTTCGGCACATCCTTCACATCGTCGCCCCACACGCGCGGCAGCCACTCGGCCGGCATGATGGTTTCCGGGCCGATGGCGATCGCCGTCAGATAGCCGTGCAGCGTATCCATCGTCATCGCATCTTCGGGGCTGCGCTCGGACAGCAGGAATTGGTCTAGTTCGTCGAATTCTTTTTCGCTCAGGGGCTGGTCGAGTTGCATGGCTTGCTCTTTTTTATTGGATGGAAGGCGACAGTATACGCTGCGTGGCCCGCTTGCGCTCAGATGATTGCGCAGGGAAGGGCCCGCGGCGCGGCGCGGCCCCGTACAATGGCGGCATGACTACCGACCTGCACGACGGCGCCGCCGCCCATCCCGCCCACCTGTTTGCCCGCCTCGGCCCCGACTGCGTGCTCGACGCGCTCGACAGCATCGGCCTGCGCGGCGACGGCCGCCTGCTGGCGCTCAACAGCTACGAAAACCGCGTCTACCAGGTCGGCATCGAAGACAGCGCGCCGCTGGTGGTGAAGTTTTACCGGCCGGCGCGCTGGAGCGACGCGGCCATTCTGGAGGAGCACGCCTTCGTGGCCGAGCTGGTCGAGCGCGAAATCCAGGTGGTGCCGGCGCTGACCGTGCACGGCGCCACGCTGCACCAGTTCGACGGCTTCCGCTTCGCCGTCTTCGAGCGCCACGGCGGCCGCGCGCCGGAGCTGAGCGACCCGGCCACGCTGGAATGGATAGGGCGCTTCATCGGCCGCATCCACGCCGTCGGCGCCATCAAGCCCTATGCCGAGCGGCCGGCGCTGAACCCGGACACCTTCGGCATCGAGCCGCGCGACTATCTGCTGGCCAACGGCTTCATCCCGCCGGAATTGCTGAGCGCGTATTCCAGCGTCGTCGACCAGGCCCTGGCCGGTGTGCGCCACTGCTACGAGCGCGCCGGCGAGACGGCGCAGCTGCGCCTGCACGGCGACTGCCACAGCGGCAACGTGCTGTGGACCGACGCCGGCCCCCACTTCGTCGACTTCGACGACAGCCGCATGGGACCGGCGATCCAGGATCTGTGGATGATGTTGTCGGGCGAGCGCGCCGAGCAGGTGCGCCAGCTGGGCGACATCCTGGCCGGCTACGAGGATTTCTGCGACTTCGAACCGCGCCAGCTCTACCTGGTCGAAGCGCTGCGCACGCTGCGCCTGATCCACTACTCGGCCTGGCTGGCGCGGCGCTGGGACGACCCGGCCTTCCCGGCGGCCTTCCCCTGGTTCAACACGCAGCGCTATTGGCAAGACCGTATCCTGGAGCTGCGCGAGCAGGTCGCGCTGATGGACGAGCCGCCGCTGTGGCCGGTGTGAGCGGCGCCGGCGCCGCTCGGGTCTTGTCGTCGCTGGCGACCCAGGCGGTGGCGAAGAAAGCGTAGTCCGAATAAATCAAGGTCTTGGGTTCGATTTTTGCGTTTAAAAAAATCTCCGACAGGCCCGCATGCATGCCGAACTCCCGGATGAAGCACGGTGTTTCCTGGACAGTCAAACCACCGCAGCGCTGAACGACTCGGGCCGTCGCGCAAGCAGATGGGACAGCCGTTGAAGACCCGCCTGCAAGCGTCCACGGTCCTTGATGCTGCCCAAAGAGATCCGAATGGCATTCACGGATACGCTGCCAGTTGCGAATGCCTCGGCCGGCGTGACTGCGATGCCCTCGCGGTCGGCCGCACGCGCCAGCTGCGAGGGGGGCCAATACGCCGGCAACTCCAGCCAGACATGCAGGCCGTCACCCAAGCCGCTGTACCGCCCCGCCAGAATATCCCGAGCCATCCGGTGGCGCAGGCGCGCCTCGTTGCGTACGCCCTCCATCAATCCGTCAGCCGAACCGTCGAGTATCCACTGAGTGGCCAGTGCGGCCGTCAGGGGAGCGACCATCAGCGCAAATGATCTTAGCGCGACCAGGAAACGTTCGCGTTCTTGCGGGTCGCGTATCAGCACGAAGGCGACACGCAAGCCGGGCGTCAGGCATTTCGACAGGGTTGAGATGTAGACCACCTGTTCCGGGGCCAACGTGGCAATGGGCGGCGGCGGGGCATCGGCAAGGAGCCAGTAGGGATCGTCCTCGACGATGCGTACATTGCAGCGCTTCGCGATGCCGGCGAGCTCCTTGCGCCGGCGTTCCGGAATGGTGATGGCGGTCGGGTTCTGCAATGTCGGATTGAGGTAGACCAGCCCGGGCTTGTGCCGGCGGCACGCTTGCTCAAGCATCTCAGGCACCATCCCGTGCTTGTCCGCCTCCACCGCAATGATGTGCCGGCCGAATTGGGTCGCCGCGGCACGCAAGCCGGGATAACTCGTCGGCTCGGCCAGGATTACATCGCCAGGCTCCGTCAGCGCAAGGATCAACGCGGCGATCGCCGCTTGCGCACCCGGACAGACAACAAGCTGTCGAGCATCCAGATGTCCAAACATCGGTGCCAGCCATTTGGCCCCAGCCTTACGGTCGGAGTCGCTTCCCCCGCCCAAGTGGTAAGTCATCAGCAACTCATTGTCTGCCCGCATCAATACTTGAGACAAACCTTGTTTCAACATGTCATCGAAGTCCACGCCATCCGGCGGTGGCGGGGTATTCATGCTCAGGTCGAGGATAGCGGTCAATTCGACTTTCGGCGCCGCGACATAAGTGCCCCGGGCGCCGCGGCCCTCCAACAAGTTGCGGCGTCTGGCCTCGTCGTATGCGCGCGTGATCGTCGTCAGGTCGACGTCCAGCTGTGCCGCCAACAGGCGCTGCGGAGGCAGACGGTCACCCGGCTTCAGCGATCCGCCTACCACCGCCGCCTGCAACGCATCCGCAATCTGCAAAAAACGTGGCCCTTTGTTCCCGGCCAATCGCGGCAACCAGATTGGCAAATTTTCGTCTTGTATGGTTGTTAACTGGGACATTTTGTCTCAATGTATGGAAATTGCTTTTAAGTAGTATGCATCAGAACCTGTAGCAACACCAACCTTGCATTGCAGTCGCTGACGTTTTCCCCTCTCTCATCTGCATGCGGCGATTCACCGCGCTGGATGCCATTGTTATTTCATGGGTAGATATAATGAAAGGGTCAAACAGGATGCCTGGGGGATGGTTGGAACAAAAAATGAAGCTGCTGAAGCAGCGTTTTGAGGTAGTGCCCCTCACGATAGATAGTGTCAAGTAATAGCCTGGAAAATACTCAAAATGATGGATTGGATCCCTATAGTCTTCGTCGCGTTCAAGCTTATCGTGCTCGGCACCGGCATGTTCTACGCCGTCAAGTGGCATTACGATCAAGGGAAAAAGGGGAAGGGGAGGGAGAAGGGCGCGGTGCTACGCGCGAGCGGCAAGGTGGCCGCAGTCTTCGTGCTATCGCTCCTGAGCCTGGGGCTCGTCACCTTCTTCCTTATCAGGATGCTCGGCATGGACCTGACCTTCCCATGATGGCAAAGAATAGTCGGCCGATAACCAGTGATGCGGCAGCAATTCCCGGTGCGGCGATTGGGTAGCATCGGCAAGCGAGTCAGAGCTCGCTTCGACAAATAGCATCGGCATCGCTACGGGCCTATTAATCGGCAAGCCATCTGGCATTACATTGATGTGCTTCATAGCCGTTGCTCCGGGCATTTGCAAATTGCCGCTGGATTTGAGCTGGCGTCATATGTTCGGAGCGGGTGTGCTCATGGATTTCGAACAGCAAGCTTGATGTGGGAAAAATGCGCGCTTATATGAGACTTCATCATCGCCTTGGTCCTCCATGTCCGACCAAAGCTCTCGAACTCTTGGGATGCTTATCCCAGCTATCTGGAGTTCTCGAAGTTTTCGACGCAACCCAAATCGGGATAGCGGAAGAAACGTGAGTAGATGGACGAGTATCTTTTCTTCTTTGGCAAAAACGTCATCGTAGACTACGGTCGCTTTGCGCAACGCGGTCAATACTTGGTCTAGTGGACTCCCACCCTCGGACAACTCAAAACGAAGTCCTCCCGGGAAGTTATAGAACAAAGCATCCCGATAAGGGTGACCAACAATTTCCTGCGTTTTCCTTTTGAGATTCATGCGTCATTTTTCATTGCAATAGTAGAAGCGAGCGCTGTTGCTTCGTCAGTAAAGTCGTAACGGCAGCTGCTGGCCGTTGTCGGTCACCTTTCTAGGCTTTCTTTTTTATCACGATAGCAAACGTAAATGCTGTCGCAATGCCTATTCCGACGCCAAGAGAGAATCCCAAAGTAGAACTGTGCAGAGCAACAGCGAGTGCAGTTCCGGACCCGGCCCCGACGCCAGTACCAAGTATTAAGGGTAGTATCATTTTCGCTCCTTGTTTAGGAAATCAACTACGATTACAACGGCGGCTTTTGGCTGCCACCGGCCTGATGAGCTCATGCTTGGCATTGGTTTATGTGCTTTCTGGTACGGTAACTTCCGAGAAAAACTGGGCAACTGGATAGTTGGCAATCGTGTCCGCTAGTGACAGGGCCGAAACCCCAGCAAAATTTTTCTGCAACGGGTCAGCGCCCGCAGCCCGCAATTCCAGGACAACTGCTCCATCGCCCTTTGACGAAAAAACAGCTCGCAGCAAGATAGAATTTCCTCTTGAGTCGACAAGTGATGGGTCAGCACCGGCATCAGTTTGGTGCTGGCCGGAAGTAGACTAAGCAGCAAGGATAGCATCTTGCTCATATGGAAAATACACGGATTGTCACGACGACAGGCAATTCGAAAATTCCCTATCGGTTCGTTTTTGATGTGGCCGGTCGGCCGAGATAGGCCGACGGTGTGGAGAAGAGGAAGTCTGGATTGAGCAGATAATTACTGAGTCTGGAAAAGTTAATTTTATAAAATCCCCGACAGCCCCGCATACACGCCGAAGCCGGCCGACGCCGCGATGACCAGCGCCACCACCGCCGCATAGGCGCCGCTCAGGCGGTACGGCTGCGGCAGGCGGCACGCCAGCAGGTAGAGGAAGCCGAGCACGATGGGTAGCAGCAGCGCGTTCATCACCTGCACGCCGACGCTCAGGCTGACCAGGTTCACGCCCGAGGCGACGAACACGCCGCCGGCCACCAGCGCGGCCGTGTAGATGCCGTAAAACCACGGCGCCTCGCGCGGCGCGTGTTCCAGCGAGTGTTTCACGCCCAGCAATTCGCCCAGCGAACGCGCCGCCGTCAGCGTGACGACGATGGTGGCCACCAGCGCGGCGCCGCTCATGCCCATCGCGAACAGGATCTTGCCGCCGCCGGCGCCGAGGAAGGGTGTGATCGCCTGGGCGATCTGCTGCACGGTGTCGAGCGCGACGCCGCCCTTGCCGGCCGCGCCCAGCGTGGCCGCCGTCGCGATCAGCACGGCCGCCATGATGACTTGCGTGACGACGGCGCCGAACGCCGTGTCCCAGCGCGCGGCCGGCAGGTCGGCCACCGTCAGTTTTTTCTCGACCACGGCCGACTGCTGGTAAAACACCATCCACGGCATGATGACGGCGCCGATATTGGCCGCCACCAGGTACAGATAATTGGTGTTGGCCCACGGGATGGAGAGGGCGCCGCTCACCATCGCGGCTGGATCGGGGTGGGCGCGCCAGGCGACGACCAGGAACACCAGCTCGAAAGCGCCGATGGCCATGGCGATGCGCTCGACCGACAGGTAGGAGCCGGTATAGGCCATCAGCACCAGGGCGCCGACGATGACGGCCATGCTCAGCGGCGCGGGGACGCCGAACAGCAGGCCGACGCCGGCCAGTCCGCTCAACTCGCTGAGCAGCGCGCCGACGCAGGCCAGCACCAGCGTGCCGACCGACAGCAGGGCCCAGCCGCGGCCGAAATGTTGTTCGATCAAGTCGCCGTGGCCCTTGCCGGATACGATGCCGAGCCGCACCGTCAGCTCTTGCACGATGAACAGCACCGGCGCCAGCACGATTTGCAGCAGCAGCAGGCGGTAGCCCCACTGGGCGCCGCTCTGGGCGGCCGTGATGACGCTGCCGGCGTCGGTGTCGGCCAGCATGACGACCATGCCGGGTCCGGCCACGGCCGCGAAGCGGGCCCACGAAAAGCGGCGCGCCACCGCTGCCGGCGCGGGGGAGGAGGGGACGGAGGGGGTACTGGCGGTGCTGGTGTTCATGGCCGGGCCTGATTAATTGACAATGAAAATCATTCTCATTTGAGTCAATTATACTGACTGCGCCGGGATCGCGCTGACGCCGGCCGAGCGCCGGCGCTTACTGGTCCAGGGCCTTGAGCAGCAGGTCGGTGATGTCGACGCGGTCGCTGATGAAGTAGGATTGGTTGACCAGCACGATGTCCAGATTCTGCTGCGGCGCGATCTGCTGGATCAGCGCGTAGGCCTTGCTGGAAATTTCGGCGCGCGCCACGTTCTTACGCTGGATCAGATCTTCCTGGAAGTTGCGGCGCTTGCGCTGGATGTCGATGTCCAGGTTGTTGAGCAGCAGCACGCGCTTGGTGCGCTGCCCCTCGTCCCAGGTGGTGGCCTTGGCCAGTTCGGCCGACAGGCGCTGGAACTCGGCGCTTTGTTCCTGGATCTGCTTGTCGCGGGCGGCGAATTCCTGCTCTATTTTGGCCTCGGTGGTCTTGGCCAGCTTCGATTCGCTGAGCAGACGCTCGATACTGACCCAGCCGATGGTCTGGCGGTAGGGCTTGGACGCGGCCGGCGCGGTGGTCGGGGCGGTTTGCGCCAGCGCCGCCGGGACGGTCAGCGCGCCCGCCGCCAGGACGGCCAGACGCTGGATAAAGGTGTTTAGCATGGTTCCCGCAAAAGGTGAGCGATCCGACGACCAGGACGGTCTGTACAAGTTTGGCAAGCTTACCCGAAGCCGTGCGGGGTCGCAAGGGCGGCGCGGACGCGGCGCGGCGCGCGGCAAGGCGCGAAATGGCGGGTTTTTCCGGCTCTGCTCGGCGCTAGGGCGGGCTTTACTTTCTTTGATAATGGCTATCTAAGAAGTCCACCCAACCGCGAGAACTCTCATGCAATCATTCCTGGCACCGCGCGAAAGCGCCATTCTTACCGTCGCCTACTCGGCCGATAACGAAGCGCAGCAGCCGGCGCCGGACATGACGGCCCTGCCGTCGCCGGAGCTGGCGCCGATGCTGGAGCTGGTGCAGCAAGAACAGGAGCAGGAATCGGCGCTGGCGCTGGAATCGCAGGCGATGCCGGAGCTGGTGGCGCCCGCCGCGGCGCCGCGCGCCGCGATGGAAATGAAGGCGATCCACGAAGCGATCGCCCGCGTCGAAGCCGAGGCGAAGGCGTCCTGCGCCGCCGAGAGCCGGGCCTACGCCGAGGCGCGCGCCCGCTCGCTGGCCGAGGACCGCGCCGCGATGGACGCCGCCGCCGCCGCCGTCGCGCTGCAAAACGCGCAAGCGTCGGAAGACGCCATCGCCGCCAACCGCGAGCGGCTCGAATCGCTGCGCGCCGCCGCCCAGGCCAGCGTGGCGCGGCTCGAAGCGGTCAAGCAGGAAACGGCCGAACTGCGCGCCCGCGTCGAAACCGATACCCAGATCCGCCTCGCCGCCGAGCAGCGCGCCAAGCAGGAAGAAGAAAACCGCCGCCGCGCCACCGAACAAATCGCGGTCGAATCGGAGCTGGCGCAGCAAGCGGCGCTGGCCGCCGAGGCGCTGCTGGCGCAAACCGAACAGGCGCGCCTGCAAGCGGTCGAACGGGTCGCCGCCGTGCAGGCCGCGCGCGACGAAATGGTCGGCATCGCGTCGGCCGACGCCCGCGTCGCCACCATGGCGCGTGAACGCGAACGCCACGCCTACGGCGCGCGTCAGACCGCGCAGATGCTGGCCGAAGCCGAAAACGAAGCGCTGGAACTGACCCGGCAGCGCGAGCGCGCCGACCAGATCGCGCTCGAATCGGCCTTCAACCGCGCCGCCGCCGAAGTGCGGGCGCTGGAAGAAGCGCGCGCGCTGGCCCATCTGGAACAGGAGCGCGAGCAGATCGCGCTGGCGCAGGCCGAATCGGAACGCAGCGCCGCGCAGTCGCTGCATCTGCGCCTGCAAACGGAAAAAGAAATCCGCGACGCCGCGATCCACCGCGAGCGCCTCGAAATGGTGGCCGCCGCCAGCGCCCAGGCGCGGCGCGACGCCGATGCCCGCATCCTGGCCGCGACCGAGGCGCGCATCGAAGTCGATCGCCAGCTGCGCGCCGTGGCGCTGGCCCGCGTCGCCGCCGAGCAGGACGCCGAACTGCAAACGCACCTGAAAGTGGAAGCGGCCACGCTGGCGCTGGAACAGGCCAGGCTGACGCAAACGGCGCAGGCGGCGGCGGCCGAAGCGGCCCGCATCGAGACCGAGGAAAATGAACGCGCCGCGCAGCTGGCCGAGGAGCGCACCGTGGCGTCGCGCACCATCGCCGAACGCACGGCCGCGCAGAACGAAGCCGAACAAGACGCCGTCGCCGCGCTGGCCGGCCACGCCGCCGCGCAGGACGCCGCCGCCGCGCTGGCCGAACAACGCCTGGCCGCCGCGCTGGCCGAACACGAAGCCGAACGCGCCGCCAGCAGCGCCGCCATCGAGCTGCGCGCCGCCGCCGCGCTGGCCGACTACGTCGAAACGCGCGACGCCCTGAACTTGAAGGCCGAGCAGGCGGCGGCCGCGGCTCAGGCGCAATACAGCGCCTTGAGCGCGCAGGCCGAACACGATGCCGAGGCCGCGCTGGCCGAATTCACGGCGGCGCGCGCAGCCTTGACCGCGCAGGCCGCGCAAGAACAGGCGGCCGCGCAAGCCCATTACAGTGAAGTGCTGGCCGCGCTGGCCGAACAGGCCGCGCAGGAACAGGCGGCGGCGCTGGCCGAATTCAGCGCCGCGCGCGACGCCTTGGCCACGCAGGCCGCGCAGGATCAGGCGGCGGCCCACGCCGAATACAGCGCCGCGCTGCACACGGCGACCGCGTTGGCCGAGCAGGCCGCCGCGCAGTCGGTGCAGCTGATCGACGCCGAACGCGCGCGCGCCGCCGCCGAGCAGCAGGCGCTGGCCACGCTGACGGAACGGCTCGAAGTCGAGGAATCGGCCGCCGTCGCCGCGCACGCCCGCATCGTGATCGAGCAGGCCCAGGTCGACGCGCTCAGCGCGCAGCGCGATGCCGATCAGCGCCTGATCGACGCCAGCGAAAAAGAAATCGCCGCCGCCCGCTTGATCGCCGAGCAGGTCGCGCTGGAGGCCGAGCAGAAGGCCGGCGTGGCGCAGGCGCTGGCGGCGCAGGCGCGGCTGGCCATAGAACTGGGCGTGGCGCAGCGCGAGCGGCTGATGCTGGAAGAAGAAAAGGCCGCGCAGGCGCAGGCGCTGGTGGAGGCCGAACGCGCCTTCGTCGACGCCGAGCGGGAGTCGCTGGCGCTGATCGAACAGAAACTGGCGCAGCAGCGCAGCACGACGGCGTCCGAAGTGAAGGCCTCGAAAGCCATCGCCGGCCGCCTCGCAGCGGAAAAAACCATCGCCGCCGAAGCGCGCCTGCGCGCCGACGCCGAACAGGAACAGGCCGAGTTGCTGGCGCGGCGTGAGCTGGAAGTGCAGGCCGCGCAGCAGGCCATCGAGGAAAAATCGGCGGCCCAGAAAGCGTTGCTGGAAACGGCACAGGCCCACGCGGCGATGCAGCGCAAGCTGGCCGACACCACCGTCGCGATGACTGCGGCCAAGCAGAAATTGCTGGCGCTGGAAACCCGCCGCGTGCAGGCCGCGCAAAAGGCGATGGTGTCGCTGCACGCCAAGGTCGACGCGCTCGAAGCCGAATGCAAGCGGGAAGAAGAGGGCGCCTTCGCCGCCTCGCTGGCGGCGGCCAAGGCCCAGGCCGAGCGCGACCAGTCCGAAAGCATCACGCGCGACGTCATCGGCCGCCTGACCAAGGTAGCCGAATCGGCCGGCGCCGTGTGGCGCTCGCGCTGATAGCGGCCATGCTGCTGCGCTGACGGTTAGGGCGCCGCCGTCACCGTGGTGATGAAGTATTCCGATTCGCCGAAGCAGGCGCCGGGCACGCCGCGGTGCTGTTCGTAGCCGAGCACCACGCGCTTGCCGGTGGCGGCCATCAGTTGCCCGGCGACGCCGTCGTCGCGCACGCTGAACTCAAACCGCTCCGGGATCGCGCCGGGCATGGAGGTCAGCAAAATCTCGCCTTCCCAGGTCTTGCAGATCCAGCCCTTGCGCGAGAATTTCTGCAGGAAGCCGGCGCGCTGGCCTTCCGAATACGACAGGTGCAGCATGATCCACGTGTAGGCGCAGAGCAGCAGCGCGGCCACCGCCAGCAGGGCGATGAGGCGGACGGTGTAGCGGCGGGATAGTGTCATGGGCGGGGGCGACGGGCGTGGTGGAGTCGTTAATGTTTCCGATCTTATCACGCCGCCGTGTCAGCCCTCGGTCTGGACGCCGTGCACGGCCTTGTGGCGGATCGACGACCACAGCGACAGGCCGATCAGCACCACGCCGGACAGGCCGGTGAACCATTCCGGCACGTGGTAGCCGACGCTGCTGAACATGATGAGCGCCAGCACGCCGATGGCGTAATGGGCGCCGTGTTCGAGGAAGACGAATTCGTCGAGCGTGCCCTTGTTGACGAGGTAGACCGTCAGCGCGCGCACGAACATGGCGCCGATGGCCAGGCCCAGCATGATGAGCACGACGTCGCTGCTGATGGCGAAGGCGCCGATGACGCCGTCGAAGCTGAACGAGGCGTCCAGCACTTCGAGGTACATGAAGCCGCCTATGCTGCCGCGCATCACGGCCAGGCCCATGCCGGCGTCGCCGTCGCCGCCGTCCTCCTCCATCATGCCGCTCAGCCAGCTGACGCCGACGTAGATCGCCACGCCGACGGCGCCGGCCGTCAGCACGCTGTATTTTTCCGCCGCCGGCACCAGCGACACGCAACCGAACACGGCGATCAGCGCCAGCATCACGCCCAGGCCGTCGCTGCCGTAGCGCGCCAGCAGGCGTTCGCCGCGGCCCAGCCAGTGCAGTTTCTTGTGGCGGTTGAACAGGAAGCTGAGGAAGACCAGCAGCAGGAAGGCGCCGCCGAACGCGGCCACCTGGGCGTGGGCGCCGACCAGGTGGGCCGAGTAGATGTCCGGCGTGGTCAGGGCCATGGTCCAGACGTCGACCAGGCCCAGGCCGGTGGCGAAGGCGACGATCAGCAGCGGGAACAGCAGGCGCATGCCGAACACGGCGACGACGATGCCGACCGTGAGGAACAGTTTTTGCCAGAACGGATCCCAGTTGCGCAGCACGGTGGCGTTGACGACGGCGTTGTCGAAGGACAGCGACACCTCCAGCACGCCCAGCACGCCGGCGATCCAGATCGCGTGCAGCGCGCCCGAGACGCCGCTGTTGCTGTAGCCCCACCAGGCGGCCAGGGCCATCAGGATGAAGCTGAGGAGGAAGGAAAATCTGAAATGCCGCATGGTGGTCCCTGAAGGTGCAGTGTTATTGTGGGGCGGATTTTATATTATTTTCTATCTTACTTAGTTTCGTTGCCGCTGCGGCATCTGCGATAATTGCGCCCGATAACATTGCGCATCGATCGCTAAGGGTAAATACATGGACATCGCCTATCTCGTCACGCCGCTGCTGACCTGGATCACCGTCGGCCCGATCAAGTTCCTGATTAATAGCGCGAAGGCGCGCCAGTGGGCCTTCAATCTGGTCGGCAATGGCGGCTTTCCGAGCAACCACAGTGCCGTCGTGTCGAGCATGGCGACCTTGATCGCGCTGCGCGAGGGCATCGCTCATCCGGCTTTCGGCGTGGCGGTGACGCTGTGCTTCATCGTCGTCATCGACGCCAACAGCCTGCGCCAGCATGTCGGCAAGCAGGCCGCCGCCATCAACCGCCTGGCCAAGGGCGACGCCGGCCACCACGGCCTGCGCGAACGCATGGGACATACGCTGATTGAAATCGGCGGCGGGCTGTGCACCGGGGTGGCGATGGGGTTTATCGTCAATGCCGTCTTCGGGCGCGGCTGATACGCCGCTCTAATTGTTCGCCCAGCGTTGGGCACGGCCCCGGCGTCCGCCGGCCGTCCGCGCCCGGACACTCTTGTCCGCCAAGAAACGCATTCTGTCGCTTTAAAACGCAATTCACTCCTCCAAAGCGTCCATCCGTCCGCCCCCGATTGACGCTGTCGGCGCGCTCGTGGATACTCTGCGCCTTGTAGTTTTGCCAAATATTTTCTAGCCTATAGCCATACCCCTACTTTCGGAGATTCTCTATGTTGCGCAAAACCCTGCTCGCTGTCGCCATCGCTTCGGCCCTGGCCGCCTGCGGCAAGTCTGACAAGGCGGCCGCCGACGCCAGCGCTTCGGCCAGCGCATCCGCTTCGGCCAGCGCGTCCGCCGGCGCCAAGTCGGCCGCCGCCGCGACTACCTTGCTGATCGCGCCGGAAGACATGCTGACGGTGGCGTCGAACGGCCTGGCGTCTGGCCCGGTCATCACCGGCTCCATCCAGCCCGAGCGCCGCGCCGACCTGCGCGCCGAAGTGGGGGCGGTGGTGGTGCAGGTGCTGAAGGAAAACGGCGAGGCCGTCAAAAAGGGCGACTTGCTGGTGCGCCTCGATGAAACCTCGATCCGCGACGGCCTCAGCTCGGCCGACGAGGCCACCCGCGCGGCCCAGCAGTCGCTGGAGCAGACCGAGCGCATGTATCAGCGCCAGAAGACGCTGCTCGGCTCCGGCATGGTGTCGACCCAGGCCATGGAAGACGCGGAAATGCGCCGCAACAACGCCGCCAGCGACCTGGCCGGCGCCAAGGCGCGTTCCGTCTCGGCCTGCCAGCAACTGACCCGCACCGCCGTGCGCGCGCCGTTCGACGGCATCGTCAGCGAGCGCAAGGTGTCGAACGGCGACACGGCCGCCATCGGCAAGGAACTGATTAAAGTCATCGATCCGGCCAGCATGCGCTTCGAGGGCCTGGTGTCGGCCGACAAGATCGGCGTCGTCAAGGTCGGCCAGCCGGTGCTGTTCAGCGTGAACGGCTACCCGGGCCAGCATTTCACGGGCAAGGTCAAGCGCGTCGATCCGGCCGCCAACGCCGTCACGCGCCAGGTCGAGGTGCTCGTCGAGTTCGCCGGCAACCAGCAGCCGCGCGTGGCCGGGCTGTACGCCGAGGGCCGCGTCGAGTCGGCCACGTCGGCCGCGCTGATGCTGCCGGCCAGCGCGATGGTGCAGGCCGGCGACAGCAATTACGCCTGGCGCGTCAAGACCGGCCCGGCCGGCGCCACGCTGGTGAAGGCGGCGCTGACCGTGGGCACGCGCGACGAGCGCACCGGCCTGTGGCAGGTCAGCGGCCTGGCCGCCGGCGACCAGGTGGTGCGCGTGCCGGGCGCGACGTTCAAGGATGGCCAGAAGGTCGAGCTGAGCGTGGCGAAGACGGTGGCGTCGACGTCGGCCGCAGCCGTCAGCAAAGGAAACTAAGCCATGTTCCTATCCGATTTCAGTATCAAGCGGCCGATCGCGACGATCGTGCTCATCATCGCGATGATGTGTCTGGGCCTGATGGCGCTGAAGAAATTGCGCGTCAATCAAAATCCCGACGTGCAGATTCCTTTTATTATCGTCAACATTCCCTATCCGGGCGCCTCGCCCGAGACGGTCGAGCGCGAAATCGTCAACCGCCTGGAAAAATCCCTGCAGTCGATCACCGGCGTGACCGAGACCGACAGCACGGCGCAGGAGGGTTCGGCCAGCATCCGCATCGAGTTCGCCTTCACCAAGAACTTGATCGAGGCCTCCGACGAGATCCGCAACGCCATCGGCGCCGTGCGCTACAAGCTGCCGACCGAGATGCGCGAGCCGATCCTGCAGCGCATCGACACCTCGGCCCAGCCGGTGATGCAGCTGGCGCTGTCGTCGACGACGCAGAGCCACGCCATCATTTCGCGCCTGGCCGAGGACAAGCTGGCCGACCGCTTCCGCGCCGTCGACGGTGTCGCCTCCGTCAACATCGACGGTTCGCTCAAGCGCGAGCTGAGCGTGCTGCTGCACGCCGAAAAGCTGCGCGAATACAATGTGTCGGTCAGCGACGTCGTCAACGCGCTGCGCAGCCAGAACACCAACGCGCCGGTGGGCAAGGTCAGCGGCGCGCTCGATGAAAAGAGTATCCGCCTGGTGGGCCGCATCGAGCGTCCCGAACAGTTCCAGCAAGTGGTGGTCAAGCGCAACGGCGACGAGCTGGTGCGGCTGTCGCAGGTGGCGACCATCGAGGACGGCTTCGCCGAGATGAACAGCCTGTCGGTGCGTTCGGGCAAGCCCAACGTCGGCATCTCCATCGTCCGCTCGCACGACGCCAGCACCGTGACCGTGGCCCGCAATGTGCGCGCCATCGTCGACGAGGTGCGCAAGGAATTGCCGACCGGCACCACGCTGGAAGTGACCAACGACGACGGCAAGAACGCCGAAAACAGCTTGGACAACGTGATCGAATCGCTGGTGTTCGGCGCCGGCCTGACCATCTTCGTGGTCTATGTGTTCTTGAACTCGTGGCGCTCGACGCTGATTACCGCGCTGAGCCTGCCCACCTCCGTGCTGGCCGCCTTCATCGGCGTCTGGCTGTGCGGCTTCACGCTGAACTTCATGACGCTGCTGGGCCTGTCGCTGGCGATCGGCGTGCTGATCGACGACGCCATCGTGGTGCGGGAAAACATCGTGCGCCACATGCAGATGGGCGCCGACCGCCGCACCGCCGCGCTCAAGGGCACGGCCGAGATCGGCCTGGCCGTGGCCGCGACCACCTTTTCCATCATGGCCGTGTTCATCCCGGTGGCCTTTATGCCCGGCATCACGGGCGAGTGGTTCCGGCCGTTCGCGCTGACGGTGACGTGCTCGGTGGCCGTCAGCCTGTTCATTTCGTTCACCCTCGATCCGATGCTGTCGGCCTTCTGGGGCGACCCGGTCGACCACCACAAGGTGCCGCGCAAGGGCTTTGAAAAAGTGCTGGAGCGCTTCAACGTATGGTTCGACCACCAGGCCGACCGCTATGGCCACGTGATCGCCTGGGCGCTGCACCACCGGCGCTGGATGGCCGTGATCGCCTTGCTGACCTTCGCCGGCGCCATCACCATGCAGGCGCTGTGGGGCGGCATGAGCTTCGTGCCCTCGTCGGACTTCGGCACCATCGCCATCGACGTGCGCTCGCCGGCGTCGAGCAGCCTGGAGTATTCGCGCTTGAAACTGGAAAAGGCGGCGGCGCTGGCGCGCACCATGGCCGAAACCAAGGCCACCAATAGTTATGTGAATCCGGGCGGCGGCCGCATCTATGTCGACATCGGCAAGAAAACCGAGCGCAAGCGTTCGGGCCTGGAGGTGGCCAAGGAATTGCGCCAGAAGCTGACCCAGCTGGTCGGCGCCGAATACACGGTGCTCGACGACCTGAGCAACGGCGACCGCAAGCCGGTGCAGATCCAATTCACGGGCGCCGATTCGCGCAAGCTGATGGAATTGACCAACGCCTACATGGATCAGCTCAAGAAGATACCGGGCGCGGTCGACGTCGGCCTGTCCGAGCAGGATCCGAAGGACGAGCTGCAAATCGAACTCAATCGCGGCCTCGCCAATTCCATGGGCATAGGCGCGGGCGACGCGGCCCAGGCGCTGCGGGTGGCCTTCGCGGGCATCGAGGTGGGCGACTGGGTCGACCCGACCGGCGAGTCGCGCGACGTGGCCGTGCGCCTGACGCCGGAAGACCGCACCGGCGCCGAAAACATCGAGCGCCTGCCGATCGCCGTCATCGGCACCAACCAGATGGTGCCGCTGGACCAGATCGCCACCGTGACGATGGGCAAGGGCCCGTCGACCATCAAGCACAAGGACGGCAAGCGCACCATCACCGTCAGCGCCAACGTGCAGGGCCGTTCGGCCGGCGAAGTGACGGGCGACGCCATGAAACTGGCCAAGTCCATCGACTTCCCGCCGGGCTACGGCCTGAGCCTGGGCGGCGCCGGCAAGGACATGAATGAAGTGTTCAGCCAGATGATGATCGCGCTGGTGGCCGGCATCGGCCTGATGTATTTGATCCTGGTGATGCAGTTCGGTTCCTTCACGGCGCCGGTGGCGGTGATGTTGTCGCTGCCGCTGTCGCTGATCGGCGTGGTCATCGCGCTGCTGCTGACCAAGAGCACGATCAACCTGATGAGCCTGATCGGCGTCATCATGCTGATGGGCCTGGTCGCCAAGAACGCCATCCTGCTGCTGGACGCGGCCCGCAAGCGCGAGGAGGAGGGCTACAGCCGCGAGGACGCGCTGATGTACGCCGGCCGCATGCGTTTGCGTCCGATTTTGATGACGACGTTCGCGCTGATCGCCGGCATGTTCCCGGTCGCGCTGGGGCTGGGCGAGGGCGGCGAGTTCTACCGTCCGATGGCCATCGCCATCATCGGCGGCACCATCACGTCGACCATCTTGACCTTGCTGATGGTGCCGACCTTCTACGACAGCATCGAAATCGCGCGCGACCGCGCCGTCGCCAAGTTCCGCCGCCGCGCCGTGCGCTGGAGCGCGCTGCCGGCCTTCGTGATGACCTTGCTGGAAGCCGTGTTGACGCTGGTGTTCCTGCGGCTGCTGTTCCGCGGCCTGATGTGGCTGGTGCGCAAGGCCACCGGCCGCGCCGCGCCGGCGCCGACGCCGTTGGCCAGCGCCAAGCTCGATCCGCACTGAGCGGGGGCAGCGGGCGGGGCAAGAGCTTAGCGCCAAGTCGGCGTCAATCGGGGTCAGGCCACGGTTTCGAATGAATCTCTCG
>NZ_JANXMI010000024.1 GCF_025354735.1 Rugamonas sp.
TTTGTCAGCCGCGAGGAAGAAAGAGTATGAAGCGTTTGAAGCATTTCGTCAACCCCTTCTTTTTACTACCGAACCGTTTCTGGTTCGCCCCGTTCGCCGTATTTACATACCGTTTTGCGGGGAGGCGAACTATAGCAAAGCGCTCCGCGCTTTGCAAGGCCTCGCCCAAAAGTATTCAGGCGCCGAAGCGGCCGGACGCCTGCTGGCGAAATTCTTTCGGCGTCATCCCCTTCAGTTCCAGGAAACGGCGATTGAAGTTGGCGACATTATTGAAGCCGGCGTCGTAGCAGATGTTGGTCACATAGCGCTCGGTTTCCATCAGCAGCTGGCAGGCTTTGTTCACCCGCAGGCGATTCACAAAATCGGTGAAGCTGTTGCCGGTCGCGCCGCGGAACACGCGTGCGAACATGCGTTCCGACATATCCAGTTCGTCCGCCAGATCCTTCATCGAAAACTGGCTGCTGAAATTCTTCACGATGAAGTTGATGGCGGAGCTGATGCGGGCCAGCGCCGCATCGTCGTCCGACGATTGCATCGGTATTGTCGACAGCAGCTGATAGTCGCTGCTATGGGCCAGCTCCCCCAGCAATCCGAGGAACTCGATAAAGCGTGGCAGGCCGCTGCTATCGCGAATGCGGATGAAGCGCGCCCTGGTCTGCTCGCTGATGCCGAAAAATTCAATCCCGTGCGTGGCGCGGCTCAGCAGCGGCATGATGGCCCGCATCTCTGGAATTTCGCCGGCCAGCAGCTCCAGCGGCTTGTGCGTGAACTGGATCACCATGTCGCGCAGCTTGACGCCCTCTTCGGGGTAATCGATCGAGACCCAGTTGTGCGGCACGCGCGGCCCGGTCAGCACCAGGTGGCCGGGCCCGAACTGGCCGATGTAATCGCCGACGAAGACTTTGCCACTGCTGGCGCAAATGAGATGCAGCTCATATTCTTCGTGGTAGTGCCAGCGTATCAGCGAACTGGGGATGCCATGTTCGAGATAGCGGATAAAACCGAATCGTCCATTGGGCTCGAAGCCCTGCTGCGCATCGCGCACGCAATCGTGCTCGATTTGCAGTGTGTGATGCGTGCTCTTATGCGGCATGAGTGTCTCCGTTGATGAGCGCTGCGACGCGCGCGCGATCAAGGCCGAGTATAGCAAAATGCGGCTTTTTCAGAACAGCGGCTTCAGATGCGCATACAAGGTGCGGAAGCGCTCGAAGCGCGGCAGCAGGACGGCACGCCATTGCGCGTCGGGCTCGATGATTTCGACGATGGGCGGCGCGACGCAGACCGTGGCCGCATCGAGTTCGGGGTGGACCGCCATCATCCCCAGCCTGGCCGCGCCGAGCGCCGCACCCACCTGTCCTTCGCTGCTCAACGACAGCGGCAGATCGAGCGCGCTGGCCAGCAGGCGCGCCCAATAACGACTACGGCTGCCGCCACCGACCAGCGACGCGATCCGCACCGAGCCGCCGGCCGCCTGCAAGGCCAGATAGCTGTCGCGCAAACCGAAGGCGACGCCTTCGAGCACCGCGTAGCCGAGCAGCGCGCGGTCGGTGTCGTGGCGCAGACCAAAGAACACGCCGCTGGCATTCGGATCGTTGTGCGGCGTGCGCTCGCCCGACAGATAGGGCAGGAACAGCGGCGCGCTGTGATACGCATCGCTGCCCGCCGCCGCCACTTCATCGAGCAGCTGCGCCTCGTCGTCCGCGTGGGTCAACTGCGTGACCCAGCGCAGGCAGCTGGCCGCCGACAGCATCACACCCATCTGATGCCACCGTCCCGGCAGCGCGTGACAAAAGGTGTGCAATCCCTGCGCCGGATTCGGGCGATACGCGTCGTTCGCCGCGAAGAACACGCCGGACGTGCCGAGCGAGATGAAACCGTCGCCGGCCGCCACCACGCCCATGCCGATCGCGCTGGCCGCGTTGTCGCCGGCGCCGCCGGCCACCACCACGTCCGCCGCCACGCCCCACTCGCGCGCCAGCTCGCGCCGCAGCATGCCGCCCGGCGCCGAGCCTTCGACCAGCCGTGGCATGTGCGCGCGCGTCATTTCACAGGCGGCCAGCATGGCGTCGGACCAGTCGCGCTGGCCGACGTCGAGCCACAGCGTGCCCGATGCGTCGGACATCTCGGAGATATAGTCGCCGGTCAGCAGATAGCGCAGATAATCCTTCGGCAGCAGCACCGTCGCCGTGCGCTTGAACAGTTCCGGCTCGTGCCGCGCGATCCACAGCAGCTTGGGCGCGGAAAAGCCCGGCATCGCCGCGTTGCCGGTGATCTCGCGCAGCTGCGGCGCGCGCGCCTCCAGCTCCGCGCACTCGAATCCGGAGCGGGTGTCGTTCCACAGTATCGCCGGCCACAATACCTGGCCGTCGACATCGAGCAGCACGGTGCCGTGCATCTGCCCGGACAGGCCGATGCCGCGCAGCGCCTTCAACTCCACCGGATGGCTGCGCGCGATTTCCGCCACCGCCGATAATGTGGCGCGCCACCAGTCGGCCGGATCCTGCTCCGACCACAAAGGCTGCGGACGACTGATCGCCAGCGCCGCATGGGCGGTGGCGACGATGCGCTGCTGCGCGTCGATCAGCAGCGCCTTTACTTCGGACGTGCCGAGGTCTATGCCGAGATACATGGGAACTGTCTCCGTCAAGCCAGCGCGTGATTCAAGGCCGCGCGCGCGCCGTCGCGATACAGGCGCTCCAGCGCGGCGCCGACTTCCGCGCCGAACCGCGGCTGCTCGCTCAACTCGCCGAACAATTCGCGCATCGACAGCAGCACGCCGGCGTCGCTGCCGCCGCGCAGCGCGTGCTCCTTCAGGCGCTCGCCGTAGGGATCGATCAGCGGCATCGGCCGGCCCTGTTCATCGCTGCCGTTCAGATACCGGAACCAGCACGCCACGACGAAGCTGAGCAGCTTGATCGGGCCGCCGCGCTCCAACTGCTCGCGCACCGACGGCAGCACGAACTTCGGTATGCGCGCCGAACCCTCGGTGCCGATGCGCGACAGCTGGTCGCGTATCGCCGGATTGGAAAAGCGCTCGATCAGCGTGCGCTTGTAGTCTTCCAGGTCGATGCCCTCGACCGCCGGCAGCAGCGGCGTGACTTCGATATCCATCATGTCGCGGAACAGCTGGCGGATGCCGTCATCGGCCATCGCCTCGTGCGCGAATTCGTAGCCGAACATCATGCCCAGATAGCACAGCGACTGGTGACCCGCGTTGAGCAGGCGCAGTTTCATTTTTTCGTAGGGCAGCACGTCGTGCGTCATCTGCGCACCGACCAGCTCCCATTCGGGCCGCCCGCCGGGGAATTCATCTTCGATCACCCATTGCAGGAAAGGCTCCGTCATCACCGGCCAGGCGTCGTCGATGCCGAAGCTGTCGCGCACCAGCGCGCGGTGCTCGTCGGTGGTGGCCGGCGTGATGCGGTCCACCATGCTGTTCGGGAAAGCGCCATGCTGCTCCAGCCAGGCGCTCAAAGCGGGATCGCGCAGCTGCGTAAAGGCGAGCAGCATCTTGCGCAGCACGTGGCCGTTGTTTTGCAGGTTATCGCAGGACATCAGCGTGAACGGAGGCAGGCCGCGCTGGCGGCGCAGGTCGAGCGCCTCGGCCAGATAGCCGAACGAGCAGCGCGGCGCGTGCGGATGGGCCAGGTCGTGCACGATGTCGGGGTGGGCCGCGTCGAATTCGCCGTTACCCTGGTTGACGTAGTAGCCGCCCTCGGTGATGGTCAGCGCGACGATGCGGGTGCCGGCATCGGCCATTTTTTCCAGCACCGCCTGCGGGTCGTCGGGCGCGTACAAAAATTCCAGGACCGAGCCGATGACGCGCGCCGATTCGCCGTGCGCGCCGCGTTCGACGACGGTGTACAGACAGTCCTGCGCCACCATCGCGTCGCGGATTTTCGCATCGTGCGGCAGCAGCCCCACGCCGCAATAACCCCACTGCTCATGGCCCGGCAGGTGCAGCAGCTGGTCGAGATACACCGCCTGGTGGGCGCGATAAAATCCGCCGACGCCGATGTGGACGATGCTGCGGGCGACCTGGTCGCGCGCGTAGGTGGGACCGGCCACGCCGGCGGGCAAGTGGCCCAATGCGGCCTGGTTCAATTTGATGGGATTCATTAGATTGCCTTTCCTGCGGCTGCCGCATAGGTTTTACCGGAACGATCGAAGTGATGGACGCGCGAGTGGTCGAAACAGAGCTTGGTGCGATCGCCCGGCTGCAACTGACTGCGCTCGCTGCCGCGCACGACGATCTGCACATTGTTTTCCAGGCGCGCGTAGAGCAGCGTCTCGACGCCCAGCGATTCGACCAGGTCGACGGTGGCCGTCAAGCCCTCCTCGTCGGCGTGGGCCAGGCGCACGTGCTCGGGACGGATGCCGACGAAGCCGTCGGCCTGCGCGGTGGCGCCGGCCAGCGCGGACAACTGGGGCAGGGCCGCCGCCGGCACCACGTTCATGCTCGGCGTGCCGATGAACTGCGCGACGAAGCGGTTGGCCGGACGGTCGTACAATTCCAGCGGCGCGCCGTGCTGTTCGATCTGGCCGTCGCGCAGCACGACGACGCGGTCGGCCAGCGTCATCGCCTCGACCTGGTCGTGGGTGACGTAGATCGAGGTCGCGCCCAGGTCGCGGTGCAGCTTGGCGATCTCGATGCGGGTCTGGACGCGCAGCGCGGCGTCGAGGTTGGACAGCGGCTCATCGAACAGGAACACCTTGGGATCGCGCACGATGGCGCGGCCGATGGCGACGCGCTGGCGCTGGCCGCCGGACAAATCCTTGGGCGTGCGCTCGAGGTATTTCGCCAGGTCGAGAATGGCGGCGGCCTTGTCGACCTTGTCGCGGATCACGGCGCGGTCGACGCCGGCCAGCTTCAGCGCGAACGACATGTTCTCGAACACCGTCATGTGCGGATACAGCGCGTACGACTGGAATACCATCGCCAGGTCGCGCTTGGACGACGGCAGCGCGGTGATGTCGCGCTTGTCGAGTTGCAGGCTGCCCTTGTCGATCGTTTCGAGGCCGGCGATCAATCGCAGCAGCGTCGATTTGCCGCAGCCGGACGGGCCGACGAAGACGACGAATTCGCCCTTTTCGATTTGCAGGTCGATGCCCTTGATGGCGTGGTGCTCGCCGAAATATTTTTCGATATGACTGAGTTGAAGATATGCCATGGTGGTTCCTAATATGTTGGGATGCGGCGCTTACTTGACGGCGCCGAAGGTCATGCCTTGCACCAGCTGCTTCTGGCAGAACCAGCCCAGCGCCATGATCGGTGCGATCGCCATCAGCGAGGCGGCCGACAGCTTGGCCCAGAACAGTCCCTCGGGACTGGAGTAGGAGGCGATCAGCCAGGCCAGCGTGCCGGCGTGGGAGGCGCCCAGGTTGAGCGACCAGAATGATTCGTTCCAGGCCCAGACCATGCACACCAGCGCGGTCGAGGCGATGCCGCCGACGGCCAGCGGCAGCACGATGTGGCGGAACTCGTCGGCCACCGTGGCGCCGTCCATGCGCGACGCTTCCAGGATTTCGCGCGGCAGTTCGCGCAGATTGGTATAGAGCAGCCAGATCATGATCGGCAAATTCATCAGCATGAACATCAGCGTCAGGCCGGTGCGCGTGTCGAGCATGTCGAAATACTGGAAGCAGATATAGATCGGCATCAGCGCGCCGACGCCCGGCATGTAGCGCGAGCTGAGGATGAACTTCAGCAGGCCGACCGTGCCGCGCGTGGGGAAGAAGGCCATCGAGTAGGCGGCCGGGATCGCGATCGCCAATCCGATCGCGGTCGAGACCACGCTGGTGATGAGCGAATTGATCGCGTAGCCGACGTAGTTATCGCGCGCCATCACCTCGTGGAAGCTTTGCAGCGTGGGCGTGAAGAAGAACAGCGGCGGCGTGGAGATGGCTTGCTGCTCGGTCTTGAAGGCCATCAGTCCGAGCCAGAAAATCGGAAAGAACAGCAGCAGTGCGAAGAACCAGGCGAAGCCGGTGCGCAAATAGAGCGTGGTTGGTTTGTTCATCTGGATCTCCTTATTTCGTCAGGTTCTTGCCGATGACGCGCATCAGGAAGAAGGCCGCGATGTTCGCCAGCAGCACCGCGAACAGGGCGCCGGCCGAGGCGGCGCCGATGTCGTATCCCTGCAAGGCCTGCTGGTAAATCATGAACGTGATGGTGGTGGTGTCGAAGCCGGGACCGCCGCCGGTGGTGGTGAAGATTTCGGCGAAGATCGACAGCAGGAAGATCATCTCTATCATCAGCACCACCGACACCGCGCGGCCCAGGTGCGGGATGTACAGGTAGCGCAGCTGCTGGAGATAGGTGGCGCCGTCCATGCCGGCCGCCTCGAGCTGCTCGCGGTCCATCGACTGCAGCGACGTCATGAAGATCAGGCAGGCGAAGGGCAGCCACTGCCACGACACCATCATGATGATGGACACCAGCGGATATTGCGACAGCCAGTCGACCGGCGTCAGCCCAAGCAGCAGGCTCGCTTGCGCGAACAGGCCGTAGATGGGATTGAGCAGCATGTTCTTCCACATCAGCGAATTCACGGCCGGCATGACGAGGAAGGGGGAGATCAGCAGCACGCGCACGATGGCGCGGCCGGGGAAGGCATCGTTAATCAGCAGGCCGAGCGCCGCGCCGAAAATGACCGTCACCACCATCACCGAGAACATCAATGTGAAGGTGTTGGTCAGCGCCGGCACGAAGGCGCCGTCGGTGAAGAAGAAGCGGAAGTTATCCAGTCCGTGGAATTCGTGTTCGCCCGGCGACAGCAGGTTGAATTTGACGAAGGAGTAGTACAGCGTAATGAGCAGCGGGACGATGGAAATGACGGCGATGGACAGCACCGCTGGCGTCAGCAAGGTCCGGGGTATCAGTCGTTTCATGGGAGTCTCATGGTGCGGGTGATAAGGCGGCGCACGGGGCGTGCGCCGAAGCGCATGGCCGGCCCGGTCAGGAGCGGCCATGCGCGGCGCCGCCGCCATCGCTCACGCGGCATAGGCCGGGGAGCGGGCGGCGGCGCGGGCCGCGATGCTTATTTGTAGTAGCCGGCCTTGCGCATTTCGCGGTCGGCCGCCTGTTGCGTCGCGTCGAGCGCCTGGTCGACGGTGACCTTGCCCAGCAGGGCGGACGTCATCTGCTGGCCGGCGGCGATACCGATCACCTGGAATTCCGGGATCGATGCCAGCTGCACGCCGAGGTAGGGCGACGGCGGCAGCGTGTTCTGCTTCGGACTGGCCGTGGCCAGCGCCTTGCCTTCGGCGACCGAGAACTTGGCCGCTTTCTGGAACTCAGGCGTGGCGTAGGTCGACTTGCGGGTGCCGGTAGGCACGTTGGCCCAGCTGGTTTCTTTCGCCACCAGCTTGATGTAGTCCTTGGAGGTCGACCAGTTGATGAATTTTTGCGCCGCGTCCACGTGCTTGGAGCTTTTCGGAATCGCCAGCGACCAGGCCCACAGCCAGTTCGCGCCGCGCTCCGTGGTGCCGACCGGCGATTGCGCGTAGGCGACCTTGTCGGCCACTTTGCTCTGCTTCGGATCGGAGATGAAGGAGGCCGCGATGGTGGCGTCGATCCAGATGCCGCACTTGCCTTCGTTGAACATCGCCAGGATTTCATTGAAGCTGTTCGACGACGAACCCGGTGGGCCGTAGTTTTTCAGCAGGTCGACGTACATGCCGACGGCGCTCTTCCACGGCTTGGAGTTGAACTGGGGCTTCCAGCTCATGTCGAACAGCTGGCCGCCGTAGGAGTTGGCCATGGTGGTGATGAGCGCCATGTTGTCGCCCCAGCCCGGCTTGCCGCGCAGGCAGATGCCGTACACGCCGTGGGCGGGATCGTTGATTTTGGCGGCGACGTCGCGCAGATGCTCCCAGGTCGGACGGTCTTCTATCGTCATGCCGGCTTTTTTCACCAGGTCGCTGCGATACATAATCATCGAGCTCTCGCCGTAGAACGGCGCGGCGTACAGCTGGCCGTTGACGGTCAGGCCTTCGCGTATGGTGGGCAGCAGATCGTCGACGTCGTAATTGGCGTCGGGCTTGATCGGGACCAGCCAATCCTTCTTGGCCCAGATCGGGGTTTCGTACATGCCGATGGTCATCACGTCGAACTGGCCGCCTTTGGTGGCGATGTCGGTCGTCATGCGCTGACGCAGCACGCCCTCTTCCAGCGTGACCCACTTCAGTTTGATATCGGGATTGGCTTGCTCGAAGAATTTGCTCAGCTTTTGCATTTCGATCATGTGGCCGTTGTTGACGGTAGCAATGACCAGTTCGGTAGCAGCGAAAGCGGGATCGGCGGCGCAGAAAAGACCAGCGCACAGGGCGCTGATAGCGATACGTTTCATGGTGTAGTCTCCGGGTTTTTATTGTATGTGCGGTGCCAGCGGCACCCCAATGACAATGTATCACCGGACTTCGGTACTTCCCGATACTGAAAAACGCAGTATCGATACTTTTTTGCACCTTATAGCGCTATTGGGTGCGCTTTTGATGAACGAAAGTATCTAAATTGATGCGAAGAAACGAAAGGACGAAAAAGATCCCCCTCGGCACCGAACGCGATTGAAACGAAAGGACGAAAAAAAACCCCACCAGATCACTGGTGGGGTTTCTTAATATAACTAGCCTGACGATAACCTACTTTCACACTGGTTGCAGCACTATCATCGGCGCAAAGTTGTT
>NZ_JANXMI010000037.1 GCF_025354735.1 Rugamonas sp.
GTGCGCAACGGCGAACTGAAAGCGCCCATCGTCATCGGCCGCGACCACCTCGACACCGGCTCCGTCGCCAGCCCGAATCGCGAAACGGAAAGCATGAAGGACGGCACCGACGCCGTCTCCGACTGGCCGCTGCTGAACGCCCTGCTCAACACCGCCGGCGGCGCGACGTGGGTGTCGCTGCACCACGGCGGCGGCGTCGGCATGGGCTATTCGCAGCACTCCGGCGTGGTGATCGTGGCCGACGGCACGGACGCCGCCGCCAAGCGCCTGGCGCGGGTGCTGGTCAACGACAGCGCCTCGGGCGTGATGCGGCACGCCGACGCGGGATATGAGACGGCGGTGGCATGCGCCAAGCGCAACAAGCTCAATCTGCCCATGATTAAGTAATCGAGAAAGAATATATGACTCAACATGCAAACAAGGCCTGGACCCTGACACCGGGCGCGATGACGTTGGCCGATCTGCGCGCCGTGTGGATCGCGAGCGGCGCACTGACGCTGCACGCCGACGCCTATCCGGTCATCGAAGCGTCGGCCGCCGCCGTGCGCGCCATCGTCGCCAAGGGCGACGCGGCCTACGGCATCAACACCGGCTTCGGCCTGCTGGCCAAGACCCGCATCCCGGATGAAAAGCTGGAGCAGTTGCAGCGCAACCTGATCCTGTCGCACTCCGTCGGCACCGGCGCGCTGCTGAGCGATGAAGTGGTGCGCCTGATTATGCTGATGAAAATCGGCAGCCTGGCGCGCGGCTTTTCCGGCGTGCGTCCGCTGATTATCGACACCCTGATCGCCCTGTACAACGCCGGCATCATGCCGGCGATACCGGCCAAGGGATCGGTCGGCGCCTCGGGCGACCTGGCGCCGCTGTCGCACATGACGCTGGCCATCATGGGCGTGGGCGAGGTGCGCGTCGACGGCGTGATGATGGCGGCCACCGCCGCGCTCGAACAGGCCGGCATCGCGCCGGTGGTGCTGGCCGCGAAAGAGGGCCTGGCGCTCATCAACGGCACCCAGGTCTCGACCGGGCTGGCGCTGCATGGCCTGTTCATGGCCGAGCGCCTGCTGGAGGCGGGCATGGTCTCGGGCGCGCTGTCGCTGGACGCGGCTAAGGGCAGCGACGCGCCGTTCGACGCCCGCGTGCACGCGGTGCGCGGCCAGCCGGGCCAGATCGCCGCCGCCGCCATCTACCGCCAGCTCGTCAGCGACAGCGCGATCCGCGCCTCGCACCTGGTCGGCGACGAGCGCGTGCAAGACCCCTACTGCCTGCGCTGCCAGCCGCAGGTGATGGGCGCCTGCATGGACTTGATCGCCAACGCCTCGCGCACGCTGCTGATCGAAGCGAACGCCGTCACCGACAATCCGCTGATCTTCCAGAACGCCGACGGCGGCGGCGCCGCCGTCGTCTCGGGCGGGAACTTCCACGCCGAGCCGGTGGCCTTCGCGGCCGACACGCTGGCGCTGGCCATCGCCGAAATCGGCAGCATCTCCGAGCGCCGCATCGCGCTGCTGATCGACGCCACCTTGTCCGGCCTGCCGCCGTTCCTGGTCGGCGACCCGGGCGTCAATTCCGGCTTCATGATCGCCCACGTGACGGCGGCCGCGCTGGCGTCGGAAAACAAATCGCTGGCCCATCCGGCCAGCGTCGACAGCATCCCGACGTCGGCCAACCAGGAAGACCACGTCAGCATGGCGACGTTCGCGGCGCGCCGCCTGGACGATATGGCGCACAATACGGCTGTCATCGTCGGCATCGAATTGCTGGCGGCGGCGCAGGGCATCGACTTCCACCGGCCGTTGACAACATCGCCGCACCTGGAGCATGTGCACAGTCAGTTGCGCCGCCAGGTGCCGTTCTTCGACGCCGACCGCTTCTTCGCGCCGGACATCGAAGCGGCCAAGCAGATGGTGCTAAAGGGCGAGTTGAGCGCGGCGTGCAAGAGCGTGTTCGCGTCGCTGCATCCATAATAAGAGAGTGAGCGGCGCAATTCAGGAGGCGATCATGGATTTTCAATTCAAGGCAGGCACGATTCCATTGCTGGTGTCGATGCCGCATGTGGGCACCGAGATCCCGGACGATATCGCGGCGACGATGACGCCGGCCTCGCGCGAGAAGGCCGACACCGACTGGCATTTGACGCAGCTCTACGGCGATTTTCTGGCAGGGATGGGCGCATCGGTCCTGTCGGCGCGCTGGTCGCGCTACGTGATCGACTTGAACCGGCCGCCGGAAAACACCAATCTCTATCCGGGCCAGGACACGACGGGCCTGTGCCCGGTCGACACCTTCCACCGCGAGCCGCTGTATCTGGCGGGCCGCGCGCCCGATGAAGCGGAAGTCCAGCGACGCTTGCGGACTTACTGGAAGCCCTACCACGAGCAGCTGCGCGCCGAGCTGGATCGATTGTTGAGTACTCACGGATCGGTGGTGTTGTGGGACGCGCATTCGATCGCCTCCGTGGTGCCGCGCTTCTTCGACGGCAAGCTGCCGGACCTGAACTTCGGCACGGCCGACGGCGCCAGCTGCGCGCCGGCGCTGGGCCGGGCCATCGTCGACTGCGCGCTGGCGCAGGACCGCTACACGGTGGCCGTCAACGGCCGCTTCAAGGGCGGCCATATCACGCGCCATTACGGCAAGCCCGCCGCCAACGTCCACGCGATCCAGCTTGAGATGTGCCAGTCCACCTACATGAATGAGACGGCGCCGTTTGCGTATCGTCCCGACCTGGCGGCGCAGGTGCAAGGCTTGCTGGCGCAGATGACGCGGGCCGCCGCCGATTGGGCGCGGCGATGAGCGCTCAACTCTACGCCCGCCATGCGCTGCTGCCCGACGGCTGGCGCCGCGACGTGCTGCTGGAATGGGACGCCGACGGCAGCCTGACCGGCGTCACGGCCGACGTCAATGCCGCGGCGGCGGCCGGTGTCGAGGTGGCGCAGTACGCGCTGCCGGGCATGATTAATCTGCACTCGCACAGCTTCCAGCGCGCGCTCGGCGGCCGCACCGAAAAAGCCGGCGACGTCAAGGACAGCTTCTGGACCTGGCGCGATCTGATGTACCGCTTCGCCCGCAATATCACGCCCGATCACATCGAGGCGATCGCGGCGCAGCTGTTTTCCGAATGCCTGCGCCACGGTTACACGGCGCTGTGCGAATTCCACTACGTGCAGCGGGCGCCGGACGGCACCATGTATCCGCGTCCGGCCGAAACGGCGGAGCGCGTGATCAGCGCGGCGCGGCTGGCCGGCATCGGCATCACGATGCTGCCGGTGCTGTACAGTTATTCGGGCTTCGGCGAAAGCCCGCTCAAGCCCGAGCAGCACCGCTTCAAGACTAATCCGCAGGAGGTGCTGCGCATCGTCGAGGCGCTCGAACCGCTGCGCGATGCGCAGACCGAAGTGGGCGTGGCGCCGCATTCGCTGCGGGCGGCGTCGGTGGCGCAGATCAACGAGGTGCTGGTGACGCTGCCGGCCGATCGTCCGGTCCACATCCACATCGCCGAGCAGGAACAGGAAGTGGCGCAGTCGCTGAACTGGAGCGGACGCCGTCCGGTGCAATGGCTGCTCGACCAGGTCGACGTCGATCAGCGCTGGTGTTTGATCCACGCCACCCATCTGATGCGCGACGAAGTCGACGAGCTGGCGCGCACCGGCGCCGTGGCGGGGCTGTGCCCGACCACCGAGGCGAATCTGGGCGACGGCCTGTTCCCGCTGGAAGCCTACATGGCGGCGGGCGGGCGTTTCGGCATCGGCAGCGACAGCCACATTTCGCAAAGCGCGGTCGAGGAATTGCGCTGGCTCGAATACGGCCAGCGCCTCCAGCATCTGCGGCGTAATATCGCGGTATCGAAGGAGCAGCGCAACGTCGGCGATTTTTTGTGGCAGAGCGCCTTGCGGGGCGGGGCGCAGGCTTCGGGCCGTCCGCTCGGCGCGCTGGCGGTCGGCAAGCGCGCCGACGTGATCGTGCTCGATGACGACCACCCGAATCTGTATGGCGCGGCGCTCGATGAAGTGCTGGGCAGTTTTATCTTTAGCGGCAACGACAATCTGGTGCGCCACGTCATGGTCGGCGGCCGGTGGGTGGTCCGCGACCAACAGCATGTGGCGCAGCAGGCCATCGCCGCACGCTTCAAGCAGACCCTGGCCGAACTGAGGGAGTTCCGATGACCGCGCTGATACAGTATGCAAGCCTGCGCCCCGCGCCGTGGAAGAACGGCGGCGGCAGCACGACCGAAATCGCGCTTGAGCCCAAGGGCGCCGGCGCCGACCTGTTCGACTGGCGCGTCAGCCTGGCGACGATCGCGCAGAGCGGGCCGTTCTCGGTCTTCCCGGGCATCGACCGCACGCTGGCGCTGGTGGCCGGCGACGGCGTGCTGCTCGATTTCGGCGGCGAGCGTTTTGTGCTCGGCGCGGCCGACCCCATCATCGAATTTCCCGGCGAGGCGCAGGTGCACGCCACCGTCACCGATGGCGTGACCACCGACTTCAATGTGATGACGCGGCGCGGCCGCTGCCGCCACCGGCTCGAAGCGCGCATGGTGCGCGGCGTCGACGAGCTGCGCCGCCGCAGCGCCACCACGCTGGTCTTCCTGGCCGACGGCGAAAGCCTGACCGTCAGCAGCGCCAGCGAGCGTATCGCGCTGGTGCGCTACGACGCCGTGGTGCTCGAATCGGAAGACGTGTGGACGCTGGAAGCGGCGATGGCCACGGTGTTCGTGGTCGATATCATCAACCTGCCGGCGGAGCGGGAATGAGCGCCGCGTGGGATGTCCTGTTCACCAATGTGCACCTGGCGACGATGGCCGGCGCCGACGGTGACGGTGGCGATGGTGGCTATGGCGAAGTGCGCGACGGCGCCATCGCCGTCAAGGACGGCCGCATCGCGTGGCTCGGTCCACGCGCCGACGTGCCGCCGCAGCTGATCGATGCGGCCACCGTGGTGCACGACGGCGCCGGCCGCTGGCTCACGCCGGGACTGATAGACTGCCACACCCACATCGTCCACGCCGGCAATCGCAGCGACGAATTCGAGGCGCGCCTGAACGGCGCGACGTATGAGGATATCGCCAAGGCCGGCGGCGGCATCATGTCCACCGTGCGCGCCACCCGCGCGGCCAGCGAGGAGGAGCTGCTGCGACAGAGCCTGCCGCGCGTCGCCAGCCTGCTGGCGGAGGGCGTGACCACCATCGAAATCAAATCCGGCTACGGCCTGACCCTGGAAGCGGAGGCGAAGATGCTGCGCGTGGCGCGCCGCATCGGCGAGGTGCTGCCGGTCGGCGTGGCCACCACCTTCCTCGGCGCGCACGCGCTGCCGCCGGAATTCGCCGGCCGCGCCGACGACTACATCGCCGAGGTCTGCGCCATGATCGCGCCGCTGGCCGAGCAGGGACTGGCCGACGCCGTCGATGCCTTCTGCGAGCGCATCGGCTTTTCGTATGAACAGACCGGGCGCGTGTTCGCCGCCGCCCGCGCGCACGGCCTGCCGGTCAAGCTGCACGCGGAGCAGCTGTCCGACCAGCGCGGCGCGGAACTGGTGGCGCGCTTCGGCGGGCTGTCGGCCGACCATCTAGAACATCTGAGCGCCGCCGGCATCGCCGCCATGGCCGCCGCCGGCACCGTGGCCGTGCTGCTGCCCGGCGCCTACTACTTTTTGCGCGACACCACGCCGCCGCCGGTGGCCGCCTTGCGCGCGGCCGGCGTGGCGCTGGCCGTCGCCACCGACTGCAATCCCGGCACCTCGCCGATGACGTCACTGCTGCTGGCGATGAACATGGCCTGCACGCTGTGGCGCTTGACGCCGCGCGAGGCGCTGGCCGGCTGCACCATCCACGCCGCGCGCGCGCTGGGCCGCCAGCGCGACATCGGCAGCCTGGAAGTGGGCAAGCGCGCCGACTTCGCGCTGTGGCAGATCGCGCGGCCGGCCGATTTGTCGTACGCGATCGGCTTCAATCCCTGCAAGGGCGTGGTGAACGCGGGCGTGCTGCGGCGGGTTGGCGCCTAGCGTAAAAATACCGCGCCGCCGCGCGGCGGATCGGGTACATTATGATGGTTGTTTTTTCAGCCATACTTATTTTGTGCCAGGATCGTCATGCGCTTTATGCACGTTATGCCGTTGTCGTTAGTCGTGAAGTCTGTCGCCGCCGCTGTCTCGATGTGCTTCGGCGTTGTCGTTCTGGCGCAGGAACCGGCGCCGCTGCCGCCGGCGCCGCCCACTCCCGCGCCGCATGTGCCGGAGGCGCCGGCGGCCGTCACGCCGCAGCAGCAGGCCGCCGCGTTGTTGCCGGCCGCCTTGCAGGCGCTGGGTGCGCCCAAATCCTATCTCGAAGTGACGCGCGGCGCGACCCACCTGCCGGGATTTTTTTCGCTGTACCAGAAAGAGGAAAAGGTCTGGATCGAGCTGCGGCCCGACCAGTTCGACCATCCCTTTTTCATGTCCGTGAATATGTCGAACGGGATCGGCGAGCGTGGCATCTACGGCGGCCAGATGCTGGAGAGCCACGTGGTCTACTTCCACCGCCTCGGCAATCTGGTGCAGCTGATCGCCAAAAACACCGGGTACGGCGCCACGCCCGACACGCCGCAGGCGCTGCAAGTGGAACAGGCTTATTCGAATAGCCTGCTGGCGACGGCGACGGCGCCGGTGGCCAGCGGGCCGCAGGCGCACAATCACGCGGTGCTGGTCGAGGCCAACGCGCTGCTGTTCGGCGACATCCCCGGCATCGCCACGCGGCTGGAAGCGGCCTACCGCCTGCCGTTCGCCATCGACGCGCGCAACACCAGCTTCGCCAGCCTGCGCGCCGACGAGGCGATGACCGGCTTGCAGGTCAGCGCGCATTTTTCGGTGGCGAAGATCCCGGCGCCGCCGGCGCCCGCGGCGCTGCCGGCGTCGCCGCAAATGCCGTTGCTGCCGACGTTGCCGTCCACGCTGCCGGACCCGCGCAGCATGTTCCTCGGTTTTTATTACAGCTTCATGCCGCTGCCGGAACAGCTGATGCACCCGCGCGCGGCCGACGACCGCATCGGCCATTTCGTCACCACCGGCTACGACTACAGCGACGACCTGCATCCGTCGTCGGCGATCCACCTGGTCCATCGCTGGCGGCTGGAAAAGCTCGACCCGTCGTTGCCGCTGTCGGCGCCCAAACAGCCCATCGTCTATTGGCTGGACAAGAACATCCCCGAAAAATACCGGCAAGCGGTGAGCGAGGGCGTGCTGGCCTGGAACGCGGCGTTTGAAAAGATCGGCTTCAAGGACGCCATCGTCGTCAGGCAGCAAGCGGCGCAGGACCGCTTCGACACGCTCGATGCGCGCCACGCGTCGATCCGCTGGTTTATCGGCCGCGACGCCTCGTTCGCCATCGGACCGAGTCAGGTCGATCCGCGCAGCGGCGAGATACTCGACGCCGATATCGGCATGTCGGAACTCCTGGGCCGCAATGTGCGCCGCATCGCCGGCGAGGACCTGCCTCCCGCCACCACCGCCGCCATGGCGGCGCTGCCGCAATCGGCCGCCGCCGCGCGCTGCGACTATGCCATGGCGTCCGCGCAGGAATTCGATTTCGCCGCCGGCCTGCTGGAGGCGCGCGGCGACCTGGCGCCGGACTCGCCGCAGGCCGAGGCGCTGGCGCAGTCGTATGTGCGGGCCGTCATCATGCACGAAGTGGGGCACACGCTGGGACTGCGCCACAACTTCCGCGCATCGACCGTCTACACCGCGCGGCAGCTGGCCGATCCCGAGTTCACCAAACTGCATGGGCTGGCCGGATCGGTGATGGATTATGCGCCCTTCAACCTGGCGGCCAAGGGCGAGCGGCAGGGCGCTTATGTGCCGGCCGCGCCGGGGCCCTACGATGACTGGGCCATCGAGTACGCCTACGCGCCGCTGGTGCCGGAGCAGGAAAAAGAGCAGCTGGCGCGCATCGCGGCGCGCTCGAACGAGCCGCTGCTGGCGTTCGGCGACGACGGCGACGCGATGGGCAGCCTGTCCGATCCCGACGTCAACGCCTTCGATCTGGGCAGCGATCCGCTGGCCTACTTCCAGAAGCGGCTGACGATCTCGCGCGAATTGTGGGACCGTTTGCAAACGCGCCAGTTCAAGCCGGGCGACAGTTATGCATCGCTGCGCCGCAGTTTCGATGCCGGCTTCGGCCAGTTCGCGGGCATGGTGCCGGTGGTGGTCAAATACGTCGGCGGCGTGAGCTATGTGCGCGACCACGCCGGCACGGGCCGCGCCACGTTCACGCCGGTGCCGCTGGCGCGCCAGCGCGCGGCGCTGGCGATGCTGACCAATAATCTGTTCAAGGCCGACAGCTTCCGGTTCACGCCGGCGCTGGTGAGCCGCCTGGGCGCGGACCAATTCGGCGCCGGCGCGCGGGCCGACGTGTCGATCAACGCGCATGTGCTGTCGCTGCAGGCGGCGGCGCTGGCGCATCTGATGTCGGACCCGGTGGCGCTGCGCTTGCAGGACTCGCAGGAAAAAGCCGACGACGGCAAAAAAACGCTGGACCTCGACGAGCTGTATGGGACGCTGCAAGCGGCCATCTGGAGCGAACTGAAAACGGGGCGGAACATCAGCGGCATGCGGCGCAATTTGCAGCGCGAGCACCTGAAGCGGATCGAGGTGATCCTGCTGCATCCGACGGCGCAGACGCCGGCCGACGCGCGCAGTTTGCAGCGCGCCTACGCGCGGGAGCTGCTGCGCGATTTGCGCGCGGCGCTGCCGAGGGCGGGCAGCCGCGAAGTGAAGGCGCATCTGGATGAGTGTTTCGAGACACTGAACCAGGCGCTGCGCGCGTCGATGGTGCGGGCCATCGTGTAGCGCGTTTTTTTGCGCGGCCCGCGCGCGGCGGTCCGCGATGGTAAGCTGCCGCTTTATTCACTGAACCGGAGAGCGCGTGCGCACCACTGGCTATGCAGGATGGATGTGGGGTGCGCTGGCGGCGCTGCTGTGCGTTGCGGCGGGCGCGCAGGCGGCCGATGGCGACGGCGCCACGCTGCGCATCGGCTCCAAGCGGTTTACCGAGTCCTACATCCTCGGCGAGATTTTGACGCAGGCGGCGGCGCCGTTCGCGAAGGCCGAGCATCGTCAAGGCCTGGGCAACACCGCCATCGTGCTGGCCGCGCTGGAGGCGGGCAAGATCGACCTCTATCCCGAATATATCGGCACCATCGACCAGGAGATACTCAAGCATCCGAAGGCGGCGACGCTGGAGCAGATCCGGCGCGAGCTGGCGCCGCTGGGCCTGGGCGTGGCGGTGCCGCTGGGGTTCAACAACACGTATGCGCTGGCGATGCGCGGCGGTGCCGATGGCGCGCACACGCTGAGCGAACTGGCGGCGCTGCCGGCGCTGCGTTTCGGGCTGTCGCACGAATTCATCGGCCGCGCCGACGGCTGGCCGGGCCTGCGGCAGCGCTATGGCTTGCCGCAGCAGCCGCGCGGTCTCGATCACGGCATCGCGTACGAGGCGCTGGTCCAGCGCCAGGTCGACGTCATCGATATCTATTCGACCGATGCCAAGATCAAGCAGCTCGGACTGCGCGTGCTCGATGACGACCGCGCCTACTTCCCGCGCTACGACGCGGTGCTACTGTACCGGCTCGATGCGGCGACGCGCTTTCCGGCCGCGTGGCGCGCCATCGCGCAGCTCGAAGGCCGCATCAAGGCCGACGACATGATCGCGATGAACGCGGCCGCGGAAATCGACGGCAAGGGCTTCGCCGCCATCGCCCACGACTGGCTGGCGCGGCACGCGGCGGGGGCGGCGGCATCGTCATCGGCGCCGGCGGGCGCGCCGCGCGCCGGCTTGCTGGCGAAAATATTCGCGCCCGATTTATGGCCGCTGACGCGCCAGCATCTGACGCTGGTGCTGCTCGGCGTGGTGCTGGCCTGCGTCGCCGGGATTCCGCTGGGGGTGCTGGCGGCATATGCGCCGCGTTTGCGGCAGCCCTTGCTGGCGCTGGTCGGCGTGTTGCAGACGGTGCCGTCGCTGGCCTTGCTGGCGCTGCTCATTCCGCTGCTCGGCATGATAGGCACGGTGCCGGCGCTGGTGGCGCTGTTCGTCTATGCGCTGCTGCCGGTGGTGCGCAATACCTGCACCGGCATGTTGCAGGTGGCGCCCGGCCTGCGGCTGGCGGCGTCGGCGCTGGGGCTGCGGCCGTGGCAGCGGCTGGTGCACGTCGACGTGCCGCTGGCGCTGCCGGTGATACTGGCCGGCGTCAAGACGGCGGCCGTGATGAGCGTCGGCACGGCGACCATCGCGGCCTTCATCGGCGCCGGCGGCTACGGCGAGCGCATCACGATCGGGCTGGCGCTCAACGACAACGACATGCTGCTGGCCGGCGCGATTCCGGCGGCCGCGCTGGCGCTGCTGACGCAGGGCGGCTTCGAGCTGATGGAATGGCTGCTGCTGCGCCGCCCGCGCGGACGCGGTGCCGTATAACGGCGAGGGACTGGTGACGGCGACTACAGCGACAGCAGCTTGCTGCGCACTTCGCTCACTTCGCGATGGAGGATGCGCTCGGCGTGGATATCGTTTTCGCGCTGGGCCGCAATGACTTGCAGTTCGCGCGTGCAGCGGTCCAGCCGCGACCGCAGATAGGCCTTGTACAAGGTCGTGGCGAGGGGCCGGCGCTTAATCATGATGGGCTCCGCTGGATGATGGCGAGTCTCATTTTGTGATGGCGGCGACTTGGCGCCTTGCGCGACATCAAACTTCATCGAAAAAACGGCTTTGTGCGCGGTGGCCGCATCGTACATTTGAGGCAGCGCAAAACGGCGCTACTTTACGCGGGCAATATGCTTCTTTGGCCGACGATTCGGCATCGAGAGGAAGACCATGATTGCAGTTGTCGTTGCCGTGATAGCGATCAGCATCGCGACCACCTTGCTGGTACGCCTGGTGCGGCGGCGTCGCCGTGACGCCGCCACCGCGCCGGCCGGCGGGCCGCCCGAACAGGTCGGCATGCACGGCGCGCTGGTCGCGCGGCGACATTAGCAATGACATCAGCAATGACATCAGCCACATCGGGCCGATAGTGTTTGTAAAGGCTCTGTAAGGAAGTCTGATCGGGAGTAAGCAATTGTAAAGGGCCGGCATGGCGTCGACGCCCGCAATTATAGTGAGGCCGTTGATTCAACCTCCCTCCCCCTGACAAGGGTTAAGCCCACGCCGTGTTCATCCCGCGTGGGATTTTTTTTGCCCTCAGCCCTGGCGCCCGCTGGACAAATGCAGCAGCGCCTCGCCGGTGACGCGGCAGATGCGCCAGTCCGGCAGCAGGTCGGCGCCCACGCCCTGGTAAAACTTGATCGCGTTTTCGTTCCAGTCCAGCACCGACCATTCGAAGCGGCCGCAGTTGCGCGCCACCGCCAGCTGCGCCAGCGCCACCAGCATCTGCTTGCCGTAGCCCTTGCCGCGGCAGGCTTGCTTGACGTACAAATCTTCCAGGTACAAACCTTTGCGGCACAGGAAGGTCGAGAAGTTGTGGAAGAACAGCGCGAAGGTGACGACGGCGCCGTCCTCCTCGCCGACGATGGCTTCGCAGCCCGGATGGTCGCCGAACAGGCCCTCGTGCAGCATCGCCGCGTTGGCGACGACCAGGTGTTCGAGTTTTTCAAACACGGCCAGTTCGTGGATCATGCCGAAGATGGCGGCCACGTCGGCCGGGCCGGCCGGGCGTATCGTCAGTGCGGGTGTGCTCATGTGCGCGTCGCTATATTTTTCAGGGGAGTAAGGGCGGCCGGCTTGGGCGCTTCCGCCTTGAGCGCCCAGGCCACGCTGGACAGGCACAATACCATGCCCAGCCATTCGATGGCGGCGGGCCGGAAGTGTTCCAGCCGGATCGACAGCAGCACCGAAATCACCGGCGTGACGACGCCGATATACACGGCCTTCTGCGAGCCGATGCGGTCGATCAGCGTGAAGTAGGCGTTGAAGGCGATCACCGAGCCGAACAGCGACAGGTAGAGCAGGCCGCCCCAGTAGCTGGGCCTGGTCGGCATGACGAAGGCCTGTCCGCTCAGCAACACCCAGGCCGCGACCGCCAGCGTGCCCCACAACATGGCCCAGGCCATCGTCAGCAACACATTCGAGGCCTGCTGCCGCACCTTGACCACCAGCACGTTGCCGGCCGAACTGGCCATCGTCGCCACCAGCGCCAGCGCCAGGCCCAGCAGGAAGTGGCCGCTGCCGCCGGCCCGCAGCTCTTGCCACGCGCCCGCGATCGACGGCAGGAACAGCAGGCTGACGCCGGCCGTCGCCACCGCCGCCGCGCTCCACGTGCGCCACGTCAGCGGCGTGCCGAACACCATGCGGTTGCCGATCGGATTCCAGAACACCATCAGCGCGAACAGCACGGCGACCAGGCCGGACACGAGGTATTGCTCGGAGGTATAAGTGCAGATATAGCTGAGGCCGAAGGTGGCGAAGCCCTGGACCATCAGCCAGCGCTGGGTCCGCCACGGCAGGCGCAGCGTGTCGCCGCGCAGCTTGCACCAGGCGAACAGCGCCACCGAGGCCAGGCCGAAGCGGTACACCACCGACACGGCCGGCGGCACCTCGCCCAGTTCGAGTGTGATGGCAAAGAAAGTGGAGCCCCAGATCAGGCAGGCGGTGATGAACAGGATGGGCGAGGACATCGCCCCAGTATACGAGACTTGCCGCACCTTGCCTACCGGCTACTTTTGTCGGATTGCGACAACGGGGCGTTGACGCGGCGCAGCAGGTTCAGAAATGCGCTGTATTTTGTAGAAATTACAAGTATTATTCAAATATTAATTATCTAAAACACAAAGGAGGTCGTATGAGCACCTCGCTGCAAATCAAGATCATATCGCTGCTGGGCTACATCGTCCTCAGCACCGCGCTCGTGGTGTGGGCCGACGACGGCGCGCCGCCGGTGCCTTGTGTGTGTTCGATGGCCGCGCAAAAGTAAGCGGCGTTTCCTCAATAGGCGACGTTCAGGCGCCGATACAAAAATCCCAGCACGAACAGCGGCCCGATCAGCAGAAAGCGCAGGTCGTCGAAGAACGACGGCTTCTTGCCCTCGATTTTGTGGCCGATGAACTGGCCGACCCAGGCCAGCACGAAAATGGCCAGCGACAGCGGCAGCACGGTCGGCGGCGGCAGCGCCGCCAGCAGCCCCAGCATCGCCGCCGACATCAGCAGCATGCCCAGCGCGAACGGCCGTGACAGCCTGAAGTAATACCACAGCGACGCCACACTGACGGCCACGGCCGCCAGCGGATGGATGGCCCACGCCAGGCCCAGCAGCGTGAACACGATCACCTGCACGCAGACAAAGTGGATGACCTCGTTGGTCGAGTTCAAATGGCTGGCGCTGTATTGCGCCAGCAGCGTATCGATGGTTCTCGGTTCGGACATGGCGTGGTCTCCTGCGGTTTTTATGGTGTTGGGCGCGACGCTTAAATTCTACACCGGAAAAATCGCCGCCCCATCCGTTAAAATGCGCCATGCCGACCGCCACCGTATGCAGAATTTACCGATGACTAAACCATTGAATGCCGACGATACAGCGGAGCCTCTTGCACGCAAGCGATGTTTCGACGCCGTTGTCGACGGCTCGACTCGTCTATTGGTGCTGGGGAGTTTGCCGGGCGAAAAGTCTCTGGCTTTGCAAGAATACTATGGCAATCGGCAGAATCGATTCTGGGTGTTAATGTCGGAAGTGCTGGACATCGATCTGGTGCAGCTCGATTACGCCGCGCGCCTCGCAACGCTGCTGGAACGGTCGGTCGGCCTGTGGGACGTGGTTGCCGACGCCCATCGCGCCGGTAGTCTGGATAGCCGTATCCGCAACCGCAATGACAACGACTTGCTCGCCTTGCTTGTCGACTTGCCGCATCTGACGACCATCGCCTTTAATGGCGGGACCGCGGCCCGGCTCGGTCTAAAGGTGCTGGGCCAGCACGCGGAGCGCTACCGTATCGTCCAGCTGCCATCGAGCAGCCCAGCCTACACCCTGCCGTATGCCGAGAAATCGCGTCTGTGGCAGGTGCTGCGTGGATATTGACGGAGTGCCATCTGTGGCGTATCCGGAAAATGGTCCACGCCGTTGACCGTAATAATCGGGAACAGATCGGCGGGTAGCGCCAGCGCTGAAAACCCGGTCAGGGTACGTAAGGGAGTCACGATCCGGCTCGCCAGTCCACTGATGACATTGCTTTGCACCTCAATAAGAAAAGGAATGCTTTCCATTTTCTTGCCGGGATTGCTGTAGATGTCGAAACGCGCCATTAGAAAGCGCGCCATTCCTGTAGCGCCACGCCTTCCGCTTCCGTCAGGCTGTTGTACGCCGCGATGAAGTCGGCATGCCGTTCATTCCACTGCTGTTCCTTGCGCGCCTGTATCTCCTCACGCAATCGTTGCTCGCAAGCTTGCGAAATGTTGATACCAAGCTTTTTTGCGTCCAAGTACACGTCCATGGTCAGGCTGATGTTGGTGGTTTTCTTGGGCGGCATTTTTATTGCATTTTAGGTAATGTTTGCGGATTTCATGTTAACTCCGATGCATCGTATCCGTGGGAGGGCCTGTGCATGGTACGCGCGCACCATGATGATGGGCGCCGAGGTTCAATTGGAAGGATGTCAAATTAACCAAATAACTATGTGCAGAGGCCGATTTTTTTGATGTTGATCGACAAACTGAAATCGCACGTTTCAGTCCACGATTTCAACACTGGTGATTGAGCCATATCACATTACAAATCATTCGTTACCGCTGGCTCACAGGGTGGGTCGGTTTCTTGGGACCGTTGCTTTTCGCCTTTTATCTGTTGTCCAAGACTTCAGCGGCCATGACGCAAACGATGGACCGGGTCATTGCTCTGCTCGAATACATGATTCAGTCCAAAAAATAAGTCTGGACGCCGCACTGACGCGTAACTGTTCGGTATCCGTCGCCGCGCCGCATCGACAAGCCCGCCGCTTTCCTCTATGATTTCCCGGCGCCGGCACGGGGCGGGCGACGACGGGAAGTGGCACAGCATGGACATGCAGATCGCACTGGAACACCATCGCGCCGGCCGGCTGGCCAAGGCGGTGCAGATTTACCAGCGCATACTGGAAGCCGATCCGGCCAACGCCGACGCGCTGCATCTGATGGGGAACGCGGCCTGTCTGCTGGGCGACGCCGACCTGGCCGTCGCGCTGATCGGCGCGGCGCTCGGGCAGCGGCCGGCCAGCGTCGGCTATCTGCTGTCGCTGGCGATGGCCTACCGCGCGCAGTCGCGGCACGATCTGGCCCTGGCCTGCTACGACGAGGTGCTGGCGCTGGCGCCGGACAGCGCGCCGGCCTATTTCGGCATCGGCAATACGCGCCAGGCGATGGATCAGCCGCAGCTCGCGCGCGACAGCTTCGCCCACGCGCTGGCGCTCGATCCGGCGCTGGTCGAGGCGCGCTACAACCTGGCCAATCTCGAAAAATCGCTGGGCCGGCACGAGGCGGCGATCGCGCATTACCGGCTGGCGATCGCGGCGCGTCCCGACTTCGCCGACGCCCACCACAATCTGGCCAGCGCCTTGCAGGCCCTGGGCCGCTTCGACGAGGCGCTGGCCGGCTACGAGCTGGCCTTGCCGGGCAAGCTGCCCGAGACCCACAACAATATCGGCAATATCCACTACGAACGGGGCCAGTTCGCGCCGGCGCTGGCGGCTTATCGGCTGGCCTTGCAGATCCAGCCGCAGTACGCCGAAGCGGTCAACAACATGGGCAACGCGCTGCGCCAGCTGGGCCGCGATGACGATGCCGTCGCCGCCTTCGAGAGCGCGCTGCAGCTGGTGCCCGACTACGCCGCAGCGCACCTGAGCCTCGGCTCCCTGCTGATGGCGCGCGGCCTGCTCGACGACGCCGGCCGCCATTACACGGCCGCCTTGCCGGGCGCGCCGGCGCCGGCGCATTTTCATCTGGGGCTGTTGAACGACCGGCGCGGCGACCTGCCCGCCGCCCGCGCCAGCTTCGCGCAGGCCGTCGACCGCCGCGCCGATTACGTCGACGCCATCTACAATCTCGGCGTGGTCGAAGGCCGGCTGCTGCATCCGGCGGACGCCGAGCGCTGCTACCGGCAGGTGCTGGCGCTGGCGCCCGACCATGTCGACGCGCACATCAACCTGTCGGCGATCCTGATCGACACCGAGCGCCGCGACGAAGGGCGCGGGCATCTCGACCTGGCCTACACGCAGCAGAATGTGTTCACCCACCTGACGGCCGGGGCCCGCCGCACGGTGCTGATACTGTTCGACGCCGGCAAGGGCAATATGAACCTCAGCTATCTGTTCCAGCGCCGCAGCAACAACATCATCGACTGGATGATCGCTTACGCCGACGACCAGCAGGCTGGCCGGCTGCCGCATTACGACCTGGCGTTCAACGCCATGGGCGACCCCGATCTGACGGCCGACACGGTGGAACCGGTGCAGCGCTTCCTCGACGTTTGCCGCGCCCCGCTGCTCAATCATCCGGCGCTGGTGGCGCGCACGGCGCGCGATTTTTTGCCGGCGCTGCTGCGCGACATCGACCATCTGCTGATCCCCGCCGTGTGGCGCTACGCCGGTCCGCAGGAGTGGCCGGACGCCATGGCCGGGCAGCTGCCGCTGTTGATACGGCCGATTTATTCGCATGGCGGCGTGGGACTGACACTGGTCCACACGGCCGCGGAACTGGCGCTGTCGCGGGCGCAGCAAGCGGGCCCGGTGTATGTGTCGCGCTATGTCGACTACCGCTCGGCCGACGGCTGGTTCCGCAAATACCGGATGATCTTCATCGACCGCCAGCCCTATCCCTATCATCTGGCGATCTCGCCGAACTGGATGGTCCACTACTACAACGCGGGCATGGAGTCGCAGTTGTGGAAGCTGGAGGAAGAGAAGCGCTTTCTGGCCGATCCTGCGCAGGTGCTGGGCGCGGCAGGCATGGCGGCCATCGCGGCGATCGGCGCGCGCATGGACCTCGATTACGCCGGCATCGACTTCACGCTGCTGTCCGATGGCCGCATCCTCGTGTTCGAGGCCAATCCGACGATGCTGGCGCATCCCGAAGATCCGTCCGGACCGGTGGCGCACAAAAACGTCACGACGCAGCGCATCTTCGACGCCTTCGAGGACTTGCTGGCGCGGCGCAGCGGCGCCTGAGTGGCGCATGAGCGCCAGTGGCGCGGCGCCGGCAAGGCCGTCCCGATTCGGCGATAATGGCGGGTGCCGGTATTGTGAATAACGGTGTAAACGGTATAAACAATTTAAATAATTACGATGCGCGGTGGCTGCGCGCATGAACTGGAATCGACGATGCAGCAATTTGAAAAAACCATGGCGCGCATACTGCTGTTGAACGGCGGCCTGACCTTGCTGGTGGTGCTGGGCATCATCGGCCCGCCGCAGCAGATCAATGAGTTCGGCATTCTGCTGGCGGCCGCGCTGCTGGGCATTTTGTCGGCCGTGCTGGCGCTGCGCGGCCGCGTGATCGGCTGGTGGGGCGCGCTGGTGTATTACGGCTTGCAGCTGTTTTCGTATTATCCGATGGAGGAGGGCGGCTTGCAGTTCGCCGTCAAGGCCGGCGTCAGCTACAGCCTCGATTTCCACCTGAGCCACGGCATCTTCCTCGTCAACCTGATCGCGCTGGCCTTCATCGCCACGACGGCGGTGATATTGCGGCGCCGTTTCAAGCAGGCCGGCGCCGCGCCGAATACGGCGGCCGGAAAATAACACGCCGTCCCCGCAAGATGCCGGGGACGGCGCGTCAACGCCAGCTACGAAGGGCGGCGCTTAGTTGCCGGCGCCCGGCATCACCTGCACCGCCACGCCCGAATACATGGCCGGCGCATGGAACACGCGCTGGGTCGCCTTCTGGAAGTCCTCCGGCCTGGCGCTCGGGATGTCCATGAAGCGCTGCGGATTCAAGTCCACCAGCGGGAACCAGGAACTCTGCACCTGCACCATGATGCGGTGGCCGCGTCGGAAAGTGTGGTTGATGTCGCTCATGCTGTAGTCGACCGCTTCCACCTTGCCCGGCTCGAACGGCTCCGGGTGCTCGAAGCTGTGACGGAATTTGCCGCGCAGCGGATCGCCGCGCACCAGCTGCTGGTAGCCGGCCAGGTTCAGCGTCGGCGGCGGCACGTCCGCGCCTTTTTCCTCGTCGCCGACGGCCGATGGATAGTCGGGCGGATAAACGTCGATCAGCTTGACGACCCAGTCGGCGTCGGTGCCGGTGGTCGACACGAACAGCTTGGGCGAGACCGGGCCGGCCAGCGTCACGTCTTCCTCCAGCGGCTCGCTGCGGTAGGTCAGCACGTCGGGACGGCTGGAGGCGAAGCGCTGGTCGCCGACCATGTATTCCTTGGGCGCGCCGATCGCGGGGTAGGACGTGAACGGCACCGGCTTGGCCGGATCGGCCACATATTCGTCGTACTGGGCGGCGCCGGCGGCCGGCTGCCGCCAGCCCAGCGTGCCGTTCGGGCCGAAGTACAGCGTGCGCGCCTTGGCCTGTTGTGGCGGCCACGCCGGGTAGGTGCGCCAGACGTTGCTGCCGGTGTCAAACGCGTACACGGCCGGCATGGCGGCGTCGGCCTTGCCCTTGAGGTTGTTCTCGAAGAAGGGGAACAGTATCTTGCCGCGGAAATGCTCGCCGGTCTTGGCGTCGAACTTGACGTAGCCGAGGCTGGCGCCGTCGTTGCGGCCCCAGGCGCCGTGCGACCACGGTCCCATCACCAGGCCGTTGTAGATGCCGGGGTTGTTGCGCGCGATGCTGTGGTAGGTCTGGAACGGGCCGCTCAAGTCTTCGGCGTCGAACCAGCCGCCGACGGTCAGCACGGCGGCGTGGATGTTTTTCAGGTGCGGCGCGATATTGCGTATTTGCCAGAACTGGTCGTAAGTGGAATGGACGATGGTCGGCATCAGCAGCGTGCGCTGCTCGGCCGTCAGGGTGGCCGTGATGTTGGCCAGCGTCTGGTGCGACAGGAAGAATTCGTAGCCGTCGCCGCTGCCGTAGTCGAAATTGTTCCCGGTCTTGGGCAGCGGCGTCGGATTTTTCTGCTCGGTGTAGGCGGCGTAGAAATCGAAGTTCGCCGCCAGCATGAAGGCGCCGCCGTGGTAGGAATCGTCGTTCATGTACAGGTCGGTGACCGGCGCTTCCGGCGACGCGGCCTTGATCGCCGGGTGCGAATCGATGATGCTGGCCGAGGTGTAGAAGCCGGGATAGGAGGTGCCGTAGATGCCGACCTTGCCGTTGTTGCCGGCCACGTGCTTGAGCAGCCAGTCGACGCTGTCGTGCATGTCCTCGCTCTCGTTGCCTTCGCCCTGGGCGCGCTGCGGGTTGACGTGCGGCGTCATCTCCTGCCACTTGCCTTCGGACATGAAGCGGCCGCGCACGTCCTGCTTGACGAAGATGTAGCCGGCCTGCTCGAACTCGGGCGAGGGGCCGATGGCGCTCGGGTAGAAATCCACGCCGTAGTGCAGCTCGCCGGCCGCGTTGACGCCGGCGCTGTAGGGCGTGCGCTGCATCAGGAAGGGATAGGTTTTGCTGCCATCCTTGGGCACGTAGACCACGGTGAACAGGCGCACGCCGTCGCGCATCGGGATGCGGAATTCGTATTTGGTGTAGTGCTCGCGCAGATTGTAGGCGGACGGTTCGGCGGCGGGCGCGTTGGCGGCGGTTTCGGCGTGGGCGGTGTTGGCGGCGTGGGCCGTTTGGCCGGCGGCGCCCATCAGGCACAGCGACGCCGACAGCGCCAGCGCGGTCAGGCGGGTGTTGAACAAACTCATGGATTCCTTCATCGTCGACAAGGGGCCGGGCCGCCGCTCCAGCGCGGCGGTCCCGGCGCATAGTGTAATCGGATACAGGAAGCGAACACAACGCGCAGCCGTGCTTATTTGTGTGCTTGTTACGGGCCTGCCCGCGTGCTTATCTGCGCGCTTACTTTGCCCTCACTGGCGCGCGCGGGTGCGCGCCTCGACGGCTTTCAGATGGTCGAGCTTGGCCGCGTACAGGTCGTGGTCGCTGCGCGCCGTGCTGTTTTCCAGCGCCAGTTTCATATGCTTGTCGGCGTCGTCGAGGTCGCCCGTCATATAGGACGCGGCCGCCATCCAGAAGTGGAACTCGTGATAGTAGGGATCGCGCGCCAGCTCGCGCGCGAACAGGCTGCGGGCGCGCGCGTAGTCGTGCTGGGCCATCGCCGCGCGGCCCAGGTTGAAGAAGTAGAACGGTGGATGGGGCTCCAGCCGGGCCAGTTCGTCGATCAGCACCTGCGCTTCGAGCGGACGGTTCATGTCGCGCAGCGCCTGCGCCAGGTTGAACATCACCACCGTGTTGCCCGGCACTTGCTGGTGGGCGTAGCGCAGCACGCGCTCGGCGGCGGCGACGTCGCCGTGGTGCTGGTAGATCACGCCGAGCGTGTTGTAGGCGTTCATGAAGCCGCTGTCGTAGGCGATGGCCTTGCGGGCGTACCAGTAGGCGTCGTCGATCTTGCCGTTCACCATGGACTCGGCCGCGCGGTTGTTCAGATACATGGCGACGATGGTGTTTTCCTCGATCGGCAGCGCGCGCTGGTGGCGCATGTCTTCCGGCGGCAGGAAGTCTATCGTCATGAATTCGGTGGCGTCATAGGCGGCGAGGTGGGCCTTGGGCTTGCCCAGCGTCAGATTGACGTGGCCGCTCGAAAAATACAGATTGCCGCTGCGGCTCCAGCTGTCGTCCACCACCACGCTCTGGAAATGCACGCTGAGGTTGAGCTCGCGCGCCAGCGCCGCCGTCATGATGACCAGCGACAGGCAGTTGCCGGCGCGGGCGTCGAAGGCCTGGGCGGCGTTGCGCGTCATGGTCGACTCGTATTCGAGCTGGAGCTGGCCCTTGCTGTAGAGCGCGTCGAACAGCGCTTGCTGTAGCGCCTTGTCCTGCTGCTTGTGCAGCACTTGCTGCGCGTACTGCTTCATTTCCGGCGTCAGCGTGAAAATGTCGGCGGCGCTGATGGGTGCCGACGGCGGGCCGAAGCGCTGGTCCTGGAACAGCGCGGGGTCGGCCGGCGGCAGCACGCGTTCGCTGGCGCAACCGGCCAGGGTCAACAGGGCGAAAAATGCGATGGCCCAGGATTTCATGATGCGTCTCCTTAACGGTACCCGCTTACGGCACCCGCTTACGGCGCCCGTTGCCGGCTGGCCGTCGCTGCGGAGAAGCTGTGCCTGCGCCGCGTCAGGCAGCGGTGTCTGATGGCAGCCGCATAATGAAAGTATCCTCGGCAAAACAGCGGCTGTCAAACGGCAAATAAGCGGCGGGCCGTGGAATGGCTGGCGACCGCGGTTTAGCCGCCGCCGCGACCGCGGTCTAGCCGCCGCCGCAACAGCGGTTTGGCCCGCCTTATTGCGCCAGCGCCCGCACTTCCAGCGGCTGGCCCTTGGCGTCGAAGCGCAGCGCCACCGACAGCCGTTCGACGCCGATGGTCGACAGCGCGTCGCGCACGTCGGCCACTTCCAGCTCGAGGTCGGCGGCCAGGTCGAGCGCCTTGTCGCACGAGGCCAGCGGCGCGGCATGGCCGTCGGCGTACAGTTGCACGCGCAGCACGATGTCGCCGCCGGTGTCGGCCGGACCGACGATGGCCGACAAGGCCTGCGCCTGGCCGCCGTGCGCCTGCGCGGCCTGGGTCAGTTCGGCCATCATTTGCAGTGTGGCGTATTCAGCCATGCCCTGTTCCTTGGCGCCGTAGAACAGGTCCTGGTACAGGAAATTCAATTCCAGCGCGCGCTGTTGGCCGAGGCAGCGCGCCAGCAGCGGCGCGGCCTGCACGGTCCACGCTTGATAACGTTCCATGCGCTCGGCGAAATAGGCGTCGGCGGCGGCCTCGTCGTCTGGCACGTGATAAAAGGGATCGTCCTCGCGCTTGAGGGCGAAGCCGAGCAGGAAGCGCAGTTCGACGGCGGCGTCGCCGGCGGCGAAGGCGGTCTCGGACCAGCCGCTGAAGCTGCCCTCGAGCGCCGGCGTCGGCAGCAGTTTTTTATCGGTCATCGACGCCGCCGCCTCGCGCACCATGGCGTGCAGGTGGCCGTAGGCGATGCTGTCGATTTCCTTCAGGTCGTAGGCGTGGCGGATCAGCACCACCTTGGCCTTGGCGCTTTCCAGTTGCGCCGTCTGCAGGCTGGCGACCAGCGCCTCGAACGCGTCCTGGTCCTGGAAGTCGTCGTCGGCGCGCAGGCCGCCGTCGCTGTGCACGAACAGCGGTATGGCGAAGGCGTTGACTTCCAGCACAGGCGCGTTGTCGCGCCGCAGCAGCACCGTCGCCGCCGCCTCTTCGACGGCCGCGCGCAGGAACTGGTAGGCGCCGACATCCTCGAACTTGGCTTGCTCGATGGCGCCGTACAGCACCTCGTCCTTTTGCTGGTTGAGCAGCTTGCGCACCAGTTTGTGGAATTCGGCGTCCTTGGCGCGCAGCTCGTCGCTCAGCTCGGCGCTGTCTTCCTGTTCCGCCAGGTCCAGCGCCAGCGCGCACAGCGCCAGCGTGGTCTGGTCGTCTTTTTGTTCCGGAGAGTCGGCCGATTTGCGTGGCACAGGGCGTTTATTTTTTGGCATGGTTTTTTCTATGGTCGGCCGACGGCCACGCGCCCTTGGGCGCCGCGGCCGCCGCCATCAATGTTCGAGGTGGAAGGTTTCGTGCAGTTCGTCGAGCAGGTCGGCGGTTTCGTCGGGCGACAGGCCCAGGTGGCGGCAAGCCCGTTCACCGCCTTTTTCCCACTCCAGCGAAACGTGGTTGCCATGGTAGCGCTGTATGCCTTTTTCGGCCAGCACCGATAGCGCTACCAGCGAGCGCACGGCGTCGTCGGTGGCGTCGTCGTCGAGCACGCGGTAGTCGTGGTGGTGCAGAATCGCCCACGACACGTCCGGCGACAAGCCCCAGTTGCGCGCCAGCAGGCAGCCGATGGCGGCGTGGTTGGTGCTGTGGCGGGCGTCCTCGACGGCGGTGAAGACGGCGTCGGCGTCGTTGCTGGCGTCGGCGAAGGTGGCGGCGTAGTCGGGGAAGCGGGTCATCAGCAGCGGCACGCCGATGTCGCAGAACAGGCCGAAGGTGTGGGCGATGTCGGGCGGGGCGATGCGCAGCTTGTGCGAGGTGAACACCAGCGCCTGGGCGCGCCGGGCCGACATGTCCCAGAACGCGCTCAAGTCGTTTTCATTGCCTTCGATGGCGGCCCGCGCGAGCAGGCCCGTCAACAACGCCGCGCACTGGTTGATGCCGAGGAAGTTGATGGCCTGCTCGACCGACTTGGCCTTGCGCGCGGCGCCGAAATAGGGCGAGTTGGCCAGCTTGAGCAGCGCGCCCGACATGCCGACGTCGTTGCCGATGATGCGGGCGATGCGGCGCGGCGACGGATCGGTCAGCGCCAGCTCACGTTGCAGGTCGACCAGCAGGCTGGGGCGCGGCGGGATGCGGATCGAACGCATCAGCGCGTCTTCCACCGCGTTGTCAACTGGCTGGGCTGGGGCTGCTACTGTCGTCATGTCGGATCTTCAGGGAGGGGCGGAAATGGCGCGCGGCGGCGGCCGCCGTCGGTATTGCGCATGCGCTCGATTATCGCCGCTTCCGGCATTTCCCTGCGAAAATTTAACGGGAAATTGTGCGCTTGCAGCAATATTTTGTCGCTAATTTTCCGCGGCGGCCGCGATTCGATAATCAATTGTTACCGTTATCGGGCAAGCTTGCCAGGAAGGCAGGATCGTGGGCCGGTCTTGCGGATATTGATTACAATCGGCGTCATGAGCCTTGATTTGAGCACCACTTTTGCCGCCATCGATTTTTCCGCGCCGTCGGACGAGGTGGCGCGCCGGCTGATCGGCGTCACCGTGCTGGTCGGCGGCGTCGGCGGGCGCATCGTCGAGACCGAAGCCTACGACGCCAGCGATGCCGCCTCCCACAGTTTCAAGGGGCCGACGCCGCGCAACTTCGCCATGTTCGGGCCGCCGGGGCGCAGTTATGTGTACCGGTCCTACGGCATGCACTGGTGCTTGAATTTTGTGTGCCGCGAGCCCGATCATGGCGCCGGCGTGTTGATACGCGCCATCGAGCCGACTGCCGGCATCGAACTGATGCGCGAGCGGCGCGGATTGGATGCGCTCAAGCTGCTGTGTTCGGGGCCGGGGCGGCTGTGCCAGGCGCTCGGGGTCAGCGCGGCGCTGAACAACTGGCCGTTGGATCGGGCGCCGTTCGAGTTGATCGCGCGGGAGGAGGAGGTGGAAGTGGTCAGCGGCGCGCGCATCGGTATTTCGAAGGCGGTGGCGATGCCGTGGCGCTTTGGATGGGCGGGGTCGGCGTTTTTGAGCAAGCCGTTTCGCGGGTGACGGCGGCGGAACTGGGGGCCAAGCCCACTTCCGCCTCACCTCAGCCCCAGCGCGAGCGGGGCGTGCGCTCCGGCGGCAGCGCGGGGCGCATCGCGCTGGTGGCGGCGCGGCGCTCGGCGGCGCTGCCGGCGGCATCGGCGCCGTCCTTGCGCGGCGGCGCCGTCCGCGCCGCCGGCGTTTCGTCGATCTTGAACACCGACACCGCCCGCGACAGCTTGACCGTCTGGTCCTGCAAGCTTTCGGCGGCCGCCGCCGCCTGCTCGACCAGCGCCGCGTTCTGCTGCGTGACGTCGTCCATCTGGCCGACCGCCTGGTTGACTTCGGCGATGCCCTGGGCCTGCTCGGCGCTGGCCACGCTGATGCGGCCGATGACGTCGTTCACTTGCCGCACCGAGGCGACGATGTCGCCCATGCTGCTGCCGGCCTGGTGCACCGAGGCGCTGCCGCTGTCGATGGTGGCGACCGAGGCCGCGATCAGGGTCTTGATTTCGCGCGCGGCGGCGGCCGAGCGCTGCGCCAGCGTGCGCACCTCGGCGGCGACGACGGCGAAGCCGCGGCCCTGCTCGCCGGCGCGGGCCGCTTCGACGGCCGCGTTCAGCGCCAGGATGTTGGTCTGGAAGGAGATGCCATCGATGACGCCGATGATGTCGACGATCTTGCGCGAGCTGGCGCGGATGGTGTCCATGGTTAGCACCGCCTGGTCGACGGCGGCGCCGCCGCGCACCGCCAGCGCCGACGCGCTGGCCGCCAGCTCGCAAGCCTGGCGCGCGTTGGCGGCGTTGTCCTTGACGGCCAGGGTCAGGTTTTCCATCGCGCTGGCGGTCTGTTCGAGCGAGCCGGCCTGCATCTCGGTGCGGGTCGACAGGTCCAGGTTGCCGCTGGCGATTTCGTGCGAGGCGACGTCGATCGAGCGCACCGACGCCAGGATGGTGCGCAGCGTCTGGTTCAAATTGGCGATGGTCTGGTCCAGCACGCGCGACGTCTCGGCGATTTCGTCGCGGCCCTCGTTGCGGCGCCCGTGCGTCAGGCGGCCTGCCGCCAGCCCGACGACGGCGTCGGCGATGGCGCGGATGTCGCGCAACATGGCCGTCCGCACCAGCATCGTCACCGCCAGCGACAGCGCGATCGACAGCAGCAGCAGCGCCGCCATCGTCAGGCCCCGGGTGTGGAATTCGGCCACGGCGCCGGCGTGGGCCTGCTCGCTGAGGCGCTTTTCCAGGGCCGCCAGCTGGGCCAGCTGTTCGTTGAGGACGACGAACTGTTTTTCCGCCTTGGCCATGGAATTGGTGGCGATGGACTGGTCCATCTGCGCCAGGTCGATGGTGTCGAGCACCGCCTTGCGGTAGGCCGCCAGCGACTGCATCGAGGCCTCGACGATGCGCCGTTCGGCCGGGTCGGACACCGCCGCCAGCGCCGTCAGGGCCGCTTCGATGGCGCCGTGGCGGGCCTTGATCTGGCCGATCAGCGCGTCCAGCCTGGCCTGCGCGAAGCTGCCGTTGACCCAGGCCAGCAGCTGGTAGATATTGGCGTGGGCGTACTTGGTGTCGCCGGCCACGTCGGCCGCCGCCTTCAGGCGCGCGGCGCGCACCTGCACCAGGTTTTCCAGCGACGCGTTCTGGCGCACCATGCCGTAATAGGCGCTGGCCGAGGTGACGACCAGCAAGATCAGCACCAGTCCCGGCGCCAGCAACAGTTTAGGACCGATACGCAATTTCTTCAGCATGGTGGAACTCCGTCGACGAAGGGGCGGTAGGCGCTTATTTTTTATAGATGCCCGCTTCAAGCACGACGTCGCCGACGCGCAGGATGTAGGTGGTCTTCGGCTCGATCTTGCCGGTGTTTGGATTCTTGTACTGATAATCGACCCAGCCCTTGCCCTGCTTCTGCGCCAGCTCGATGATTTCGCGCCGGTAGCGCTTGCCCGACGCGTCCGGCACGTCCGTCAAATCCTTGCCGACGATGGAGGGGTTGAACGGATGGGCCAGCACGATGCCGCTGTGCAGGTCGCGCATGTCGACGTAGAGCGCGCCCTGGACGAAATCGGGGTCCTTGGCGGCCAGGCGCTTCATCATCTCGTCCTTGCCGTGGGCCTTGATGAAGGCGGCGCCGCGCTCGGCCATGGCGATGGCGTCTTTTTCGTTCGGTTCGGTGGCGGCGCCGGCGGCGATGGCGAGCGTGCAGCACAGCAGGGTGGCTAGGCGTTTCATGGTGGCTATCCTCGGTTGTCTGACTGGACGGAAATTGTTTCCCGTGCGCATGAGGTAATTTACGCCGACGCCGCCGGTCGGAATTGCGATAGCGCAAGTGCGCGGCAGCGCGGCGGCCGCCGGCCGGTGTTGCATCAAGTACTTATTCCCAAACGAAACATTTCCTTGTGGAAGTTGATATACGGCAACCCAGAGAGCGCGGCAGGTTCTAGCATGAAAGTCCTGCCACACACTGACCCCGGGAGTTCGCCATGAATGCCATCGTCACCGCCGCCGCGCCCAAGTTCAAGCCCTACACCCGGCAGACCATCGCCCAGTCGCGTCCGTGGGCCTGGATGGCGCTCGACTTGCAGGAAGCGGTGCAGGTGGTGTCGCATGTGCTGCCGTTCCGCAGCAATGAATACGTGATGGACAACTTGATCGACTAGAACAACATTCCCGACGATCCGATCTACCGGCTCACCTTCCCGCACCGCGACATGCTGCCGCCGGACGAATACGCCCGCCTGCGCGACCTGGTGCTGGTGCGGCGCGACCCGGCCGCCATCGCCGACTATGTGCGCGGGATAAGGATGCGCATGAATCCGCATCCGGCCGGCCAGATGACGCACAACGTGCCGCGCGTGAACGACGCGCCGCTGCGCGGCCTGCAACACAAATATGACCAGACGGTGCTGTTCTTCCCCAGCGCCGGCCAGACCTGCCACGCCTATTGCACCTTCTGTTTCCGCTGGCCGCAGTTCGTCGGCATGGACGACTTGAAATTCGACGCCAGGGAATCGCACGAGCTGGCCGCCTACCTGAAGCTGCATCCCGAGGTGACGGACGTGCTCATCACCGGCGGCGATCCGCTCATCATGAACACGCGCTCGCTGGCCGCCTACATCGAGCCGCTGCTGGTGCCGGAGCTGGCCCACATCCAGAACATCCGCATCGGCACCAAGTCGGTCGCGTATTGGCCGCAGCGCTTCGTCTCCGACCGCGACGCCGACGATTTGCTGCGGCTGTTCGAGCGCGTCGTCGGCGCCGGCAAGAACATGGCCATCATGGGCCATTACAACCACGCCGTCGAACTGCGGCCCGACATCGCGCAGCAAGCCGTCAAGCGCATCGTCGGCACCGGCGCCACGCTGCGCATGCAGGGGCCGCTGATCCGCCACATCAACGAAGACCCGAAAAGCTGGGCCGAGCTGTGGCAGACCGGGGTGCGCCTGGGTGCCATTCCTTATTACATGTTCGTCGAGCGCGACACCGGCCCGCACGCCTATTTCCAGCTGCCGCTGGCGCGCGCGCACGAGATTTTCCAGGCCGCCTACCAGATGGTGTCGGGCCTGTCGCGCACCGTGCGGGGGCCGTCGATGAGCGCGTTTCCGGGCAAGGTCGTCATCGACGGCGTGGCCACCATCAACGGCGAAAAGTCTTCGCCTTGCAGTTTTTGCAGGCCCGTAATCCGGACTGGGTGCGCAAGCCGTTTTACGCCAAATTCGATCCCGACGCGACCTGGCTCGACCACCTGAAACCGGCTTTCGGCAAGGATAAATTCTTCTTCGAGACGGGCGATGACGTCGACAGCCACACGCCGGCCGCCGCGCCGCGCAAGGTGATTCCGATCAGCAGCGCCGCCCGCGCCGGCGCGGCCCACGGCAAATTGCTGTGACGCGGCGGCCGCGATGCCCGCTCCACAGCCGCGGCCGCCGGCGTCATCATCGGCACCGGCGTCAGCGTCATCAACGTCAGCATCAACATCAGCATCGGCATTAGGACAGCGCCCGCGCCAGCCCGGCCAGCTTTCGGGCCCGGCCGTGTTCGGACTGGTGTTCCTGCCGTTTGCGCTGGGCCACTATCTATCGAGCCTGATGCGCACGGTGACCGCCATCCTGGCGCCGCAGCTGGTGGCGGCGCTGGCGCTGACGCCCGGCCAGCTCGGCCTGATGAACAGCGCCTTCTTCTTCGCGTTCGCGCTGGTGCAGCTGCCGGTCGGCGTGGCGCTCGACCGCCACGGGCCGCGCAAGGTGCAACTGCTGATGTTGTCGGTGGCCGCCACCGGCGCGCTGGCCTTCGCCGGCGGCCACGATTACCTCCAGCTGCTGTGTGCGCGAGCGTTGATCGGGCTGGGGCTGGGCGGCTGCTTCATGTCGGCCGTGAAGGCGATGTCGATGTGGATCGCGCCGTCGCGGCTGCCGTCGGTGCACGGTTATCTGATCGCCGTCGGCGGCCTGGGGGCGGCGTCGGCCACCCTGCCGGTGCGGCTGGCGCTGCACTATATGGACTGGCGCGGCCTGTTTTTGCTGCTGGCCGCCGCCGCCGCGCTGGTCGGCCTGCTGATTTACCTGCTGGCGCCGGCGTCGCCGCGCATGCAGGGCAAGGAGGGCCGGCCGCGCGCGTCGACGACGATGCGGGCCGTGCTGGAAGTCTACCGCCACCGCGCGTTCCGCCGCACCATCGGCCCGCTGCTGGTGCCGCACATGGTCTTCTTCGGCATGCAGGGCCTGTGGATGGGGAAGTGGCTGAGCGACGTCGGCCACTATTCGGAAGCGGCGGTGGCCTATCTGCTCTACCTGAGCATGGCCGCCATCATCTTCGGCGCCATCGCCACCGGCATGGTGACGGAATGGGCCGGCCGGCGCGGCATCGCGCCGCTGACCGTGGCCGCCGCCGGCGTGGCGCTGTTCATCGCGGTGCAGTGCGGCTTCGTGCTCGACTACGCGCCCAGCTACCAGTTGCTGGCCGTGCTGTTCACGCTGGCCGGCACCATCACCGGCATGGAATACGCCATCGTCGCCCAGACCATGCCGCCGGCGCTGACGGGGCGCGCCGCCACTGGCCTCAATCTGCTGATCTTCCTCGGCGCCTTCGCGGTGCAGGCCGGCTTCGGCATGTTGATCGGCTGCTGGCGGCCCAACCTGCTGCAACAGTATCCGGCGGCGGCCTACCGCACCGGCTTCGGCGTGCTGATCGCGCTGCAACTGGCCGGCCTGGTGCGCCACCTGCGGCGCCGCGCGCCGTGGACCGGGTCCGCCTTCGGTTAAAATGAGGGCCGCTGATGAGGTGCCTCGCCCCATCGTCCACACCAAGGAAAACCATGAGACTCGTTCGTTACGGCCGTCCCGGCAAAGAAAAACCTGGCCTGATCGATGAGGAAGGCAAGCTGCGCGACCTGTCCGGCGTCATCGACGACATCGACGCCGCCCAGCTGTCGGACAAGGCGCTGCGCAAGCTGGCCAAGATCGCCCCGGCCACGCTGCCGCTGGTGCGCGGCACGCCGCGCTTCGGCGTGCCGCTGGCACGCATCGGCAAATTCATCGGCATCGGCCTGAACTACGCCGACCACGCGGCCGAAGCCGGCATGGCGCTGCCCAAGGAGCCGATCGTGTTCATGAAGGCCATCAGCAGCCTGTCCGGCCCGGACGACGCCGTGATGCTGCCCAAGGGCTCGAAGAAGACCGACTGGGAAGTCGAGCTGGGCGTGGTCATCGGCACCCGCGCGCGCTATGTCGGCGAAGACGAGGCGCTTAATTATGTGGCCGGCTACTGCGTCGTCAACGACGTGTCCGAGCGCGAGTACCAGCTCGAACGCGGCCCGCAGTGGGACAAGGGCAAGGGCTGCGACACCTTCGGCCCGGTCGGCCCATGGCTGGTCACGCGCGACGAGGTGCTCGACGTGCAGCGCCTCGACCTGTACCTGGAAGTGAACGGCAAGCGCATGCAGACCGGCAGCACGGAAACGATGATCTTCACGGTCGCGCAACTGGTCAGCTACCTGTCGAAGTTCATGACGCTGGAGCCGGGCGACGTCATCGCCACCGGCACGCCGCCGGGCGTGGGCCAGGGCCGCAAGCCGCAGCGCTTCCTCAAGAAGGGCGACACCATGCGCCTCGGCATCGCCGGCCTGGGCGAGCAGCAGCAGGATGTGATCGCCTATCAGGCGGGATGATTTTGTGTGGGCGTGTGAGTGAGTAGGTGAGTGAGTCGCTGAGTAAGCGTGCGTGTGGGCGGACGGAAGGCCACCCTCAAGCGCCGGCCGTCGTCACCACACGCTGGACACCGCCCGCGTCAGCGCCTCGCCCAGGCGCGACACGATCTGCGCCAGATCCTCCTCGGTCGCGATGAACGGCGGCGCCAGCAGGATATGGTCGCCGCGCCGGCCGTCGATGGTGCCGCCCATCGGATAAACCATCAGCCCGCGCCATGGCCTGCTGCTTGACGGCCGCGTGCAGCTTCAGCGCCGGCGCGAACGGTTCCTTGGTGTCGCGCTCGCGCACCAGTTCCAGCGCCAGCAGCAAACCGCGGCCGCGATGTCGCCCACATGCGGGTGGCCGTCGAAGGCCTGATGCAGCATGCGCCGCAGCGTGGTGCCGCGCACCGTCACGGCGCCGAGCAGGCAGTCGCGCTGTATCACCTGCTGCACCGCCAGCGCGGCGGCGGCCGCCACCGGATGGCCCATATACGTATGCCCGTGCAGGAAGGCGCCGCTGCCGTCGCGCAGGCGGGCCACCACATGGTCGCGCGCCAGCAGCGCGCCGATCGGCTGGTAGCCGGCGCCCAGGCCCTTGCCCAGCGTGACCAGGTCCGGCACCACGCCGTCGTGCTCGATGGCGTACAGCGTGCCGGTGCGACCCATGCCGCACATGACTTCATCGGCGATCAACAGCATGCCGTAGCGGTCGCACAGCGCGCGCACGGCCTTGAAGTAGCCGGGCGTCGGCGGCACGGCGCCGCCGGTGGCGCCGACCACGGTCTCGGCGCAAAAGCCGATCACGCGCTCGGGACCGGTGGCGATGATGCAGGCCTCCAGCTCGGCGATCAGGCCGGCCGTGTAGTCGGCCACGCTTTGCCCCGGCGCGCGGTCGCGGTATTCGTAGCAGGGCGCCACGCGCGGCGCGTCCAGCAGCAATGGCGCGAAATGCTGGCGGCGCCACTCGTTGCCGCCTATGGCCAGCGCGCCCAGCGTGTTGCCGTGATAGCTCTGGCGGCGGCCGATGAAGACGCTGCGCTGCGGCTGGCCGCCTTCGACGAAGAACTGGCGCGCCAGCTTGAGCGCGGCCTCGAACGCTTCCGAGCCGCCCGACACCAGGTACACATGATTGAGGTCGCCCGGCGCGTGTTCGGCCAGGTGGTCGGCCAGTTCCTCGGCCACGCCGGTGGTGAAGAAAGCGGTGTGGGCGTAGGCGTTGCGCTCGATCTGCGCGTGCATGGCGGCGAGCACGTCGGGATGGGCGTGGCCGAGCGAGGAGACGGCGGCGCCGCCGCTGGCGTCGAGATACTGCTTGCCGTGGCGGTCGCGCACATACATGCCGGCGGCGCTGGCGGCGACCGGCGGCACCAGTCGCAGATTGCGGTGGATCAGGTGTGTCATGGCGTCTCCGTGTGTGGATGAGACTGCTGACGATAAGCGCGATCGGCTTGCGCGCCATTGATTTTTGCCGGAATATGCGCTGATAGTCGCTGTCCCACCGAGCACCAGCTGAAAGCACCGCCATAGCCGATCGCCTGCAATCGCTACCCTTTGCCCAACTGAGCGCCGCCCAGCAGGTCGCGGCGCAAGCCGTGATCGACGGTCCGCGCGGCGCGCTGTACGGGCCCTTCGTGCCGCTGGTCCGCAGCCCGGAACTGATAGTAGCCGAGCCATCAATACATAAACTCTGAGGATGATATAATTGCCATATTGCAATTATTCGTGGGTTTCCGGTGCCAATCGCATATAGCTACATACGCTTCTCCAAAGCAGAACAAAAGAAAGGTGATTCGCTGCGTAGGCAGATTGAATTATCTGAAAAATACGCTGCGTCAAATGGTCTGACGCTCGATGACACCCTAAATCTTCGGGATCTTGGTCTTTCAGCCTTTGATCGGTCAAATATCGAGCGCGGCGCGTTAGGCGCTTTTCTTGATGCAGTAAAAACAGGCCGCGTTACTCGCGGTTCGCACCTGTTGGTCGAGTCATTGGACCGTCTATCGCGTGACCGAGTGTTAGCTGCGCTAGTCGTTCAGCACGCGCTTCGCCAGAATGTCGATGTGGCTCCCATCCGGCGAGTAGACCGAGTTGGACATGTACGCATCCCGGTAGGTGAGAGCTTCAGCTATGCTACGGTCGAGATAGACGGCGACGGTCATTTCGGGATCGATGACCACGCCGCCAGATTCAGCACGGCTGTGGCCCAGCATGATGGTGAGCTTTGTCGTAGTGCGCGAAACGACATCGAAGTACAGTGGCAGGATTCCGTCCACTTCGGACATGCCCACGTCGTCGATGGTGAGCAGGCCCGGTATCACATCTAGCAGCCGGTGAAAAATCTGGGCGTGGATGCTCTCCCCGTTGTAGCCGCCGATCATGCCAGACCCAAAGTCTTGATGTTGTCCTCGTACTCGAAGAGGTGGACGTACCACGACATGAAGAATGCCTTGTACATGGCCTCATATTCGGCGGAGTTCATCGGTGTATGTTGGGAAAGATATGTCCATGCGGTAATGAATGCATGCTGATAAGTGAGCGGCTTCTGACTGCGACCGCTGTTGTAGAGCACTAGCGTCAAGTCTGGAACGATCCGGCCGTCATCGTTGACGGGGGCTTTGCCCAAGTCGAGCGTCAAATCGCCAGTCTGGTGGTATTCAATCTCTAGCAGCAGCGGTGGCATCGAACTGGCCTCGGCAGCACGATGATCTTCGAGCGCCTTGATTATAGGTATCAGGACAAGCAGTTGCTGGTGAAGAGGCGTTCTGTCCCGCTGGACGACGTTCATGGTTTTCATCGGTGATCCCTGAATTGAGAGCTAGCGTCGGCAGCGCGCTTGGTGCCGCTGCCACTGACGAACATCGTCGGTTAGAGTTCGATGATTTGGTGAACGATGGCTTGGATGCTGGTGTCGCCTTTCTTCAGCAGGCCAGCAAAGCGAGCGATAATCAGGCGGTTCTTCTTCGTCTCGATCTTGTTGATTTCGCGGATGGCGGCATGATCGAGCGGCTTGCCTGGCTTCATGTTCTCGATGGTGCTCTTGACCAGTTCGGTACGCTCGGCATCCAGTTGCTGGATCGAGGCTTTCAGCTTTTCAGCTGGCGTGGTGGTCGGTGCTTCAGTGGCAGGCGCTGCATTGCCTTCGGCAGTTGGAGCTTTCTTGTCGGCGAGGGTGATAGTGGACTTCTTTTCGATGGTGGCGGTCATGGCATTTCTCCTGTGTATTTGTCAAATCAACAAGAGAATTTTATCCAGCCCTCGCAAAATCGTACACTAATTTATTGCTTTATGTTAATTATTTACAAGACTGGGGGCATGCGATGGGATAGCGGTGCGGTGCTAACACAATCTCAATTCAGTTAAATACTAGACAGCTTGAGTTAGCACCGTTTGTGGCGAAGAGGATCAGCCGTTTGAACGAATCGAACCATCCACAATTCGTACATGATCACCAGTATGCCAAGCAGGCTGCTCCGATTGATGGAAGGTGCGGAAGGTGCCGTTGTTCAGGCGAACGGAAATATCATAGCTATGAGTACTTCTAACGTTGCCCTCTACCTGATTGCCTGCCACTGCGCCGCCGATTGCGCCTGCGATGGTCGCCAATTCACGACCTCTGCCACCACCTACTTGGTTTCCTAGTAGACCACCAACAACTGCACCGCCAGCGGCACCGACTCCACTACCTTGGCCTCGGGTATCGATTTCATTAACGGCATCAATGACGCCACACTCTGAACACGTAGTTGGGCTTGCTGACGCAATATATTCAGGACGCGAATGATGAACAGGCGTGGTCCTGTGGTAGGCCGGATCGTTGGCTTGCGTCGTTGGCGTTTGAACCGTCTGATTCGTCATGGGCTGCCCATTGGCGTTCAAGGGAATCTCAGAATTTTTTCCTGCAGAAGACGGCAACCATCCCATTATTGCTGCAGCGCCAAGACTAGAAACCAGCACTACTGCGGCGGCGGCAGCGAGAATTAAAGGATGGAGGCGGGGCTTGGACGTTGGAGTGAGTGGAGTGTTCATTTGTGACCTTTTCGTTTTGGTTTTATTACGGTGAGATGATTGCTCTGATAACGTTCCACATGCCAAGTTCCGGGACACAAATCCTGTATCAAATGTAAGAAAACGTGTCGTTGGTGAGTGCAGGCAGGGCTGCAAGAGTTCTTGATGTGTGGGGATCTTCTTTAAGCGCCGATTATTATCCCATCCTAGTTCTGTGGCATCTGTACGCTATAGCACATAGGATTTTCCCAGGAAATTGTTTTGGCTGCCAGACGCGGTGCTAACACAATCTCAATTCAATTAAATATTAGAGTTGGAGTGTTAGCACCTTTGATGGTCTTCGGACCGTTTTGCCGTCTACTTCGATGATCGAGCCTGGGATATCATCGATGTACCGCCACCTAGAAGATATCCCAATGACTGATCGATTACCTCCCATCGCCTTCGAACGACTGAGTGCCACCCAGCAGGTGGCCGCGCAAGAAGTAATCAGTGGCCCCCGAGGCGCACTATATGGGCCGTTTGTTCCGCTGGTAAGAAGTCCTGAACTAATGTCGGCTGCGCAAAAGATGGGTGAGTATTTGCGCTACCGCAGCGCTATCGGCACACGACTTTCAGAGTTGGCTATTTTGGTCACGGCTCGGCAATGGAATCAGCAGGTGGAATGGGCTATTCATGTGCCTATCGCACAGCAGAACGATATATCGCCGGACACGATCAGTGCTATCGCGCTCCGACAACGTCCAACGAAAATGACGGAAGATGAAGCATTGGTGCACGACTTTTGCGTTGAACTGCATACGCAGAAACAGGTCGGTGACGGGACCTACTTTGCCGCGTTGGCTAGATTCGGTGAGCACGGCGTAGTTGATCTAATAGGCATCAACGGCTACTACACCTTTTTGGCCATGGTGATGAATACCGCGCAAACGACGGTGCCCGTATCGCCAGCTAAACCCTTGCCAGAGTGACCTATCCTTAGGTAACACAGGCGTCGGGACAAATCGCGCGCCATTCATGTATTGATGGCCCGACTGCTATGGCGGCGGCGCAGCGCATGGGCGAATATCTGCGCTACCGCAGCGCGATCGGCACGCGGCTGTCGGAGCTGGCCATCCTGGTCACGGCGCGCCAGTGGAGCCAGCAGGTCGAGTGGGCCATCCATGCGCCGATCGCGCTGGAGCACGGCATCGCGCCGGCCACCATCGACGCCATCGCGCGGCGCCGGCGGCCGGACGGCATGGCGGCCGACGAGGCCCTGGTGCACGACTTTTGCGTCGAGCTGCACCAGCGCCAGCGCGTCGCCGACGCCACCTATGGGGCTGCGCTGGCGCTGTTCGGCGAGCACGGCGTGGTCGACCTGATGGGCATCAACGGTTATTACACCTTCCTGGCGATGGTCATGAACGCGGCGCAGACGGCCGTGCCGGCGTCGTCGGCCGCGCTGCTGCCGCCATGAATGTCGGCCATATGTGAGACCGCGAACAGAGCGCGCTTCCGTGCTGCGGATAATCGGCTGAGCTGATTATTTCAAGGGGAGTGCGTGATGCCAGGCCAGCCAGACCAGACGGACACGACAGATGTCATCAAGCCGGGCGCGCCCCGGGCGCCCATCGGCGACGCGGGTGACGCCGCCATGCTTCAGGGGTCACAGCTGACGCGGCGCGGCTTCATCCAGTCGGCGCTGGCGGCGGCCACGCTGGCGCAGGCGCCGCGCGCGCCGGCGCAGCCGCCGC
>NZ_JANXMI010000046.1 GCF_025354735.1 Rugamonas sp.
CGCCAGCTGCGCCGGGTCGGCCACGGCGCCGAGCACGCTGCAGCCGGCGATGTCGCGGCGGCGCAGCGACGCCAGGCTGGCCTCGCTCAGCGTGCTGCCCTCGGGCAGCAGCACGGCGCCGTGGGCGTCGAGCAGGGCCTCGGCCAGCACCATGCCGGCGCTGGCCTGGTCGAGCGTGATGACGGTGGCGGCCGGACGGCTCATGGCGCCGCCTCGCTGCGGCTGAGCGTCATCAGGCTGCCGCGCGCGGCCGAGCGTTCGCCCATGGGGTAGACGGCGACGTCGAAGCGCGCGCCGCCGATGTCGGCGCGGTGCAGCGCCTGGGCGCCGGCCCCGGCCGAAAACAGGGCCGGCAGCACCATGCTGACCTCGTTGCCCAGCAGGCTGGCGCCGCGCGGGAACAGGCGCTCGGCGGCGCCGTTGATGAAGGCGATCATGCCCTGGTCGTCCAGGCCGATGACGGGCAGCGGCAGGCGCTGCAGGACCTCGTGGGCGACGCTGAGGCTGATCTCGTCGCGGCTGATCTGCTGCTGCTTTTGCAGCAGCAGCTCCTCCATGCGGCGGTTGGCGGCGGCCAGCTCGTGGTTGGCCGTGCGCACCTCGAGGTTCAGGCGCTCGTTCTCGTCGGCGATCTCCTTGAGCCGGAAGGCCTCGGCGATGTGGCCGCGCAGCAGCGCGTCCTCCCACGGCTTGGTGAGGAATTTGTAGATGGCGCCCTCGTTGACGGCGTCGGTGACCGACTGCAGTTCCGTGTAGCCCGACAGCATGATGCGTATCGTCGCCGGATACAGCTGCTTGGCCTTGCGCAGGAAGTCGGCGCCTATCATGCCGGGCATGCGCTGGTCCGAGACGATCACGTCGACCGGGTGGCGTTCGAGCAGGTCCAGCCCTTCCTGTCCGCTGTGGGCGGTGAAGATCTGGTAGCCGTCGGCGCGCAGCAGGCGCTTCAGCGCCGACACGATGTTGTGCTCGTCGTCCACCAGCAGCAGGCTGCGCGGCTGCCGCTTGACGCGCAGCAGGTGCGGCGGCAGGCGGCGCGGCTCGTCGAGCAGCAGCGCCATGCCGTCCAGCGCCAGCGGCGGGGCGAAGAAATAACCCTGGACCAGGTCGCACATATTGCGGCGCAGGAAGTCGCACTGGCCCTCCGTTTCGACGCCCTCGGCCACCACCCGTATGCCCAGGTTGTGCGCCATCGAGATGATGGTCTTGGACAGCGCGGCGGCGCCGCTGTCGTCGACGATGCCGCGCACCACCTCGCGATCGATCTTGACCTGGTCGAAGGGGTAGCGGGTCAGGTTGTTGAGCGAGGACTGGCCCGTGCCGAAGTCGTCCAGCGCCAGTTGCAGGCCGAGCGCCTTGAGGCGGGTCAGGCTGTCGGCGCTGGCGGTGCTGTCGAGCATCAGGGCCACCTCGGTGATTTCCAGCGTCAGCGCGGCGGGCGCGACGTCGAATTCGGCCAGGATCGCGGCCACGTCGTCGACGTAGCGGCGCTGGTGGAACTGGCTGGGCGCGACGTTGATGGCGATGCGCACGTCGGCGCGGCCGGCGGCGCGCCAGTCGCGCAGGTCGCGGCAGGCGCGCCGCAGCACCCAGTTGCCGATGGCGGCGATCAAGTCGATGTCCTCGGCCAGCGGCAGGAAATGGCCGGCGTCGGCTAGGGCGCCGGTCGGCGGCTGCCAGCGCAGCAAGGCTTCCATGCCGGCGATGGCGCCGCTCTGCAGGTCGGCCAGCGGCTGGTACTGCAGTTGCAGCTCGTCGCGCGCGATGGCCAACCGCAGCGCCACTTCCATGTCGGTGCGGGCGCGCGAGCGCTGGTTCAGGCTGGCGGAATAGAACTGGTATTTGCCGCCGTGGCGCGCGCGCGCGCCGGCGCGCGCCTCGCCGGCATGGCGTAGCAGCGTGGCGGCGTCCGGGCCGTCCTGCGGGAACAGCGCGATGCCGATGCTGAGGTGGCCATGCACCTGCCCCCCCTGCCATGCCACGCCCGGCGCCATCGCCGCGCACAGTTCCTCGCACAGCAAACCGACGTCGTCCGCGTTGTCGGCCGCGCCGAGCACGACGGCGAACTCATGGTCGCCGAGGCGGGCCACGGTGTCGTGGCCCTTGACGCAGGCCTGCAGGCGCCGGGCGCTGTCGGCCAGCAGGCGCGCGGCGGCCTCCTGGCCCAGGCCGTCCCTGACCTGCGGCAGATTGTCGATGCCCAGGCACAGCAGGGCCAGCAGCTCGCCACGGTGGGCGGCGCACCCGAGGGCCTGCGTCAGGCGGTCGTTGAGCAGGATGGAACTGGCCAGGCCGGTCAGCGGGTCGCGCAGGACGGGGCAGGCCGCGTCATGGTCGGCGCTTGCCTGCCGCTCGCCTGCCACCGCGGTCTGATACGCCAGCTCGTCTGTTCTCATCTTGCGCTCCAGTAGTCTTTGACGCGGGTCGTGCCCTGCGGCCATGCGCTTGATCTTGCCGTTCATTACAGGGTCGCATGGCTGGCGGCGCGTTACCGTACGCTATCGCACCGAGCGGGATCGCGGCCCCCCCGCCATGGCCGCGTTGTCGAATTCAATGCAGTATGGCGAATTTCTGGGTAGTAAATACTCACCAATAATCACGCCGCGCGACACCGGCGTCGGCTGCGACACCCGCGTCAGCGACAGAAAAGGTATCGCCATCGCCAACGTGCCGCCGGCGGGCACGCGCTGGCCGACGATGGCGATCATGCGAGCTAGCGGCGGCGGTGCCGGTTCCCGCTTCATGGCGTGCCCGCGCTTACTGTTTCAGCAGCGGTCCCAGATATTTGCCGGTCACGCTGGCGGCGTTGGCCGCCACGTCTTCCGGCGTGCCGGTGGCGATGATCTGGCCGCCGCCGGCGCCGCCTTCGGGGCCGAGGTCGACGATCCAGTCGGCCGTCTTGATGACGTCGAGGTTGTGCTCGATGACCACCAGGGTGTTGCCCTGGTCGCGCAAACGGTGCATCACCTTGAGCAGCAGATCGATGTCGTGGAAGTGCAGGCCGGTGGTCGGCTCGTCGAGAATGTACAGCGTGCGTCCCGTGTCGCGCTTGGACAGTTCCAGCGACAGCTTGACGCGCTGCGCCTCGCCGCCCGACAGCGTGGTGGCGCTCTGGCCCAGCTTGATGTAGCCGAGGCCGACGTCCAGCAGCGTGTGCAGCTTGCGCGCGATCAGCGGCACCGGCTTGAAGAATTCATGCGCGTCCTCGACCGTCATGTCCAGCACTTCGGTGATGCTCTTGCCCTTGTAATGCACTTCCAGCGTTTCGCGGTTGTAGCGCTTGCCGTGGCAGACGTCGCACGGCACGTAGACGTCCGGCAGGAAGTGCATCTCGACCTTGATGACGCCGTCGCCCTGGCACGCTTCGCAGCGGCCGCCCTTGACGTTGAAGGAGAAGCGGCCCGCGCTGTAGCCGCGTTCCTTGGCCATCGGCACGGTGGCGAACAGATCGCGGATCGGCGTGAACAGGCCGGTGTAGGTGGCCGGATTCGAGCGCGGCGTGCGGCCGATCGGCGCCTGGTCGACCGAGATCACCTTGTCGAAATGTTCGAGGCCGCTGATCGCGTCGTGCGGCGACGGCTCGGTCTGCGAACCGTACAGGTGGCGCGACAGGGCCGGGTACAGCGTGTCGTTAATCAGCGAGGACTTGCCGGAACCGGACACGCCGGTCACGCAGGTCATCAGCCCGACCGGCAGGCTCAGCGTCACCTTCTTCAGGTTGTTGCCGGTGGCGCCGGTGATGAGCAACTGGCGGTCCGGGTCGGCGACGTGGCGTTTTTTCGGCACTTCGATCTTCAGCGTGCCGTTCAGGTATTGCGCCGTCAGCGATTTCTTGTTCTTGAGGATGTCCTTGAGCGTGCCCTGGGCGATGATCTCGCCGCCGTGCACGCCCGCGCCCACGCCCATGTCGACGATGAAGTCGGCGGTGCGGATCGCGTCTTCATCGTGCTCGACCACCAGCACGCTGTTGCCGATGTCGCGCAAGTGCTTGAGCGTTTCGATCAGGCGGTCGTTGTCGCGCTGGTGCAGGCCGATGGACGGCTCGTCGAGCACGTACATCACGCCGGTCAGGCCGGAGCCGATCTGCGAGGCCAGGCGGATGCGCTGCGCCTCGCCGCCCGACAGCGTGTCGGCGCTGCGGTCCAGCGACAGGTAGTCGAGGCCGACGTTGTTGAGGAATTTCAGGCGCGAGATGATTTCCTTGACGACGCGGTCGGCGATCTCCTTCTTGGCGCCCTTGAGTTTGAGCTGCTCGAAGAAGGACAGCGCTTCGCGCAGCGGCTTGGCGGCGATCTCGTAGATGGCTTTTTCCTGCTTGCCGGTGCCGACCTTGACGTAGCGCGCCTCGACGCGCAGGCGCGCGCCGTCGCAGGCCGGGCACTGCTTCTCGTTGATGAACTTGGCCAGCTCCTCTTTCACGGCCATGGAATCGGTCTCGCGGTAGCGCCGCTGCAGATTGTTGACCACGCCCTCAAACGTGTGTTCCTTGATGACCGTGCGGCCGCGCTCGTTGACATAGGCGAACGGGATCAGCTGCTTGCCCGAGCCGTGCAAGATCACTTGCTGGGCCGCGAACGGCAGTTGGTCGTAGGGCAGGTCGAGGTCGAATTCGTAGAACGTGGCCAGGTTGGACAGCATCTGGAAATAAAACTGGTTGCGGCGGTCCCAGCCCTTGACGGCGCCCGACGCCAGCGACAAATTCGGGAAGGCGACGATGCGCTTGGGATCGAAGAATTCGATGTGGCCGAGGCCGTCGCATTCCGGGCAGGCGCCCATGGGATTGTTGAACGAGAACAAACGCGGTTCCAGCTCCTGCAGCGAATAGCCGCAGACGTTGCAGGCGAACTTGTTCGAGTAGACGTGCTCGACGGCCGTGTCCATTTCATAGGCCACGGCGCGGCCTTCGGCCAGGCGCAGCGCGGTCTCGAAACTTTCGGCCAGGCGCTGCTTGATTTCCGGATTCACCTTGACGCGGTCGATGACGACGTCGATGGTGTGCTTTTCCGTTTTCTTCAGCTTCGGCAAATCGTCGACTTCATAGATCTTGGCGTCGTGGGTGCCGATCTGCACGCGGAAGCGCACGAAGCCGTGGGCCTGCATCTGCTCGAACAGGTCGGCATGCTCGCCCTTGCGGTTGGCCACCACCGGCGCCAGAATCATCAGCTTGGTGCCTTCGGGCATGGCCAGCACCGCGTCCACCATTTGCGACACGGTCTGCGCGGCCAGCGCGTTTTCCGGATGGTTGATGCAATACGGCGTGCCGACGCGGGCGTACAGCAGGCGCAGATAATCGTGGATCTCGGTCACGGTGCCGACCGTGGAACGGGGATTGTGCGAGGTGGCTTTTTGCTCGATCGAAATGGCCGGCGACAAGCCCTCGATCAAATCCACATCCGGCTTCTCCATCAGCTGCAAAAACTGGCGCGCGTAGGCCGACAGCGACTCGACATAGCGGCGCTGGCCTTCGGCGTACAGCGTATCGAAAGCCAGCGACGACTTGCCGGAACCGGACAGGCCGGTAATGACGATCAGCTTGTTGCGCGGCAGGTCGAGACTGATGTTTTTGAGATTGTGCGTGCGAGCACCGCGGATGCGTATCTGTTCCATTATTTGCCTTGCTTTCAAGAGGATGGTGCGGCGCGCCCGACGCGCGGAGGCGGGGCAGAATCGAACCGGACCGGGCCAAAACGGGTCAACCTAATACTATAGCTGGGTTTCAACACTTGCGCGTGACAGCCGGGCGTCCGGGCAGCTGGCGCGGCGGCCGGCCGTCTTGATTCAGCGCAAAGAAGATCACGGTATACACTGTATATAATAACAGTATTCAATGCAGGCGTTTCCTGGGCGCCATAAAAACATTTGCGGTGCGGACATTGTCGCTGGCGACCTGTGAAAAGAACGTGCCCTGAGCGGACTTTTGGCTGCCTTCGGGGCAGATTGAATACCTTTTCGGCTATTCAGTCATATATAATCGTCGTCTAGTAAAAATCCAACCGCGCGTGGTCGCAGTTCATCAGGAGTTATCAATGGCATCAGTTAACAAAGTCATCATCGTCGGCAATCTGGGTCGCGATCCGGAAATCCGCTACATGCCTAGCGGTGACGCGATCGCCAACATTGCCGTGGCGACCTCGTTCAAGTCGAAAGACCGCAACACCGGCGAGCAAAAAGAGCTGACCGAATGGCACCGTATTTCCTTCTTCGGCCGCCTGGCTGAAATCGTCGGCCAGTACCTGAAAAAAGGTTCGTCGGTCTACGTCGAAGGCCGTCTGCAAACCCGTAAATACACGGACAAGGACGGCGTCGAGAAGTATGCGACCGACATCATCGCCGAGCAGATGCAAATGCTGGGCGGCCGTCAGGGCATGGGCGAAGGCGGCGGCATGGACGACGGCGGCTACGACGCCCCGGCGCCGGCACAGCAGCGCCAGGCCCCGGCCCCGCGTCCGCAGCAGGCGGCCCCGGCGCCCCGTCCGGCACCGAAGCCGGCGCCGAACTTCTCGGACATGGATGACGACATCCCGTTCTAATTCCTCGCTGGTGTTTTTTGTTGATAGAAGGCCCCTGCCCGTTGAGAGTTGGGGCCTTTTTTCAATGATCCCAATCTCCGGCGGGCGCCAGAGGTCTCACGGCCGCGATGTGACGATCAGCGACACCTTTAAAATCGTCCGATATCCGAGGGTCCCTCAGCACATCCGTCCAAAATTGTAGGGCCATCGCGTAACACTTCGGTAGATGCTTCAGCTCCACCCGACCAAGGTAGGTCGGTGCCCACTGCCGGTCGACAATCTCGCCGTGGGAATTGGGGCGATACAGCATAGGGAGCATGTCATAGGCGTTGAACAGGCGATGTTTGCGCTCGAATGTCCATGTGACGGCGATATTGCCGTGATGCTTATCCGTGTTGCCAATGAGTGAACCAAAGAGATCGAGAATCTCAACCGTCACGATATCCTCATCGGGCAACTGCCCCAAGCGGCCAAGCTCCCGTGCGACGGCCGTCCAGTTTTGATCCATCATGCCAAGATCACCGTCCAGTGCAGAAAAGGTCGCCATAGGGCGACGCCCCCGTAACCCTACCCGATCAAACCGGACCACCTCCAGAAAGATGCGCTCATCTAATTCCAGCACCGATGTTTGGGCTGCGGCGATCTCATTACGCGCCAGCACTTCCAGCGCCAGGTGTTCACATATTAGTAAGTCTCCCCATCGCCTTCCCGACGGCGTACCAACTTGAGGGGAAAATTTCACGATGACGTGCTCTACCGGTTCGCCGCCATCTCCGCGGCGTAACACCGCGGTAAACTTCGGCTGCTCGCCACCAGCGGATGAGCCTGGCGCTTCCCCTTGCATGGCGTTTTCAGCCATCACCGGGTAGCGGGCAGCACGCTCCTCATCCAATATGACTAAGCTATCTGCGACTCCGACGGACTCCATGTGTCTTGCGTAAGACTCATTCCCGAGCATGAGGTCGCCGGCAGCATTTTCACTGCGCCGGGATAGGTACTTTAATACCTGCTCATCCGTCCAACGCAAGATATCGGCCGGCAGATCTAAATCTCCGTGCTTATCCGGCTCCATGCGGCCCAAAAAACCCTGCGGGCGCAAATCCCGCATGAAAAACGGCAGCCCTTGATACACCTCGTAGCTTGGCCCTTGCAGGGGAGTCATGGCATAGAACCCGCCTTGAAGGACGTTCAGGTATCCGATAGCTTCCACGCCTCCTTTTTCGGCAACCCGGAACACCGGGATGGGAGCATCGACTCCCGGGACGTGACGCTTGAGAGCGTACTGCCGCGCCCTTCCGGCTCCCAACACAATCCCGTCTCGCAGAGTTGCCCATAAGCGGGAAAAAGTGGGCTGACTGACATCCAGTTCCTTCAGAAGGAAGGCCGTTTTGGCGGGACCTCGCTTGAGAACATGCTGCAACCTTTCAATATTCTGTTCTTTAGCCATGATGTTTTGAGAGATTCTATGAATAGAAAAATTTTCCTAATTTTCATAGGAGGAACATGTTTTTTTGAATGGAATTATGAATAGAAAAATGAATGGAAATATCGTAGCACACAAAACGATTTACTCGAGGCGATGTGATAAGGGGACGCCGAGGGCGAACAATCATAGACCGGACGCATACAGCCACAGGGAATCGGCACAAACGCGCAATACTTTGACTGTTTGTGCGTAATTGTATATATTTGTACCTGTTCATCCCCATTTGAGTCCGCCATGATAGTCGACAGCCTGTTGCTGCAAGAACGCCATGCCTTCATCCTTGAGTGTCTGCAAGTCGACGGCCGCGTGCTGGCGCCGGATCTGGCCGCCAGATTGAAAGTGTCGGAAGACACGATACGGCGCGATCTGCGCGACCTCGCCGCCGCCGGCTTGTGCCAGAAAGTCTATGGCGGCGCGCTGCGGTCGGCGGCGCCGGTGCCGCCGGCGCCCAACGACGGCACGCTGGGGCAGCGGCGCGGCCATCGCGTGGCCGCCAAGTCGCAGCTGGCGCTGGCGGCGGCGACGCTGATCCGCCCCGGCATGGTGCTGTTCATCGATGCCGGCTCGACCAACCTCGGCATCGCCGCCGCGCTGCCGGAGGTGGCGCTGACGGTGGTCACCAACGCGCCGGCGATCGCGGCGGCGCTGGTCGACCGCGCACAGGTGGAGCTGATCGTGGTCGGCGGCCGGGTCGACCGCGCCGCCGGCGCCAGCTTCGGCGCGGCCGCCTTGCGCGACATCGACATGTTGCGGCCCGACCTGTTTTGCCTGGGCGCTTGCGGCGTCGACGCGGCGGCCGGCATCACCGCCTTCCAGTACGAGGAAGCGCTGTTCAAGCGCCGCGTCGCCGAGGCCAGCAAGGCGGTGCTGGTGGCGGCCACCGGCGACAAGCTGGCCACGGCCGCGCCGTACCAGGTGCTGGCCGCCGCGCGGCTGACCCATCTGGTGGTCGAGCACGACGCCGACCGCGCCTGGACCGATGCCTACGCCGACCTGGGCACGCTGGTGCTGCGCGCCGCCGCCCCCACGCCACATTCCACTCCACATTGAAAGCGCCCATGAACATCGTCGGCCCGCAACAACGTTTATCGACCCGTCTGGCCTTCCTGGTCGCCGGCCTGGCCATGTCGGCGTGGGCGCCGCTGGTGCCGTATGCCAAGGCGCGCGTCGGCCTGGACGATGGCGGTCTCGGCTTGCTGCTGCTGTGCCTGGGCGGCGGTTCGCTGCTGGCCATGCCGCTGACCGGCGCGCTGTCGCTGCGCTTCGGCTGCCGCGCCGTGATCCTGTGGGCCGGCGCGCTCAGCTGTCTGCTGCTGCCCGGCCTGGCGGTCGCGCCCAACGCGGCGCTGCTGGCCGTCAATCTCTTCCTGTTCGGCGCCGCCATCGGCACGCTGGACGTGGCGATGAATGTGCAAGCCGTCATCGTCGAGCGCGACAGCGGCGCGGCGCTGATGTCCGGCTTTCACGGCCTGTTCAGCGTCGGCGGTTTCGTCGGCGCGGCCGGCATGGCGCTGATGTTGTGGTGTGGTCTAGACCCGCTGGCGGCGGCGCTGGTGCTGTCGGCCGTGGCCGCGCTGGTGTTGGCCGGTATCGCGCCGCACCTGCTGCGCCGGCCCGATGCCGCCGGCCACGACGGCCCGCTGTTCGTCATGCCGCACGGCGCCGTGATCCTGATCGGCGCGCTGTGCTTCATCATGTTCCTGGCCGAGGGCGCGATGCTGGACTGGAGCGCGCTGTTCCTGACCGGCGCGCGTGGCCTGGACGCCGACCGTGGCGGCCTCGGCTACGCCGCCTTCGCCTGCGCCATGACGCTGGGCCGGCTCAGCGGCGACCGCGTCGTGCGCCGCCTCGGCGGCCGCCGCGTGCTGCTGCTCGGCGGCGCCTGCGCGGCCGGCGGCTTCCTGTTCGCCGTGCTGGCGCCGTCGGCCGGCGCGGCGCTGGCCGGTTTCGTGCTGATCGGGCTGGGCGCGTCGAACATCGTGCCCATCCTGTTCAGCGCCGCCGGCCGCCAGCGCGCCATGCCGGCCGGACTGGCCGTCAGCGCCATCACCACCATCGGCTATGCCGGCATCCTGGCCGGTCCGGCCCTGATCGGCCTGGTGGCCCACGCGTCCAGCCTGGACGTGGCGTTCGCCGGCCTCGGCTGTTCGATGTTGCTGGTGGCGGCCTGCGCGCGCCTGGGCGCGCCGGCGCGGGCCGGCTGAGCGTCGCCCAAAAGTGACGCCGCCGGAACGCGCGCCCGACACATTCCGTCGCGCCGTTTCGACACCGGCCGGGCGAAATGAAAAGCGCCGCGTGCGCGCGGTTTGCGTCGGCATGCGCGAATAGACAGCCCCGGCTTAATTCCGTATGCTGTAATGATATGTGCCCAACCACGCGCCTTCTTCCGCCGCCAATGACCGAGACCGGCAAGCGCTGTCGCTGCCGGCCGCGCCGTCGCCGCGCCGGCCGCCGCTGCGGGCCGGCCGCCGCCCGGGTTGCGCACCCATGACAGCCCTGAACCGGTGGCGGCGGCTTGCGGCCGTGGCGCTGGCGCTGGCAGCCGCCATGCCCGTCGCCATGCCCGCCGCCCCGACGGTGGCCGAGGCAATCCCGGCCGCCGCCACGGTTCCCGCCACCGCCATCCCCGCCGCCGCCGCCCCGGCCCCGGCCCCGGCGCAGGACCGCTGGGACCAGCTGGCGACGCCGCTGTTCGAGCACCTCGACGTCGAACAGGGCTTGCCCCATCCCATCGTGATGGCGCTGGCGCAGGACGGCGACGGTTTCCTGTGGGCCGGCACCCAGGGCGGCCTGGCCCGCTGGGACGGCTACCGCATGCGTACCTTTTTGCTCGATCCCAAGGATGCCACTTCGCTGCCCGGCAATTTCATCCAGGCGCTTTACACCGACGTGCATGGCCGCCTGTGGGTAGGCACGGCGACCGCCGGCCTGGCCATGTACGACCGCGACCATGAGCGCTTCGTGCGCTATCCGGCCGGCCCCAAGGGCTTGAGCCACAGCGCCGTCACCGCCCTCAGCGGCGACGCCCAGGGCAATATCTGGATCGGCACCGTCGAGGGACTGGACAGGCTGGACCCAGTCAGCGGCACCATCACCCACTACCGCCACGATCCGCGCCGCGACGACAGCCTGCCGGACAACCGCATCCGTTCGCTGACGGTGGCGCGCGACGGCGCGTTGTGGATAGGCAGCATGTCCGGGCTGGCGCTGCGCCGCGGCGACGGCTATGCCCGCGTGCCGGTCGGCGGCGAGCCCGGCACCGGGGCCGGCGGCTGGAGCGACGCCGTGCTGGCGCTGCACCAGGACGAGGCCGGCCGCATCGCCTTCGGCACGCTGAAAAGCGGGCTGGGCGTGGCCGACGCCGACGGCCGCGCCGGCCACCTGCTGCGCGGCGGCGCGCTCGACGGCCTGCGCGCCAATATGATCCTGTCGATCGCCGAGGCGGCGCCCGGCCACTGGTGGCTGGCCACCTACGGCGGCGGCGTGGCCGATTACGTGCCGGCCAGCGGCCAGCTGCGCATCTTGCACCACGACCCGCTGGTGCCGACCAGCCTGGGCCACGACCGCAGCGCGGCGCTGTTGCGCGACCACAGCGGCCTGGTCTGGGTCAGCACGGAACGCAGCCTGGACCGCCACGACCCGGCCACGCGCGCCGTGCGCACCGTGTTCGGCGGCGCCGGCCTGCCCGAGGCCAATGTGACGGCCATGCTGCCGCACAGCGACGGCCGGCTGTGGATCGCGCTGGCCGACCAGGGCATAGACATCGTCGAGGCCGACGGCCCGCGCCGGGCCGCGCTGCGGCCGGACGCCCTGCATCCCGACACGGCCCTGCCCAGCCGCGTGGTCTTCGCGCTGGCCGAGGATGGCGCCGGCGACGTCTGGATCGGCACCCAGCTCGGCCTCTACCGCGCCGACCGCCACGCCGGCGGCGTGCGGCGGGTGCCGTTGCAAGCCCACAATCCCTATCCGCGCATCGCCCGCATCCTGCGCGACGGCGATCGGCTGTGGCTGGCCACGGCCGACGGCCTGCTGCGCTACGAGCCGGGCGCGGCCGGCGGACGCACGCTGCGCGCCCACGTGCAGGGCGCGGCCGGGGCCGGCGGCTTGACGGACAACCGCATCGAGGCGCTGGCGCTGGCGCCCGACCATGCGCTGTGGGTCGGCACGCGCAACGGCCTGAACCGGATCGACCCGGCCGGCGGCGGCGTCGAGCAAATCCTGGCCGCGCCCGGCGAGCCGCAGGCGCTGCAAAACGGCATCGTCGCCGCGCTGGCCTTCGACCGCCAGGACCGGCTGTGGGTCGGCACCTATGGCGGCGGCCTGAGCCTGATGGAGGGGCGCGGCGCCGGCGGCCAGCCGCGCTTCCGCACGCTGGGCGCGGCGCAGGGGCTGCCGAACGACAACATCAGCTCGGTGCTGCCGGGGCCGCGCGGCCGCATCTGGGCCGGCACCGCCGGCGGCGTCGCCATCGTCGATCCGGTGACGCTGGGCATACGCGCGCTGGGCCGGGCCGACGGCCTGGTGATACGCAATTACGACGCCGGCGCCGTCATGCCGCAGGGCGAGCTGCTGTTCGGCGGCACCGGCGGCCTGGCCGTCATCGCGACCGACTGGCTCAGCCTGTGGGGCTGGCGCCCGCCGCTGGTCATCAGCGCGGTCCACGTCGGCAGCGCGGCGCTGGCGGCCGGCGCGCTGGCCGGCGGCCTGACCGTGCCGCCGCAGGCGCGCGGCTTCGACGTCGAATTCGCCGCCCTCGATTTTTCGGCGCCGCAGCGCAACCGCTACGCCTACCGGCTCGACGGCTACGACAGCGCCTGGCGCGAAACGGACGCCACCCACCGCGTGGCCGCCTACACCAGCCTGGCGCCGGGCGACTACAAGCTGCGCCTGCGGGGCAGCAACCGCGAGGGCTTGTGGAGCGAGCCGGAGCTGACGGTGCGGGTGCGGGTGCTGCCGGCCTGGTATCAGCGCTGGTGGATCTACGCCGGCGCCGCGCTGGCTTTGCTGCTGGCCGCGCGCGCCGTGTTCGGCTGGCGCCTGCGCAGCCTGCAACATGAACGGACCCGGCTCGAAGAACGCGTGCTGGCCCGCACCCAGCATCTGGAAAAGCTCAACGCCATCGTCCGCTCCGTCAACGAGCAGCTCGATTTCGACCGCCTGCTCGACGCCATCGTCCAGGAATCGACCGTCATCGAAGGCGTCGACGCCGCCTACGCCCTGGTGCGCGACGACGACGGGGTCCACTTCGCCGTGCGCGCCAGCTGGGAGCGGGTGGGGCTGGCGCCGCAGCGGCCGGCCATCGAGGCGGCGCGCGCGGCCACGCTGTATGCGAGCGCCGAGGATGCCGTGTCGGAAGACATCTACCTGGTGCACGGCGCCGCCGGGGCCGCCGTCGGCGCCGACGGCGCGCTGCTGGCCGTGCGCATCCGCATCGAGCAGCGCGTCGAGGGTTATCTGGTGTTCGAGAACCGGCGCGAGCGGGCCGCCTTCGACGCCAGCGACCTGGAATTGTTGAAGGGTTTGAAGGAACATTTCGTGTCGGCGTTCCAGAAGGCGCGCACGCTGCGCCGGCTGGACCAGGCGCGCGCCGTGGCCGAGGCGGCCACCCGCGCCAAAAGCGCCTTCCTGGCCAATATCAGCCACGAAATCCGCACGCCGATGAACGCCATCCTCGGCTTTGCCGGCCTGGGCCAGCGCATGGAGTTGCCGGCCAAGCCGCTCGACTATTTCCGCAAGATCGGCCGCGCCGGCCAGAACCTGCTCTCCATCATCAACGACTTGCTGGACTTTTCCAAGATCGAGTCGGGCCACCTGGTGCTCGAAGCCGTGCCCTTCCGCCTCGACGAGGTGCTGGCCCAGATCAACGACTTGTTTTCGTGGCGCGCGGCGGAACAGAAGCTGGAGTTGACCGTCGCCGTCGACGGCGCCGTGCCGAACGAGCTGGTCGGCGACCCCCTGCGGCTGAGCCAGGTGCTCGCCAACCTGGTCGGCAACGCCTTGAAATTCACCGCCTGCGGCTACGTGCGGCTGAGCGTGGCGCTGGTCGGCGGCAATTACGCGGCGCAGCGGCCGGGGCCGGCGCGCCTGCGCTTCACGGTCGAGGACAGCGGCATCGGCATCAGTCCCGAGCAGCTGGCGCGGCTGTTCCAGGCCTTTTCCCAGGCCGACGCCAGCACCACCCGGCTCTACGGCGGCACCGGCCTGGGCCTGGCCATATCCCAGCAACTGGTGTTGCGCATGGGCGGGGAAATCAAGGTCCAGAGCGCGGCCGGCGTCGGCAGCACCTTCAGCTTCGTGGCCGAGTTCGCCCGCCAGACGACGCCGGCGCCGCGCGCGCCCGTGCTGGCCTACGGCAAGCGGGTGTTGCTGGCCGACGCGCACGGCGCCGTGCGCAGCGCGCTGGCCCAGTCGCTGCAAGGCGCCGGTCTGACCGTGATGCTGGCCGATTCCGGCCCCGGCGCGCTCGAATTGTTGCTGGCCGCGCCCTTCGACCTGTTGCTGGTCGACGCCGCGCTGCCGGACATGGGCGGCGTCGATATCGTGCGGCAGCTGCGCGACCATCCGACGCTGGCGCGCCTGCCGGTGATCTTGATGGTGGCGGCGGCCGAGCGCGGGCAGGCGATGGCGGCGGCCGAGGCGGTCGGCCTGACGGCGCTGCTCGACAAGCCGGTCGAGACCGCGCCGCTGCTCGACGCGGTGCTGCCGGCGCTGGGGCTGGACGTGGCGGGGCCGGGCGCGCCGGCGGCGCCGTC
>NZ_JANXMI010000109.1 GCF_025354735.1 Rugamonas sp.
CGATGATGCCGGGTATCGGCGCATGCGTATAGCGTGCGCCTATACCTCATTCTACATAGGGATGGGTCGAACGCCAGTGCTCCGCGATGTCGATGCGGCGCGTGATCCACACCCGGTCGTGGCGCTGCACGTAGTCGAGAAAGCGCGCCAGCGCCGCCGCCCGCGCGGGCCGTCCGACCAGCCGGCAGTGCAGGCCGACCGACAGCATCTTCGGCTGATTCAGGCCGGCCGGATCGCCCTCCGCGTACAGCACGTCGAAGGCGTCCTTCAAATAGTCGAAGAACTGGGTGCCGGAATTGAAGCCCTGCATGGCCGCGAAGCGCATGTCGTTGGTGTCTAGCGTGTAGGGCACGATCAGCTGCGGCGCGCTGGCGGGCCGGCCGTCGGCGCCGGTGATGGCGACGGTTTGCCAGAACGGCAAGTCGTCGCCGTAATGGTCGGCGTCGTAGCGGAAGCCGCCGTGTTCCACCACCAGCTTGCGCGTGTGCGGCGAATCGCGGCCGGTGTACCAGCCTTGCGGCGCGGCGCCGGTCAGCTCGCGGATGATGGCGACGGCTTCCCGCATGTGCTCACGCTCGGTCGCCTCGTCCATGTTTTGATACGAGATCCAGCGCAGGCCGTGGCAGGCGATTTCGTGGCCCAGCTGCTGGAAGGCGGCCACCGCTTCCGGATTGCGTTTCAAGGCCATCGCCACGCCGAACACCGTCAGCGGCAGCTGGCGCTCCTCGAACATGCGCAGCAGCCGCCACAGGCCGGCGCGCGAGCCGTACTCGTAGATCGACTCCATGCTAAGGTGGCGATTCGGGAAAGCGGCCGCGCCGATGATCTCGGACAAAAAGGTTTCGGAGCCGGCGTCGCCGTGCAGCACATTGTTCTCGCCGCCCTCCTCGTAGTTGAGGACGAATTGCAGCGCGACGCGGGCGCCGTTCGGCCACTGCGGATGCGGCGGCGTGCGGCCGTAGCCTATCATGTCGCGCGGGTAGTTGTCGTAGGTGGTCATGGGCGCTCGCATAGACAGAGTATCGCCACCATCATATAGGGACTCGCGTGCAACAGTATATGATTTGCACGATAGCGGCATACACTTCGATAGATAGGACGCATCATGGGAAAACTGAGCACACACGTACTCGATATCGCCAGCGGCAAGCCGGGCGCCGGCGTCAAGGTGGCGCTGTTCGCGGACCGGCCCGAAGGCAAGGTGCTGCTGAAGATGGACATCACCAACGCCGACGGCCGCTGCGCCACGCCGCTGCTCGAAGGCGACACCATGAAACCCGGCCTGTATGAACTGGTGTTCAACGCCGGCGACTATTTCGCCGCCCAGGGCCTGACGCTGCCGCAGCCGCGCTTCATCGACCTCGTCACGCTGGCCTTCGGCATCGCCCACGCCGACCAGAATTACCACGTGCCGCTGGTGGTGTCGCCGTGGTCGTATTCGACCTACCGGGGCAGCTGAGCTTTTACTTTCCGGGGCCGTACTCCATCAACAGCCGCGCCAGCAGGTACAGGCGCGGTGCGATGCTGCCCACTTCCAAGTACTCCTCCTCCGTGTGGGCGCCGCCGCCGACGAAGCCCAGGCCGTCGATCGACGGCGTGCCGACGCCGGCCGTCAGGCTGGAATCGGCGGCGCCGCCCGAATGCTCGAGCGTCAGCTTGCGGCCGATTTCGCCGTAGATGCCTTGCGCCTTCGCGGCCAGCGCGTCGATCTGCGGACTTTCGGCCATCGGCGCGAAGCTGCGCACCAGCTTCGCCGTGACCTGCGTCTCCGGGATCAGCTGCTGGGCGACGATGCGCCGCATGTCGCGCTCGACGCGGTCGAATTCCTCCGGCACCGCCACGCGCACGTCGGCGGTGACGCTGGCGGCGTCGGGTATCACATTGCTGCGCTCACCCGATTTGACGACCGTGACGTTGACCGTCGTTTGCCTGGCCGGGTCGCCCAGCGTCGCCAGTTGCAGCATCTGGTGCGCCGCCTCCATCGCCGCGTTGCGGCCCAGCTCGGGCGCGCTGCCGGCGTGCGAGGACTTGCCCTTGATCGTCAATTCGATCTCGCCGTTGCCCTTGCGCGCGATGACCAGGCCGTCGGCGGCGCGGCCCGGTTCCAGGTTGAAGGCGACGTCGTGCTGGCGCGACAGCTTTTCGATCAGCGCGCGGGTGCCGGCCGATCCCGTTTCTTCGTTGGTGTTGAGCAGCAGCGTGACGGTGCCGTAGTCGCGGAAGTGGAGCTGCTGGAGGATTTTCAGCCCGTAGATGGCGGCGACGACGCCGCATTTATCATCCATCACGCCGGGACCGTAGGCGCGGCCGCCTTCGATGCGGAACGGCCGCGCGGCGGCGGCGCCGTCGCCGAACACGGTGTCCATGTGCGCCACCAACAGGATGCGGCCGTGGCCCGTGCCCTTGAGCGTCGCGACGATGTTGTTGCCGAGCGCGGGCGCGGCCGACGACAGCTCGATTTTCGCGCCCAGCGCCGCCAGCTCGGTCATGGCGATGGCGCCGACCTGGCCCAGGCCCTGCGCGTTGTAGGTGCCGGAATCGATGGCCACCAGCCGTTGCAGCAGCGCCAGCGCGTCGCCCTGGTCCTGCTCGGCCTTCTCGTAGACCGCCGCCATGGGCGCCGCGTGGGCCAGCGGCGGCAGCGACAAACTGGTCAGCAAACCCAGCGCGGGAACGATTGCACGAGAATTGAGCCGCATCTATCCACCTCTTTCAAAAACAGCAAGCATGCCATAAAAAATGGTCCATCGGTGGATGCGCTTGCATGCGCATAAAAATACACATAATATTGCACTGATAAATACACTATATTTTCTCTATCATGAATCTGACCAATGCCATTTATGCCTCATCGACGGTGAGCATTACCGAACTGCGGCGCAACCCCGGAGCGATCATCGAAGAGGCCGGAAACTCGCCGGTGGCCATCCTCAATCACAACCGTGCCACCGCCTATCTGGTGCCGGCGCAAGCGTTTGAAGCGATGATGGACAAGCTCGAAGATTTAGAGCTCGCCGAAATCGTCAAGCAACGGCGCGGCGGAAAGACACTGAAAGTATCGCTGGATGACCTATGAGCTTGCATTCAATGAACAAGCGCTAAAGGAGTGGAAGAAGCTCGACGGCGCGATACGGGCCCAATTCAAGAAACAACTGGAACGCCGCCTGCACGATCCCCACGTCCCTTCCGCCCGCCTGCACGGCGCGGGCATGCAGAACACTTATAAAATCAAGCTGCGTTCCATCGGATATCGTCTGGTGTACGAAGTTCAAGACAACATTTTGACCGTCATCGTTTTGAGTGTGGGTACGCGCGATAAAAACCAGGCTCACAATATGGCGAGCCAACGCAAACCGCCGAAGTCATCGGCAACATAGTCTACCTTGCACGGAACCGGCCCTTGCCTTAGAATTCAAACCTCTGCGGCCGCGATTGCGGCCATGCCGCTCTGGGCCGGCGCCTCCCGGCCGACCAGTTTCCCACGCTCTCGCTTCTTGACGGTGACCCTTGGATACCGTGCCCTTTTGGGCGCAATTGCTTGCGCTCGCGCTCCTGATTTTATGCTCGGCCTTCTTCGCCATGGCCGAAACAGCCCTGATGGCGGCCAACCGCTACCGCTTGCGCCACCTGGCCAAACGCGGCAGCCGGCGCGCCGCCACCACGCTGTGGCTGCTCGACCGCACCGACAAGCTGCTGTCGCTGGTGCTGATCGCCAACACGCTGATTAACGCCATGGCCACCGCCCTGGTGACGGAAATCGCCATCGCCGGCTTCGGCCGCGACGACAACGTCATCACCATCTCGACCGGCGTGGTGGCCTTTTTGCTGATCGTGTTCGCCGAGATTTCGCCCAAGGTCATCGGCGCCACCTATCCGGAAAAAATCGCGCTGCCCACCAGCGTCGTGCTCAAGCCGCTGATGACGGCGGCCAAGCCGGTGATCTGGTTCGTCAACCTGTTTGTCAGCCTGGTGCTGAAACTGTTCCGCATCAAGGACGGCGACCAGGCGCACGAGGCGCGGCTGTCGCCGGAGGAGCTGCGTTCGGTGGTGCTCGAGGGCGGCCACTTCATGCCGCAAAAGCACAAGAGCATCCTGCTCAACCTGTTCGACCTGGAAACCATCTCGGTCGAGGACATCATGACGCCGCGCTCACAGATCGAGGCGCTGAACCTGTCGATGCCGGTCGAGGAGATCAAGCGCGAGCTGACCACCTGCTACCACAACAAGCTGGCCGTCTACGAGGGCGAGATCAACCAGATCGTCGGCATCCTGCACGTGCGCAAGGCCGTCGCGCTGCTCAACCAGGAGTCCGAGCTGACGGTCGAGCATTTCCGCGCGCTGCTGACGACGCCCTATTTCATCCCGCAAGACACCGGCCTGCTGACCCAGCTCCAGTATTTCCAGGAAAACCGCGAGCGGCTCGGCATCATCGTCGACGAATACGGCGAGGTGCAGGGCCTGGTCACGCTGGACGACATCATCGAGGAAATGATAGGCGAGTTCACCACCTCGATGCCGGGCGCGGCCCGCGCCGACACCTTCAGCTGGAACGCCCAGGGCGAGTGCCTGCTCGAAGGCGCGACCGCGCTGCGCGACATCAACAAGCGCCTGGGCCTGGGCTTTCCGCTGGACGGCCCGAAAACCCTGAACGGCATGCTGCTGGAGTATTTGCAGGAAATCCCGGAGGCGCCGATCAGCGTGCGCATCGACGGCTGCATCATCGAAGTGGTACAGGTGCAAAATCAGTCGATCAAGATCGTGAAATTGATACGCCGTTAAGACACAAATACGACAAGGATACGACATCGACGGATGCGGCCGAGCCCGTTTGGCGCACCGGCCCGGTGTAGAATCAGCTTAGTTAGCGACTAAGTGAGCGACAAGGCTTTACAAACATGATGCCTCAAGGCATCATCTGATGAATAGTTAACATTGAGGCTACTGTGGCCGTTCATCTTCCCTAACTGAAGCTTTCCCGACAGCGCAACCATGGCAGCAGTTCTACCCAACGCGACGCCAGTGACGACCCCGATGCCGGGCCTGGCCCGAGCTTTAATGCAGGCCGGTCGCCTGAGCGCGCCGCAGGCCGACGCGCTGCAAAAGAAGGCGCTCGGCGACAAGCAGGCCTTCATCGACGTGCTGCTGGCCAGCGGCGCCATCGACGCCCGGGCCCTGGCCATGTTTTGTTCCGACACCTTCGGCTATCCCCTGCTCGACGTGCAGAGCTTCAATATCGAGTTGCTGCCGGCCAAGATCATCGACGCCAAGCTGATGCAGAGCCAGCGCGTGGTGGCGCTGGCCAAGCGCGGCAACAAGATGTCGGTCGCCATTTCCGACCCGACCAATATCCAGGCCCTGGACCAGATCAAGTTCCAGACCGAATCGTCGGTCGAGCCGGTGATCGTGCCGCACGACGCGCTGCTGCTGCTGCTGGCCAGCCTGAACAAGAGCAGCGAACAGAGCATCAACGACCTGGCCGGCGACCAGCAGGACATCGAGTTCGCCGAGGAGGAGGAAGCGGCCAACCCGGCGGCCGCCGCCGACGCCAACGACGTCGAGGACGCGCCCATCGTGCGCTTCCTGAACAAGATGCTGATGGACGCCTTCAATATGGGCGCGTCCGACTTGCATTTCGAACCGTTCGAAAAATTCTACCGCATCCGCTTCCGCGTGGACGGCGTGCTCATCGAACACGCCCAGCCGCCGATTTCGATCAAGGACAAGCTGGTCTCGCGCATCAAGGTGCTGGCCAAGCTCGACATCTCGGAAAAGCGCATCCCGCAGGATGGCCGCATGCGCCTGATTATTTCGCCGACCAAGACCATCGACCTGCGCATCAGCACCCTGCCCACGCTGTTCGGTGAAAAGACCGTCATGCGTATCCTCGACGCGACCCAGGCCCAGATGGGCATCGACGCGCTCGGCTACGACCCGGACCAGAAGGAAATCCTGCTCGAGGCCATCCAGCGTCCCTACGGCATGGTGCTGGTGACGGGCCCGACCGGCTCCGGCAAGACCGTGTCGCTGTACACCTGCCTGAACGTCATCAACAAGCCCGGCATCAATATTTCGACCGCGGAAGACCCGGCCGAGATCAACCTGCCCGGCGTGAACCAGGTCAACGTCAACGACAAGGCCGGCCTGACCTTCCCGGTGGCGCTCAAGTCCTTTCTGCGCCAGGACCCGGACATCATCATGGTCGGCGAGATCCGCGACCTGGAAACGGCCGACATCGCCATCAAGGCGGCGCAGACCGGCCACATGGTGTTTTCCACGCTGCACACCAACGACGCGCCGTCGACGCTGACGCGGCTGATGAATATGGGCGTGGCGCCGTTCAACATCGCCTCCTCCGTCATCCTGATTACGGCGCAGCGCCTGGCGCGCCGCCTGTGCACCTGCAAGCAGCCGGTCGAGATCGCCGACGACCTGCTGCTCAAGGCCGGCTACAAGCCCGAGGAACTCGACGGCAGCTGGAAACCCTACGGCCCGGTCGGTTGCGAACGCTGCAACGGCGGCGGCTACAAGGGCCGGGTCGGCATCTACCAGATCATGCCGATCACGCCCGCCATCGAAGCGATCATTTTGTCCAATGGCAATGCGATGCAGATCGCGGCCCAGTCGGAAAGCGAAGGCGTCAAGTCGCTGCGACGGTCCGGCCTGGTCAAGGTCCGCAACGGCCTGACCAGCCTGGAAGAAGTGCTTGGCTGCACCAACGAATAGGACACACATCATGGCCACATCGAGCAACGTCAATCAGGTCAAGGAATCGATCTTCGCCTGGGAAGGCAAGGACAAGAGCGGCAAGACCGTGCGCGGGGAACTGCGCGCCGGCGGCGAAGCCGTGGTCAACGTGACGCTGCGGCGCCAGGGCATCATGGTGACCAAGGTCAAGAAAAAGGCTTACCGCAGCGGCAAGAAGATCACCGACAAGGACATTTCCCTGTTCACGCGCCAGCTGGCGACGATGATGAAGGCCGGCGTGCCGCTGCTGCAATCGTTCGACATCGTCGGCAAGGGCCACGCCAACCCGTCCGTGTCCAAGCTGGTGATGGATTTGCGCGGCGACATCGAGACCGGCACCAGCCTGAACCAGGCGTTCCGCAAGTATCCCCTGTATTTCGACCCGCTGTTCTGCAACCTGGTGGGCGCCGGCGAACAGGCCGGCATCCTGGAAGACTTGCTGACCCGGCTGGCGATCTACAAGGAAAAGACCATCGCCATGAAGGCCAAGATCAAGTCGGCGCTGATGTATCCGGTGTCGATTCTGGCGATCGCCTTCATCGTCACGGCCGTCATCATGATCTGGGTGGTGCCGGCGTTCAAGGAAG
>NZ_JANXMI010000112.1 GCF_025354735.1 Rugamonas sp.
CTCAAGCAGGGCCTGCCCCCGATTTTAGACGCGGCCCGCCCATGCCGGCCGCCGCCGCACGCTCCCGTTCGCGGCCGCGCCACAGCCCCTCGGCCACATACAGCGCCAGCGCGCCCCAGATGACGGCGAAGCCGGCCAGCCGCTGCGCCGTGAAATGCTCGTGGAAAAACCACAGGCCGAGCAGCATCTGCATGGTCGGCGCCACATATTGCAGCAGCCCCAGCACCGACAGCGGTATCCGGCGCGCGCCGGCGGCGAACATCAGCAGCGGAATCGCCGTGATCGGCCCGGCCGCCGCCAGCAGCCAGCGCGTGCCGTCGTGGGCGCTGTTGATGAAGCTGTTCTGGCCGTGCCAGCTCAGCCAGCCCACGTAAGCGAGCGCCGGCGGCAGCAGGATGATGGTCTCGAAGGCCAGCCCTTCGAGCGCGGCCAGCGTGGCCGTCTTGCGCAGCAGGCCGTAGGCGCCGAAGGTGCAGCCGAGCAGCAGCGCGATCCACGGCAGTTCGCCGGCCTGCCACGTCAGCCACGTCACCCCGCCGGCCGCGATGGCGATGGCGGCCCACTGCGCGCGGCGCAGCCTTTCCTTCAGCACCAGCAGCCCCAGCAGCACATTCACCAGCGGCGTGATGAAATAGCCGAGGCTGGAATCGATGACGTGGCCGTGGTTGACGGCCCAGATATAAATGCCCCAGTTGGCCGTCAGCAGCAGCGCGCTGGCGACGAAGTGGCCCAGCACGCGCGGCCGGCGCAGCGCCTGGCCCAGCCAGCGCCACTGGCCGCGCACGGTCAGCACGATGCTGAGAAAGAGCAGCGACCACAGCATCCGGTGCGCCAGGATTTCCATCGGCGCCACTTCATCGAGCGCGTGGAAGTACAGCGGGAACAGGCCCCAGCAGAAAAACGCCAGCGCGGCGTAGGCGATACCAAGGTTCATCGTGTGGTCTGCAGGGAGGAGGGGATAATATTATCGCCCAGATAAGCGCATGGGAGTGCGGCGCGGCGCCGCCGGCCGCGCCCCGAAAACGCCGGCCAGCCGGACGCCGCGCCAATTGTGTGGCAAGCGCGCCCGATTTCTGGAAACATTTCCCCTTATCTGAGCTCAGGCGTACACTTCGCCACTCGACCAAATCGGCTCCTTACCGGACACTCTGGCATGTCAAAATATTCTTGCTATTTGCTAATACCTATCCTATTGTGCAATGCACCAAAACAACATCGGGTGCAACCTTGACCGCGGAACATAAGAAAAGCAAGCTCGTCGCCCTGACGCTTGCCGCTGTGGGTATCGTATACGGCGATATCGGTACCAGTCCCCTCTACACGCTCAAAACCGTTTTCGCCACCGAACACGGGCTCACGCTCAACACGCTCAACCTGTTCGGCATCATTTCCCTGATCTTCTGGGGGCTGACCGTCATCGTCTCGCTCAAATACGTCACGCTGGTGCTGCGCGCCGACAACCGTGGCGAGGGCGGCATCATGGCGCTGATGGCGCTGGCGCTGTCGTCGGTGAGCAAGCTGTCGCGCCGCCACTACCAGTTGATGCTGTGCGGCGTGTTCGGCGCCGCCCTGTTCTACGGCGACAGCGTCATCACGCCGGCCATCTCGGTGCTGTCGGCGATCGAGGGCCTGGAAGTGGCCGCGCCGGCCCTGAAATCCTATGTGGTGCCGCTGACCATCGTGGTGCTGGTGATGCTGTACTCGGTGCAGGCGCGCGGCACGGCCGACATCGGCCGCTGGTTCGGCCCCATCATGCTGCTCTGGTTCGGCACGCTGGCCGTGATGGGCGTCATCAACATCATGGCCTCGCCCGCCATCCTGGCCGCGCTCAACCCGCTGTACGCGATCCGCTTCGTGCTGGAAAACCGCTTCACCGCCTTCATCGCGCTGGGCGCCGTGGTGCTGGCCTTCACCGGCGCCGAGGCGCTGTACGCCGACATGGGCCACTTCGGCAAGAAGCCTATCCGCATGGCCTGGTTCTTCATCACCTTCCCGGCGCTGGCGCTGAACTACCTGGGCCAGGGCGGCCTGCTGCTGGCCCATCCGGACGCCATCTCCAATCCCTTCTACCAGCAGCTCGGCGCGTGGAGCATCTACCCGCTGGTGATCCTGTCGACGATGGCCACGGTGATCGCGTCGCAGGCCACCATCAGCGGCACCTTCTCGATGACCAAGCAAGCCATCGCGCTCGGCTTCCTGCCGCGCATGCGCGTGCTGCACACCTCGGCCAGCGAGATCGGCCAGATCTACATGCCGGTGGTGAACTGGCTGCAACTGATCGTGGTGCTGCTGGCCGTGATCGGCTTCGGCTCGTCCGACAACCTGGCCGCCGCCTACGGCATCGCCGTCACCGCCACCATGCTGGCGACGACCGTGCTGACCTTCTTCGTGATCCGCTACCGCTGGAAGCTGAACCTGCTGCTGTGCTGGGCCGCCACCGGCTTCTTCCTGCTGATCGACGCCACCTTCTTCTCGGCCAACGCGCTCAAGCTGTTCAACGGCGGCTGGTTCCCGCTGCTGCTCGGCTTCACGCTGTTCATCGTCATGCTGACCTGGCGCTCCGGCCGCGAGCTGGTGTTCCAGAACCTGCAAAAGCACGCCATCCCGCTGGAAGACTTTTTATCGTCGCTGTTCATCGCGCCGCCCACGCGCGTGCCCGGCACCGCCATCTTCCTGCGCGGCGAAAGCGACGGCGTGCCGCACGCGCTGCTGCACAACCTGTCGCACAACAAGGTACTGCACGAGCGCGTGGTCTTCTTCACGGTCCACATCGTCGAAGAGCCGTGGGTGGCGCCGGCCGAGCAGGTCAAGATCGTCGACCTCGGCCACAACTGCTTCCAGCTCAACGTCTACTACGGCTTCAAGGACGAGCCCGACATTCCGAAACTGCTGGCCCTGTGCGAACAGTGCAACCTGCCGTTCGAGATGATGGAAACGTCGTTCTTCATCGCCCGCCAGACCGTCATCTCGACGCCCGGCGACGGCATGGCGCCGTGGCGCGAACACCTGTTCGTGACGATGTCGCGCAACGCCCGCGGCGCCGCTGATTACTACCAGATTCCGCCCAACCGCGTCATCGAACTGGGGACGCAGGTGGAAATTTAATGCCGCCGCGCCACAGCAAAGTTGTAAGCGAATGTAGCGCCGGGTGGAGAGTCCGCCCGGTCTGCTAAACTTCTGCTCCGAATCAGCACGCAAGGGCGCGTGCGAGCACCCCGATCCTCCCTATCAAGATACAAAGGTAATCATGAAATCGATGTCCCCAATTCTGGCGGCGCTGGCGTGCGCCGCGGCCCTGACGGCGTGCGGCGGCGGCTCCAAGGCGCCCGCCACGCCCGCCGTGGTCCAGCCCGCCTTCAGCAAGACCGACACCGTCACCGGCACCGGCGCCGAAGCCGACGCCGGCGACCTGGCCACCATCCAGTACAGCGCCTATCTCTACAGCGCCACGGCGGCCGACCACCACGGCACCCTGTTCGACAACACTTATCTGCGCAACCTGCCGGCCACCTTCACCATCGGCTCCGGCCTGAGCGTGCCGGCCGGCCTCGACCAGGGCACCACCGGCATGAAGGTCGGCGGCCACCGCGTCGTCGTGCTGCCGGCCAACCTGGGCTTCGGCACCACCGACACCGGCGCCGGCATCAACGGCCCGGTGCTGCCGGGCGCCACCGCCGGCGTCGTCATTCCGAGCAATTCGCCGCTGATCTACGAAGTCGACTTGATCGGCGTGCAGAAAGCGCCGCCGGTCGTCACCGTGCCGGTGCCGACGACGCTGGGCATCTACCCGACCGCGACCGGCAGCGGCACCGCCGTCGTGTCCGGCAACACCCTGGTGGTGCACTACACCGGCTGGCTGTTCGACGGCACCAAGAGCGATTTGAAGGGCGCCCAGTTCGACACCGACAACGGCGCCGGCTTCACCTTCATCATCGGCACCGGCGCGGTCATCGCCGGCTGGGACCAGGGCTTGATCGGCATGCTGCCGGGCGGCAAGCGCACGCTGGTCATCCCGGCCAGCCTGGCCTACGGCGCCAACGGTTCGGCCACCATCCCGCCGAACACGGCGCTGGTGTTCGACGTTCAGCTGGTGTCGGCCAAGTAATACCATGCAGTGATGGCGGCGGCCCACCGGGGCGCCGCTGCTGAAAAGGGCGGCCATGGCGACATGGGCCGCCCTTTTTCCATGGCGCTCAGGCTTCGTGCCAGTCGTATTCCATCTGGCGCGCCGTGCCCAGCGCCAGCTCCCGTCCGGCCAGCCGTTCGACCAGGTGCAGCGACATGTCGATGCCGGCCGAAATGCCGGCCGACGTGACGATGGCGCCGTTGTCTATCCAGCGCCGCTGCGGCCGCACGCGCACGCGCGGGAACATGGCGCGCAAGTCGTCGATGTCTTCCCAGTGGGTGGTGGCGTCCTGGCCGTCGAGCAGGCCGGCCTGCGCCAGCAAAAAGGCGCCGGTGCAGACCGAGGCCACCAGCTCGCAATCGCGCGCCGTGGCGGCGATCCATTGCGCCACGGACGGCTTGGCCAGCTCGGCCGTCACCACGCCGCCGGGGACGATCAGCACGTCGATTTTTCCGGCGCTGCCGAAATGGGTTTCCGGGAACACGCTCAGGCCGGCGCGCGCGCGCAGCATGGCGGCGCCCTGCGCGACGGTGCAAACCTCGAACGGCGGCGGCGCGTGCGGCGCCATCCTGGCGCTGACGCGGCTGGCGCAGGTGAACACTTCATACGGGCCGGCGAAATCGAGGACTTCGACGTCGTCGAACACATAGATGGCGATGGTGCGTGTCATGGGAACTCCGGTGGGTGGGAACTGCATGCTGTCGCTGCGCCGGCCGGTCTAGGCGGCGCGGCCCGTCGCGGCGCGCACCATGTCGACGTGCAGGATGCCGTCTTCGTCATACGGTTCGGTGACGGTCTGGAAGCCGTAGCTGGCGTAGAATTTTTCCAGATGGTGCTGGGCGCCGATGCGGAAGCCGTGGCCGGGGTGCCGCGCCTCGGCGTGGCGTATGCCCTGTTCCAGCAACAGGCGGCCGATGCCGGTGCCGCGCGCGGCGGCCGTGGTCAGCACCCGGCCCAGCGACATCTCGGCATATTTCGCGCCCGGCGCCAGGCAGCGCAGATAGGCCGCCAGCTCGCGCCCGCCGTCCACGCCGCGCCACGCCATCAGGTGATGGGCGGCCTGGTCGTAGCCGTCCAGGTCGGGATAGAGACACTGCTGCTCCAGCACGAACACCTGCTGCCGTTGCTGGAGCACGGTGTATAAATCGCTGCGGGGGATGTCTTCAAACGCGCGCCATTGCCACTCAATCATGCCGACCTCGAACTGTTATCGAAGCGCTGATTGTAAAGCAGGCGGGAAGGGGAGGGGAACGGAAAAGCCCGCACGGCCGCGCGGGCCGTGCGGGACATCACCGCAGTGGATTTATACCAGGGTCAGGGTGACGTCGATATTGCCGCGGGTGGCGTTCGAGTAAGGGCACACGATGTGCGCGGCCGCCACCAGTTTTTCCGCTTCGGCGCGATCCATGCCGGGCAGCGAGATTTTCAGTTCGACTTCGATGCCGAAACCGGTGGCGATGGCGCCGATGCCGACCGTGCCTTCGATCGACACGTCGTCCGGGATGGTGAACTTGTCGCGGCCGCCGACGAATTTCATCGCGCCCAGGAAGCAGGCCGAGTAGCCGGCGGCGAACAGCTGTTCCGGGTTGGTGCCGACGGCGCCGGCGCCGCCGAGTTCCTTCGGCGTCGTCAGTTTGACGTCGAGCACGCCGTCCGAGGAGACGGCACGGCCTTCGCGGCCACCGGTGGCTTTGGCGGTTGCGCGGTACAGGATTTGAGCGATCGACATGATGATTTCCTTTTCAGTGTAAGTAAGTGGCCTGGATGGCTTGTTGCATCAAAGTATTGCTAACTACTTTATCGCACGCTATTTATTAATGAAACATGCGACGATCATTCTTCTTGTTGCGGTCATGCGGTCTTGCTGGTTTGTTGTCCGGTGCTGTTTGCAGCACCCATGAGCACACTATACATAGCGCACTACTTGATAGCAAGCGATATTTTAAGATTTTATAAACCGCGAGAAAAATTCAAGCTTTTTAAGGTGGCGGGAGGTAGCGCCGTGTCGTAGACCCGCATGCGGGCCGGCGTGTCATCAATGCTAATCGCACGAACATCCCTGGCCACAAAACGGACCAAGCCCAGGTATTGCCGCTCCGGCTGAGGTGGGCGCTGACCGGTGCCCATGCGTATCCGCTGTGCTTGCGTTTCGCCGCGCAGATGCAGAGCGCCGGCAAGGCCTGCTCCCATTGCGCGGCAAGACGGTTCACGGATGCGCCGATGGTGAAGGCATCGGAAAAAAGAGTTTCGTTGATTTCATCGCCGTCTTTCGACAAGTGCGTCGGCGCAAACACGAATCGGGCGATGATCTCCTCGTCGAGCACGGGACCAGGCGATGTTGCGCCGACTTTGACGCGCTGGCAATGGCCGTCGGCATCCAGACCGAGGATGAATGCGACGAATTTTGCTGGCATGTCCTGAAAATCGCTTATGTCTGTGCATGCCATGAATTCGCCTATGCGGCTATCACATCGCGCAATGGGATGGGCAGCGGCCCGTCGGACCATGCACCGGCGACCACATCGCTGCCTTTGGCGGCGCACCAGGAGTACATGCCGTCGGCATCGAAGTCGACGCTGGCGTAATTGTCTCCGCGTCGCCAATAGGCTCCCACAGTGCCGTCCTCTTGCACCATCATTTTGGGCGCCGGTATGCCGGCCAGGTATAAGCGGATCAGGCCGGATCTGGCGGCGAGAGTCTGTTCCGCTTTTGGTGTTGCGGCCGGATCAAGCGACCAGTTTTTCGGAACGAGGCCTAAGCGGTCTATCGCCTCAAACTGCGCTTCATAGGCTAGCGCGCGCTCCGGTGTATGCAAGCTCGGTTGTAAATCATCGAGATGGGCGAGCAGCGCGTGAAAGTCCCCGGCGCCGATCATGGCGTCGACAGCATCCCGATGTATTACGAGGTGAACAGACAGCTCATGTGGCATGGCCATCCCCTGTTTCAGTGGCGGATAGAAGAAACCAGCATAGCAGATTACGCCAGCGATTCACGCCGGATTCACGCCGGATTGACGCCGGATTGACGCGACGTCGATGTCGCGCAAATGGTCATCCTACCGGCACGCTACAACGCCGTCTCAAACCCCTCAAGCACGTTGACGACGTTCACGCCCAGCTCCTTGACGGCGTAGCCGCCCTCGAAGATGAAGGCCGTCGGCAGGCCGAGGTAGGCCAGGCGCTCGCCGATGCGCAGGTAGTCGGCGCTGTGCAGCGTGAAGCGCGACAGCGGGTCGCCGCCGAAGGTGTCCACGCCCAGCGACACCACCAGCGCGTCCGGCGCGTAGCCGCCGAGGCGGATGCAGGCCGTTTCCAGCGCGGCCAGCCAGGCGCTGGCGCCGGTGCCGGCCGGCAGCGGGATGTTCAGGTTGTAGCCGTGGCCGGCGCCCTCGCCGCGCTCGTCGGCATGGCCCAGATAAAACGGGTATTCGTCGCGCGGGTCGGCGTGCAGCGAGATGAACAGCACGTCGTCGCGGCCGTAGAAGATGCTTTGCGTGCCGTTGCCGTGGCGGTAGTCGAGGTCGATGATCGCGACCCGCCGCGCGCCGTCGTCGAGCAGGTGCTGGGCCGCCAGCGCGGCGTTGTTGAGGAAGCAGTAGCCGCCGTAGAAATCGGCGCCGGCGTGGTGGCCGGGCGGACGCGACAGCACGAAGGTGGCGCGCTCGCCCAGGCGCAGCGCGTGCGCCGCGTTGACGGCGCAGTCGGCGCCGGTCTTGGCGGCGGTCCAGGTGCCGGCCGTCAGCGGCGTGCCGCTGTCCATGGAGTACAGGCCCAGCCTGGCGCTGAAGTTGGCCGGCTCGATGTCGTCGCGCAGCGTGCGCACCGGCCACACGGAGGGGAAGGCGTCCTTCTGCGCGTTGGCCGGGTCCAGCGCGATCCACTCGCTCCAGGCGGTGCGCAAAAAGTGCAGATAGCGCGGCGTGTGTATGCGTTCGAGCGACATCAGCGGCACGCCCTGCGGCGTGACGATGCGCCCCAGGCCGCGCCGTCCCAGCTCGGCCAGCACGCTGTCGACCCGCGCCGGCGTCTCGAAGCAGGGCACCAGCTCGCCGCGGAAGATCTCGTGGCGGCCGCGGTGCTGGGCGTGCAGTTCGTTGTAGAAGGTCAGCAAGGGAGCCTCGTCGCGTGGGGGCGGGCGCCGGCCGGCGCCCGCGGTGTTGCCGGTCCTAGCCGTCGCAGTCGCTGACGAGGTGGCACAGATTGCTGGCGCGGTAGGCTTCGACATAGTCGTCGAAGCTGCCGGTCTGGGTCCGCTCCATCTCGGCCTGCTCGGCCACCGAGGTCGCGGCCAGCTGCTGGAAATACGCGGCCTGCTCGGGCGTGGGCGGGTGGGCGCGGAAATAGGCCGCGTGGCCTTCGCTCTGGGCCAGGCCGAAGGCGGCGAAGGAGCCGCCGTTGGCGCGCAGCGCGTCGAGCACGCGGGCCGACGGCGTCAGGCCGGCGTCGGCCAGCTTGGCGGCCTGCGCGGCCAGCGTGTCGGCGTGGGCCGTGCCGCCGTGGCGGGCGTCGAGCAGGGCGGCCACCGGGGCGATGCGCGCCAGCAGTTCGGCGCCCCAGCTTTGCAGCGTCACGTCGACGCCGTCCCGGTTCAGCGTCAGGCCCGGACGGCGGCCTTCCTTGACGGTGCGGGCGAAATTGTCGGTGTGGCGCGCGCCTTCCTCGGGCGTGATGGCGGCGCTTTCGTCGAGCGCGCAAAAGATCAAGAAGGCGTCGAGGAAGCGGCCCGTCTCGACGCTGATGCCGACCGGCTCGAAGGGGTCGACGTCCATGCAGCGCACTTCGATGTATTGCACGCCGCGCGCGCACAGCGCCTGGATCGGCCGCTCGCCCGTGTGGATCACGCGCTTGGGGCGGATGGTCGAGTAGTACTCGTTTTCGATCTGCAGCACGTTGGTGTTGAGCTGCACCCACTGGCCGTCTTTTTTGATGCCCAGCTTTTCATACGGTTCGTAGCGCTGGTTGACGGCCTTGGTCAGCGTGGCGACGTAGGCGTCGAGCGAATTCTCGTGCGGGCTGAGGCCGGACTGGGCGTCGTTCTGGTAGCCGAGGTCGCTCATCCGCAGGCTGGTGGCGTAGGGCAGATACAGGGTGTCGGCGGACAGCGCGTCGAGCTTGTGCGGGCGGCCGCGCAGGAAGCCGGCGGCCAGCGCCGGCGAGGCGCCGAACAGATACATCAGCAGCCAGCTGTAGCGGCGGAAGTTGCGTATCGTGGCCAGATAGCTTTCGGACTGGAAGGCCTTGGCCGACAGGCGCTGCGTGGCCGGCTCTTGCGCGGCCAGCAGGCGCCACAGGTTTTCATTGAGCGAAAAATTGTAGTGGATGCTGGCGATGCACTGCATCGCCTTGCCGTAGCGCAGCGCCAGGCCGCGCCGGTACACATGCTTGAGCATGCCGAGGTTGGAGCGGCCGTACCAGGCGATTTCGATGTCTGCCTCGGCGGGCAGCTGGCAGGGCATGGACTGGCTCCACAGCAGCTCGTCGCCCAGCTTGGTGTAGGCGTAGCGGTGGATGCCGTCGAGCTTGTCGAGCGTGACGCCGATGTCGGCCTCGGCCGGGGTGATGAATTCGAGCAGCGCTTCGGCGTAGTCGGTGGTCACTTGCGGGTGCGTCAGGGCCGAGCCCATCGATGCCGGATGCGAGGTCGCGGCCAGGTGGCCGCGCGTGTCCACGCGCAGGGTTTCGCGCTCGATGCCGCGCAGGCCGCCCAGCAGGGGGCGGTGCGCCGGATCGGCGAGCAGCGCCAGGCGGCGTGTCAGTAGATTGGACAATTTGATCTTCCTTTCAGTGCATCAAACAAATAATTGCTGCGAGAGTAACCGAAAACGGCGAACTGCGTCGGAGCCGGCCCGCGGCGCGCCCGCCGCCCGCTGAGTTGCCGCTTTCCACTCCGAAGATCGATGGTTATTTTAACAAATGTACGGCGCAGCACGCCGTCGCGCGGCGGCGAGTCTTGGCGGCCGGCGCCCCGGTGGCCGGCGCCCCGGCGGCCGGCACCCCGGCGGCCGGCGTTCAGCGCGCGCGGCCGCCGCTGACCCGTTCGATGCCGGACAGGTCGCGCCAGCTTTGCACGTCGCCATATCCTTGAGCACTCAACAATGCGCGCACGGCGGCGGCCTGGTCGTAGCCGTGCTCCATCAGCAGCCAGCCCTGCGGCGCCAGGTGGGACGCGGCGCCGGCCACGATGCGGCGCAGCGCCGACAGGCCGTCGGCGTGGTCGGTCAGCGCGCCGGCCGGCTCGAAGCGCAGGTCGCCTTCGGACAGGTGGCGGTCGCCGCTGGCGATGTAGGGCGGATTGGAGACGATCAGGTCGAAGGTGGCATCGGTGCCGGCGGCGGCGTTGTCGGCATCGGCAGAGTCCAGCGCCGCATACCAGTCGCTGCGCAGCAGGCGCACGCGGGCGCCGTTGGCGGCGGCGTTGCGCGCGGCCACGGCCAGCGCGGCCTCGCTGACGTCGAGCGCCGTCACGCGCGCGTCCGGCCGCGTGTGCGCCAGCGCCACCGCGATGGCGCCGGAGCCGGTGCCCATGTCGAGCACGCGGCCGGCCGGCGGCAGGCGTTCCAGCGCCAGTTCGACCAGCAGTTCCGTGTCGGGACGCGGTATCAGCACGGCCGGCGTGACCTCGAACGGCAGGCCGAAAAATTCACGCCGGCCGATGATGTAGGCGACCGGTTCGCCGCCCAGCCGCCGCGCCACCAAGGCCGACAGGCGCTGCGCCTCGTCCGCCGTCAGCATCCGTTCCGACTGCGTGATGAGACCCACGCGCGTCAAGCCGAGGGCGTGGCACAGCAGGATGCGGTGGTCGACGGCGTCCAGCGGCGCGCCGATTTGCAGCGCGCCCAGCGTGACGCCGGCGACGATGCGCGGGTCGCTCGCGTTCATCGAGGGATGCGCCGCTTAATACGCGCGGCGGTTGCGGCGCACCAGCGCCCACGCCAGCACCAGCGCGCACAGGCCGTAGCAGACGAAGGACCACTGCGGCACGGACAGGCCCAGCACCGGCGCCAGCGCGTCTTCGCACATGCCGTCGGCGCGGAACAGGAAGGGCAGGTAGGTCGCCGTCGGCACCCGGTTGAGGATGGTCTCCATCGGATCGATGCCGCACGACAGGCCGGGATGGCCCAGCACCCACAGGTGGCGGCCGGCGGTGCCGAGGCCGCCGATGGCGGCCAGCAGCGCCAGCGCGGCGCCGGTTTTCGGCATGCCGTAGGCGCCGATCAGGCAGAACACGGCGATGGCCAGGAACAGGTAGCGCTGGATCACGCACAGGGGGCAGGGCAGCATGTCCATCGCGTGCTGGAGATACAGGGCGGCGCCGAACGCGGCGATGCAGGCGGCGGCGACGGACAACAGCAGGGTGCGCGTTTGAATCATGGACAATATCCAGTCAGGTTGAACGGGGCGCGCGGCCGGACGGGCCGTGCGAGGCCGGTCATTCTCGCATAAAGTGTCGATGCGGGTATGAGCGCCAGCTTAAGTTTTCCGGGCCGCGCCTCAGTCGCCCAGCGCCGCCAGCAATTCGGCCTGGTGCTCGGCCGCCAGCGCGTTGGTCAGCTCCGTCAATTCGCCGTCCATGATGAAATCGAGCTTGTACAAGGTCAGGTTGATGCGGTGGTCCGTCATGCGCCCCTGCGGGAAATTATAGGTGCGTATGCGCTCGCTGCGGTCGCCGGAGCCGATCAGGCTTTTGCGGGTGGCCGCCTCCTTCGACTGCTGCTCGCGCAGCTGCACGTCCTTGATGCGCGCGGCCAGCACCTTCAGCGCCTGGGCCTTGTTTTTGTGCTGGCTGCGGTCGTCCTGGCATTCGACCACGATGCCGGTCGGCAGGTGGGTCAGGCGCACCGCCGAATCGGTCTTGTTGATGTGCTGCCCGCCGGCGCCGGAGGCGCGGAAGGTGTCGATGCGCAGGTCGGCCGGATTGATGTTGACGTCTTCGACTTCATCGGCCTCCGGCATCACGGCCACGGTGCAGGCCGAGGTGTGGACGCGGCCCTGGGTTTCGGTGGCCGGCACGCGCTGCACGCGGTGGCCGCCGGACTCGAACTTGAGCTTGGAGTAGACGCTGTTGCCGATCAGGCGCACGATCACTTCGCGGTAGCCGCCCAGGTCCGATTCCGACGCCGACACCACTTCCACCTGCCAGCGATTGCGTTCGGCGAAGCGGGTGTACATGCGCAGCAGGTCGCCGGCGAACAGGGCCGACTCGTCGCCGCCGGTGCCGGCGCGGATTTCGAGGAAGATGTTGCGCTCGTCGTTGGCGTCCTTCGGCAGCAGCATGGTTTGCAGTTCGCGTTCGAGCTGCGCCATGCGGGTCTTGGCGGCCTCGATTTCTTCCTGCGCGAAGTCCTTCATGTCGGGGTCGGACAGCATGTCCTGCGCGGCCGCGATGTCGCTGGCCGCCTCCTCATAGGTTTTGTACAGCGCCACCAGCGGCCCCAGTTCGGCGTGCTCGCGCGTCATCTTGCGGTAGCTGTCCATATTGGCGGTGGCGCCTTCGGACATCAGCAATTCGTCGAGTTCAACCAGGCGGTTGGCCAGTTGATCGAGCTTGGACAGCATGGATGGTTTCATAACGTATGGTCGAAAGAGTGGGTTCGGGATCGCCGCCGCGCCGGCCCGCCTTCAAACGGCGCCAGCTGGCATATGGCTTACTTTGGAATCGTCGATGGCGCCGCGGCGGAACATCGGCCGCGGCGGGCGGCCCGCGGGTGCGGACGCGGGCGCCATCGTGGGGTGGTGGACGGGCGGCGCTAACGCCGGCCGCGGAACAGCTGCGGCAGCAGCGCCGCCAGGTGGGCCCGTTCATCGCCCTGGGCACGGTGCAGCGCCTGCTGCGGACCGTGCATGAATTTGGCCGTCAAGCCTCTCGACAGCGCTTCGAGCACGGCGTCGATATCCTCGCCCTTGGCCAGCATCTTGCGCGCGCGTTCCAGTTCCATCCGGCGCAGCGCCTCGCCGCTTTCCTGCAAGCCCTGGATCACCGGCACCACGGCGCGGTCGTCGATCCAGTGCATGAAGGACTGGACCCGGGTTTCGATGATGGCCTCGGCCTGCGCGACGGCGGCCTGGCGGTTTTCCAGGCCGGTCTGCACCACTTTGCCGAGATCGTCGACGGTGTACAGGAACACGTCGTTGAGGCGGCCCACTTCGGATTCGATATCGCGCGGCACGGCCAGGTCGACCATGAACATCGGCTTGTGGCGGCGCGCCTTGATGGCGCGCTCGACCAGGCCGAGGCCGATCAGCGGCAGCGACGAGGCGGTGCAGGAAATGACGATGTCGTACTGATGCAGTTTTTCCGGCAGCTCGGCCAGGCGGATGGCGCGGCCGTTGTAGCGGTGCGCCAGCGCTTCGCCGCGGTCGAGCGTGCGGTTGGCGATGGTGATGCTTTTCGGGTTTTGCGCCGCGAAGTGGGTGGCGCACAGCTCGATCATTTCGCCGGCGCCGATGAACAGCACGTGCTGCTCGGCGATCTTGTCGAAGATGCGCTGCGACAGCCGCACGGCGGCGGCCGCCATCGACACGCTGTGGGCGCCGATTTCGGTGGTGCTGCGCACTTCCTTGGCGACCGAGAAGCTGCGCTGGAACAGCTGGTGCAGATAGGTGCCGAGGCCGCCGACTTCATCGGCGGTGCGGATGGCGTCCTTGATCTGGCCGAGGATCTGCGTTTCGCCCAGCACCATCGAGTCCAGCCCGGAGGCGACGCGGAAGGTGTGGCGCACGGCGTCACCCTGCGGCAGCATATATAAGTGCGGGCGCAGCTCGGCGTAATTGAGCTGGTGGAAATCGGCCAGGAAATGGGCGCCGGCGTCGAGCGGATTGGCGACGTCGCTGGCCGCGTAGAGCTCGGTGCGGTTGCAGGTCGACAGGATGGCCGCCTCGTCGCTGCCGTGGGCGTCGATGCGCTCGAACCAGGCGCGCGCCGCCATCACCGCCTGCCCCAGTTGCTCAGGGGCGAACGCCAGCTGTTCGCGCAGCGACACGGGTGCGGTGGTGTGGTTGAGGCCGACGGCAAGGAGTTGCATTTCGGGCAGACAGGAAGACGTTAGCGCGCATTATACCGTGATGTGCGCCGAGACCGCCCGGGGCGGGTCCGGCGGCGCCAAACCGCCGCCGCCGCCGTCAGGCCCCCAGCTTCTCCAGCCGATATCCGTAGCTGTACACGGGCACCAGTCTGAAACCGTTTTCCGGCTTGAGCTGCAATTTGTTGCGCACGCGCGAAACGTGGGTGTCCATGGTCCGCGACGGGATCGCCGTCTCGCGTATCCACACCGCTTCATGGATGTAGGCGCGCGACAGCGGCCGGCCCAGGTTGCGGAAAAACAGCAGGGCGAGGTAAAACTCCTTGTGCGTGACGTCCAACACGGCGCCGTCCATCAGCAGGCGGCCGGGCCGGGTCTCGAACACATATTGACCGAACTGCAGCTGCTCGGCGCCGTTCTGGGTCGGATAGGCGCGCCGCAACAGCGCCTGCACCCGCGCCACCATTTCACTGCGGCGCAGCGGCTTGATCATGTAGTCGTCGGCGCCGGCGGCCAGGCCGGCGACGATGTCGTCCTCGCCGGAACTGGTGGTGAGGAACAGCACGGGCGCGTTGTCGGGCAGCTTGTCGCGCCCGCGCCGCAATACTTCGGCGCCGGACAGGTCGGCCACCTGCCAGTCGAGGATCAGCATGTCGTAGCTGTCTTTGCGTAGCTGGCCCAGCAAATCCTTGCTGGTTTGGAAACTATGGCAAACGTGGCCGGCGGCGGTCAACACCTGGCAAATCAAATCGGCCTGGCTGCGGTCGTTATCAAGTACGGCGATTCTCATGTTCGTGGATGAGGTGTGGGCGGCGGACACGCGGGTTGTGTATGTCCACCGGAAATGTTAAGGAATAGTCACTTTGAATATAACAGAGATTTACAAATTAAGTTAGTAAAAAGGCTAATTATTTCCTATTGGCTATTGACCGTCGCACCGTGCGGACCGCCGCTGAAGAACACGGTACACTGGAAATATCAGGCTTTCAATACGTGCAGACAGGCAAGGAGGTGGCTATGGGCGCCAGACAGCAACAGGACTGGACCTTGATACCGGCGTCGGCGCGCGACATCGAGCAGCTGCGCGAGCGCTGCCGGCGGCTGGTGCGGCGCCGCGCGGCCCTGTCGGCAAGTGTGTCGGCGCTGCCGGTGCCGGGGCTGGACATTGTGTCCGATATTCGCCTGTTCGGCTTGCTGATCGAGGATATCAACCGCGAATTCGGCTTGACCGAGGCGCAGATCGAACGCTTGCGGCCGGAGTTCAAGCTGGTCGCCTACCAGGCGGCGGCCGGCATAGGCGGCATGTTGATCGGCAAAGTCGTCACGCGCGAATTGGTGGCGCACTTGCTCAAGCGCAGCGGCGTCAAGGCGGCGGCGCGCCAGGCCGGCAAGCTGGTGCCGGTGGCCGGACAGCTGATGTCGGCCGCGCTCGGCTTCCTGTTGTTCCGTCAGATCGGCTATCAGCACGTGGAGGCGTGCGCGGCGGTGGCGCAGGAACTGCTGGTGGCCGGCGCGCACTGAAGCGGGCCGGCCACGGTCTGCGCCATCACGGTCAGGCCCGCCGATCAGGACGCCTTACGCGTCCGGCAGCACCACGTTCACGTCGAGCACTTCCAGGTTGCCCTGGCGGTCGAGCGAAATCTTGATGTCGTCCGCGTTCACCTTGGTGTACTTGGAGATCACTTCGATCAACTCTTTATGCAGCGCCGGCAAAAAGTCCGGGCCGCTGCGGCCGCTGCGCTCGCGCGCGATGATGATCTGCAACCGCTCCTTGGCCGCGGTGGCGGTTTTCGGTTTGGGTGGAAACAGAAAAGAAAGCAGAGCCATGTTACTTGCCCCCAAAGATGCGCTGCAATAAACCGGGCTTTTCGTAGGTGGTAAAGCGCAGCGGCAATTCCTGACCGAGGAAGCGCGACACCACGTCCTCATACGCCTCGGCCACGTCGGTCCCCTTGAAGTGGATCGCCGGGTGGCCCTGGTTCGACGCGTGCAGCACCGATTCCGATTCCGGAATGATGCCGATCAGCGGGATGCGCAGGATTTCCTGCACGTCTTGATACGACAGCATCTCGTCGGCTTCGACCCGTTTCGGCGAATAGCGCGTGATGAGCAGGTGTTCCTTGACCGGCTCGCCGCCGGTCTGGGCGCGGCGCGACTTGGCCTGGATGATGCCGAGGATGCGGTCCGAATCGCGCACCGACGACACTTCCGGATTGGTGACGATGATGGCCTCGTCGGCGAAGGTCAGCGCCATCAGCGCGCCGTGCTCGATGCCGGCCGGCGAATCGCAGATGATGTATTCGAAGCCCATGTTGATGAGTTCGTGCAACACCACTTCCACGCCGTCCTCGGACAGCGCATCCTTGTCGCGCGTTTGCGAGGCCGGCAAGATGAACAGGTTGTCGCAGTGCTTGTCTTTAATCAGGGCTTGCGTCAGCGACGCTTCCTTGTTGATGACATTGATCAAGTCGTAGACCACGCGGCGTTCGCAGCCCATGATGAGATCGAGGTTGCGCAGGCCGACGTCGAAGTCGATGACGGCGGTCTTGTGGCCGCGCATGGCGAGGCCGGTCGAGAAGCTGGCGCTGGAAGTCGTCTTACCGACGCCGCCCTTGCCGGACGTAACAACAATAATTCTTGCCACAAATAATCCTTTTTCAGAACGCTCCAGCGGAGCTGACAGATGGCAGACAGGGCGTGCCGACCGTGCTTGTTATTGCGTGCCTTGATGGCTCATACCCGGCGGCGCGCGGCCGCCCGGGATCAAGGCTTGACAGATAGTATATCGATTCGGTCGCCGTTCAAGCGAATTTGCGCCGGCTGGCGTGCGAATTCGGGCGGGAAGCCATCCTCGAAGGTGCGGTAGACGCCGGCGATCGACACCAGCTCCGGCGCCATGGACAGCGCGAAGATGCGGGCCTCGGCGTTGCCGGAGGCGCCGGCCAGGGCGCGCCCGTTCAGGGTGCTGTAGACGTGGATGCTGCCGTCGGCGATGATCTCGGCGCCGTTGTTGACGACGGCCGTGATGACCAGGTCGCAGCCGCGCGCATAGATGCGCTGGCCGGCGCGCACCGGGGTGTCGATAATCATCACGCCGGGCGCGCCGACGGCGGTGGCCGCCGCTACCGCCGGCGCGGCCTGCGCCGCCGGCTGCGCGGCGACCGGCGCCGCC
>NZ_JANXMI010000148.1 GCF_025354735.1 Rugamonas sp.
TGCTGATCAACGCGGCCTTCCAGAACGGCGCGGCGGCGGCCGGCGTGGCGCCCGTGGTGCGCTGGTGCGCGCGCGCCGCCGCCGTGCTGCTGCTGCCGCTGACGGCCATCGCGATCTACGCGCTGGCGTTGCGGGTCGGCGACTACGGCTGGACCTCGGAGCGCGTCATCGGCGCTGCCTGCCTGCTGGTGGCCAGCTGCTACGCGGCCGGCTATGCCTGGGCGGCGTCGCGCATGGACGGCTGGCTGGCGACGGTGGCCCCGGTCAACGTGGCCACCGCGCTGGTCACGCTGGCGGTGCTGCTGGCGCTCTTTACGCCGCTGGCCGATCCGGCGCGGCTGTCCGTCAACGACCAGGTGGCGCGCCTGGCCAGCGGCGCCGTATCGGCCGCCAAATTCGACTTCACCTATTTGAAATTCGACGGCGCCCGTTACGGCCGCGCCGCGCTGGAGCAGCTGCAAGCGAGCGCGCAGGGACCGGACGCGGATCGCATCCGTAAAAGCGCCGCGCTGGCGTTGAAGCAAAGCAGCCGCCAGCAAAATGAAATGGCGTCCGCCGCCGACATCGACGTCGGCGCCAACCTGACCGTGTGGCCGACCGGGACGGCGCTGCCGGCCTCCCTGCTGCGGCAGGAGTGGCGCGGCGGCGAGCGCACCTTCGCGCTGCCTTCCTGCCTGACGCAGCGCGGCCGAAGTTGCGACGCCTTCGTCATCGATTTCAATCTCGACGCCGAACCGGAAGTGCTGCTGATGCAGGCCGGCGAAGTGCCGGTGGTGCTGGGCCAGGCGGGGGCGGAGCGCAAATGGACGGTGATCGGCACGCTGCCCTACGGCGTCGTATCGTGCGCGCCCTTGCTGGCGCAGCTGAAGGCCGGCCAATTCCATTTGATCGCGCCGCGCTCGCAGGATTTGCAGGTGGCCGGCCAGCGCATCCCCGTCGTTGCCGGCGAACTGCGGACCGACTTCTGCGCCGCCATCAAGGCCGAGACCAAACCGCCGCCGCAGTGACGTGGCGCGGTCGGCGCCGGCCGCTTCCCTGAAACCGCGCCCGCGCCTGTCAGGTGTGCGCCGTCACGGCGCAGGCGCGCGGCCCGCGCCCCACACCCGCTGCGCCACGCGCATCATGTTGCGGCCCAGGACCAGCTCCACTTCCGCCGCGCTCATGCCGGTGCGGCGCAGCGCCGCGTTCAGTTCGCGCCACACGGACGGCGGCGTGAACGTCGGCGGACTGGCCGCGTCGTAGCCGGCGGCGGCCGGCCACCAGTGGGAAGGGTCGAAATCGCCCGGCGGCGTGTCGTCCAGCTCCTTTTGCTGGAAGCAGATATCGAGTCCGATGCCGGCGTGCTCGATGCCGGCCAGGTCGGCGATGTAGGCGGCGTGGCGGGCCACGTCGTCGGCGTCCGGCTGCGCGCTGCCGAGGAACCACGACAGGCCGGACACGCAGACCACGCCGCCGGTCGCGGCGCAGGCCAGTATCTGCTCGTCGCTGACGTTGCGGCCGTGCCGCACCAGCGCATACGGATTGGCGTGGCTGAAGATCACCGGCTGCGCCGACGCCTGCATGATATCGAGGCTGCAGCGGCGTCCCGTGTGCGAGCAGTCCATCAGCATGCCGGCGGCATTGACCGCTTCGACCATGTTGCGGCCCAGCGCCGTCAGGCCGCGCGCCTCGTCGTGGCAGCCGTCGGCGACGCTGTTGTTGCGGTTGTAGGCGAAGTGGATCTGGCGCACGCCCAGCTGCGCATACAGCGCCACCATGTGCGGCTGGTCCAGCAGCGGCATGGCGCCTTCGAGGTCGAAGCTGAGCGCCATGCGGCCGGCGGCGGCCGCGCCGACGATGGCGTCGACGCTGTCGACCAGCACGTAGTGCTCGGGATGGGCGGCGATGGTGGCGCGGTAGCCGGCGATCACCGACATCACCTGCGACAGCGGATTCATGTCGGCGCCGACGTTGATCGACACGTAGTTGACGCCGGCCGCGTGCAGCTGGCGGATCGGCGCGAAGTCGGCCTGCGGGTGCTGCGGCAGGCAGACGTGGGCGTCCCAGTGGATCATCGTTTTTCTCTCCCGTCCTGAAAAAACCATAGTCCCACGATTTCGCGGCGCTGTGCAAGCCCGGGCCGCGTCAATTGCGCTGCGCGCGCGGCGCCTGCTTTATACTGGCGGAAAATTCACCGCTTACCACTAAAGGCCATCATGTCATTTTCCTCACTGGGCCTGTCCGCCACCCTCGTCAACGCCGTCGCCGCCATCGGTTACACCGAGCCGACCGCGATCCAGCGCGCCGCCATCCCCGCCATCCTGCGCGGCGAGGACGTGCTGGGCGCGGCCCAAACCGGCTCCGGCAAAACCGCCGCCTTCGCGCTGCCGCTGCTGCAATCGCTGCTCGACAACCGCGACGGCCCGCGCCAGCTGCATGGCCTGATCCTGGTGCCGACGCGCGAACTGGCGGCCCAGGTGGGCGAATCGATCCGCAAACTGGCGCAGCATATGTCGATGACGGTCAAGGTCTGCATCGTCTTCGGCGGCGTCTCGATCAACCCGCAGATGATGGCGCTGCGCGGCGGCGCCGACATCGTCGTCGCCACGCCGGGCCGCCTGCTCGACCTGATCGACCACAACGCGCTGAAGATTTCGCGCGTGGCCATGCTGGTGCTGGACGAGGCGGACCGCTTGCTCGACCTGGGCTTCAGCGCGGAGCTGGGCCGCATCATGGAACTGCTGCCGGCGCAGCGCCAGAACCTGTTCTTTTCGGCCACCTTCCCGCCGGCGGTGCAGGCGCTGGCCGACCGCATGCTGCATCAGCCGGCGCGCATCGAGGTGCTGTCGGAGCCGCTCAGCAAGCCCGATATCGCACAGCGCGCCATCCACGTCGACGTGGCCCGCCGCACGCAGCTGCTCAAGTACCTGATACTGGTCAACGACTGGAGCCGGGTGCTGGTGTTCGTCGCCACCAAATACGCGGCCGAACATGTGGCCGACAAACTGCGCCGCAACGGCATCGACGCCGGCGCCTTCCACGGTGAATTCAGCCAGGGCGCGCGCACCGAAGTGCTGGGCGATTTCAAGGCCAGCCGCCTGCGCGTGCTGGTCGCCACCGACGTCGCCGCGCGCGGCATCGACATCGCGCGCCTGCCGGTGGTGGTCAACTACGACTTGCCGCGGTCGGCCGTCGACTACACGCACCGCATCGGCCGCACCGGCCGCGCCGGCGAAAGCGGCGTGGCGGTCAGCTTCATCAGCGCCGACACCGAGGCCCACTTCCGGCTGATCGAAAAGCGTCAGGACTTCCTGCTGCCGCGCGAGCAGGTCGCCGGTTTCGAGATGCTCGAAACGCTGGCGCCGCCGGCCCCCGATTCGGTGACGGACCTCGTCAACGGCGGCATCAAGGGCAAGCGCAAGAGCAAGAAGGACAAGCTGCGCGAAGCGGCCGCCGTCGCCGGCGAATAAGCGTGCCGCGCCGGACCGCCCGCTAGCACTTGGTGGTCTTGCGCTTCTTGCCGATGGCGCCGCGCTTCTGCACCTTCGCGATGGCGTCCGCCGCCGACGACAGCACGGCCTTGCCGCCGCCGTCGTCGGCGCCGGCGACCGGCCCGATGGTGGCCGCCGTTTGCAGCGCCAGCTCCGTCAGCGGCTGCACGTAGCTGCCGACGGCGACGACAAAACCGTTCATCGTATGGCGCACGCGCGGCGCCTGCTGGTGGATGGTCTGCTGCACGCGCTGCAGCAGTTTTTTCAGTTCCGGCAGATCGAGATCGGCGTCGTCCTTGATGGACAGCAGGCCGCCCAGCGCGACCCAGCCGGACGCCGCCACGCTTTCCTCGGCCGAGTCTATCCACGCCAGTCCCAGTTCGCGGTCGTGCAGGCTTTCCGCCGCCACCCAGGGCACGGTGTACTCGCCTATCATCACGCAGCGCGACGTGGCGACCCAATGTTCCAGCTCCGCCTTGCTCATCTTGACGTCGTCGGCGACCAGGCCGGCCAGGTACATGGCATCGTAAATGCCGGTGTCGCACAGGTCGAGCGCCAGCTGGTGGTTCTTTTTGACCTGCTTCTGGATTTTTTTCAGCTCCTCGATTTTCACGCCGAACACCGGCTCGGCGGCGCCGTGCTTGAGCAGGATGTTCTTGTACGAGTCCTGGCCCAGGGCCTTCAACTGCTGCACTATCTCCGTTGCGTTCATCGTCATCCTCCTCAAGGTTAGCGTGCGGCCGCGTAAGCTTGCGTGATCCATAGTTCGATTTCGGCGTCGATCTGGTCCATGCTCTCCAGTTTCACGCGGTGCGTGAACATGGCGTTGAAACTGCCCGACGCTTCCAGCCGGCCTTCGGCCGCGCGTCCCGGCAGGATCAGGCCCAGATCGAGGCGCGTCTTCGTGTTCGGTTGCAGCAGTGCGAACTGCTTGCGCGCGCGCAGGCTGACGTTGGATTTTTTCGGCGCGATTTCCACGTCCGGTCCCAGCGTCGCCGCGTAGGCCACGATGCGTTCGTAGAGCGGTCGCAGATGCTGCTTGCCGCCCTCAAAAAGGCCGGCGACGGGATCGTTGTCCGAGCGCGGATCGGCCGCCTCCAGCGCGCGCTTGGCGATCTGGTTTGGCGTAGCCGTGCGACAGGCCGTGCGCCGATTTCATCCACGCCACCATCTGGCCATGCTTCTCCAGATTTTCGGCCCGCACCAGCGCCACCCAGCCGCTCACCGAGCGGCCGGTTTGCGTTTCGATATTGCGCTCGAATGTGGCGACGGCGTCTTCCACTTTTCCCATATGATCCTCAGCTTTGATCGTGGTTCAGCGCTGGTCCGACACCAGCGCGATGCGGCGCTGGATGCGCTGCGCTTCCTGGACGTCGCCGGCTTGTTCGGCGCGCATCGCCTGCACGCCCAGCCACGCCAGCAGCGGCCGGCGCCAGCCCTGTTCCGACGCCGCGTTGACGGCGCCGGCCAGCACCTCGGGACTGGCGCGGCCGGCGCGCAGCAGCACGCCCGAGGCCACCAGTTTCGACAGCGGATCGGCGATCGCCTGCACCGCGGCGGCGGCGGCGGCGTCCGACGCGGCGGCGGCGACGGCTTGCTGCGCCGCCGGCAGCAGCGGCGCCTCCAGCGCCGTCGCCTTGCCGGCCAGATAGGCGGCGTAGGCGCGGTCGGCCGGCGCCGCGTCCTGCGTCAAGGCGGTGAAGCCGGCGCAGTCTTCGAACACCAGCGCGGCGACCCGGCTGGCGCAGCGGATCAGCTCCGCGCGTATCACCAGATCGATCTTGCCGGTGCTGGCCAGCTCCCCGCGCGCGCGCTGGAATTCGGCTTTCTCGACCAGCGCATTGCCGCTCATGTAGGCGGCCGTCGAACGTTCGATGGAACTCTGCGCCGTCATCTGCCAGTCCGGCTGCGGCGGATTGTTGGCGCAGCCGGCCAGCAGCGTCGCGGCGGCCGCCAGCGATATCGTATAAACGGTTTTCATCGTCATGGCAGTTTGATCTCCGTGTCGTGTTTGAACGGCCACTTGCGATTGATTTCGTTGACCAGCTGTTCGACGTGGCGCAGGCTGCTTTCCACCTCGGCGCGCAGGGAACCCAGGTCGGCGCTGGCTTCCCTGGCGTTGGCGCCGACGGCTTGCGCCTCGATCAGCACGGCGTCCATTTTTTTCAGACTGGCGCGGGCGTCGGCCAGCAGGCCGTTGAGCTGCACCACGGTGGCTTGGGTGTCGCTCATCACGCCGCCCTTGCCGAACACGCGCTGGTCGGCGTTGCCGACCAGGTTATCGGTCTTGTGCGCGAGCTCGTTCATCGTCACCATCAGCGCGTTGGCGCGGGCCAGCAGCTTCTGGGTTTCCTTGTCGTCGCCGGCGATCAGGCCCATGGCGCCGGCCGGTCCGTTCAATTTGCCGGTCACGCCTTCGACGTTGTGCAAGCTGACCTCCAGCGCCGAATCGGCCGCCGTCAGGTTGCTCAGGTTTTGCAGCAAGTCCTTGGCGGCCGACAGCAGGTGCGGAATTTCGGCGCCGGCGTCGCCGACCAGCAGCGCGCGGGCGGCGCCGTCGGGCAGCGGCGCATCGGTCGGCAGGCCGGTGAAGGCGCGCAGCTTGGCGCCGCCCACCAGGCCGCGTTCGAGCGTGAAGATGCTCGACACGCGCAGCCAGTGCGCGTCCTTGCGCGGCACGTCGACCAGCACGCGGGCCTTGCCGTCGGCACCGAGTTCGATGCTGCGCACGCGGCCGATGGGGAAGCCGGCGAAGGTCACGTCCATGCCGACCGAGACGCCGTCCGAATCGTCGGCCTGCAGCACCAGCCGCTGCGTCGACTCGAAGGCGCCGCGCGCGTACATCAGGTACAGCACGGAGCCGATCACCAGCACGAACATCAATATCAGCAGCAGCGCGGCCTTCAATTCGGCGTTGCGCACCGGCGGCGGTGGCGGCGCCACGGTGGCGGGAGGGGAGGTGGTGTCTGTCATGGTATGCGTTCGCTTAGTAGTAATTGCCCATCAAGGATGCGACCTCGATCAGCAGGATGACGGAAAACAGGCGCAGCATGTCCGACAGGCCGTGGGTGGCGCGCAGCCGGCCGGCGCCGCCGTCGAAGTAGGACGACGCCATCGGGATCAGGCCGACGGCGATGCTGAAGAAGATCACCTTCATCGCCAGGATCAGCACCACGCTGGGATCGAACACCTGGCCGACCACGCGCGTGTAGCCTTGCAGCGCCCACGGCGTGAAGCCGTACAGCGACAGGTAGGCCAGCACCAGCGCCAGCACGCAGCTGACGGCGGCCAGCAGCCACACGGCGAACATGCCGGCGGCCACGCGCGGGAAAAATTCGCCGCGCAGCAGCGCGGCGCTGCTGACCGTGGCGGCCGGCAGCGCGCCGTCGGCGCCGCGCTGTAGCGCGAATTCGAAGCCGGCCGGCAGGGTGCTGCGCAGCGCGACGAACAGCGCGGCCGTCAGCGGTATCAATTCCAGCACCAGCACCCGCACCACCATTTCGAGCGCGAAGCGCGACAGGCCGTAGCTGAGCGCCGTGACGACGACGATGCGGATCAGCACCAGGCTGACCAGCGCCGACAGCACGGTGAACCACAGCAGATTGGGCGCGGTGCCGGCGACCAGATGGCGCGCCAGCGCGGGGCGGTGGCGGCGGTCGTAGCTCGACGGCGTGAGCGCGGTCGCGATGATGAGAACGGAGAAGTGGAACAAACGCCACCAGGTGCCCAGCCAGGCCGCGACCGAGCGATGCAGGCGCCGCAGCGCGGGTAAAAGAGATGCTTGTGAAATCATATTGCTATATTACCGGACTAATTGCTTATTGCATAAGTGTAAGCTGTTGAAAATGCTCACATTATTTTTAGGTCATCAAATTTTGAGGTCGCAGTCTATGGGAATCGAGGCTGGCGCACTGTTCGCCGCCGTTTTTTCGTGGCTGACGCATGCTACTGGCCTGCGACGGAAGATCACAAATAGGCGCCGCAACTTTGGAATTGCCGTTCAGCTCTCGTCGCGGTGCCCATGGGCGGGGAGGGTGGTGCAATCCGACGTGGGAGAATGCTCTCCGTTTATGTCATGTGCCGATTGCAAAAAGCCCACGACTGTGGACCCGTTTTCGGTTCAATGTGAGCCGGAGTGCAAATAAAGGAACACTACAAAAAAATCAGCACGAAGCGGTTTTTTTAGCGTTCGGCTTCATGATTTTTTGTCGCGGCTTGACGAAAAATGCCCGTGCGATTGGCGCCTTTATCGTGACTTTTTTCACCATTGCATCGCTAGCGTCGGGCATCTCTACCGCCCCGGCTTCGCCGCCTGCCGTAATTCGAACCTTGAGGGCCTCCGGAGAAATAGGCTTTAAAATTTTCCCGCCGCCATATTTTATTGTTTTCACAACAAATCCTCCTTATTAATCACCGTCCCCAGTTGTCGCATAGACCAGCTGTCGAGGGCGGAAACATCGAACTCCATGATACACCCCGCTCCATGCTTTTCCCAAAGCTGGTAGTTATTCGAGTCATACAAATCCGAAATTCTCAAGCTCCCAGTAGCGGTAGAGAGGCCGGCGGCTACTAGCTCATCGTGCATTTTCTTCATGACGTCCGGCTCAATAACCGCGTCATAACCTAACTTGGGCCATACAATCCAGCCGACATCAGGGCGATTGGCCGCATTGGCGACGATTTTCGTAAATTCCAAATCATGGGCCGCCGCTGCCTCAACCGCCAGGCAAGCCCGGCCAATACCCTGCTGGCGGAACTCTTTTTTCAAATAAAATTGAGCGTTATGCATGACGAGGTAGAACTCTCCGCTTGGTATGACCAAAATCTCCCTGAGCATGGGTTTCTCAAGTATGTCGTGCGTTACGCTTAGCACGATCGCGTCCGCCTCTCCCCATGCGGTTTGCACAGAGGATGCAATTGTTACGGTGAGCGTAGAGCCATCGAAGGCTCCGGCAAGCTCCCATAGTCTGCCGGAGATGTCTTCCTCGCCGATGAAAATTGGCAGGGAATTCATCGTATCCACGAGCGCGACATCGCCGGTGAAATTTATCGCGAGCAAGGCATTCTCCTGGAGTGACATTTTTGCCAACATCTTATCAAGATGGTTTTTGCAAAGCTTGCGATAAACACCGGCAAATGTCCGGATCCCCATCTATTTGTCCGGGACCGATTCCGTGATGGCGTCGGCCACGGCGCGCACGCGCGCGCTGCGGTTCAAATCCTCGTGCATCACCAGATAGACTTCATACTGCTCGCCGCGGTCGGGCCAGATGCGCGTCAGCCGCGCGTCGCCGTCGACCATGTGGCAGGGCAGTTCGCCTATGCCTATGCCCTCGCGCACGGCCTGCTGCATGATGATGCCGCTGGTGACTTCGAGCGCCACGCGGGCGTTGGCGATCGATTCGCCGCACAGCTTTTCGGCGTGGCGCGGCGCTTCGCTGCTCTGGTAGCGCACCACGTCGTGGCCGGCCATGCCGGTGTCGCGCTGCGGTTCGCCGCGTTCGCGCAGATAGGCGGGCGATGCGTACAAACCCATGAAGCGCCTGGTCAGCCGGCGCGAAATCAGGTCCGGGCTGGTCGGCCGCAGCGTGCGCACGGCCAGGTCGCTTTCGCGCCGCGTCAGGCTGGAGATCTGGTTCGAGGTGCTCAGCATGACGCGGATTTCCGGGTGGCGCACATGCAGCCGCTGCATCGCGGCGACGACGAAGTTGAGCGCCATCGTGTCGGACGTGGCCACCCGCACCACGCCGGACAGGCGGTTGTCGATGCCCTGCATTTCGCGCTGCAACTGGTCGGCCGCCCGCTCCATCAGCTCGGCGGCCGTCAGCGCCAGTTCGCCGGCCGGCGTGGCCACATAGCCCGACGGCGTGCGCAGGAACAGCCGCGCGCCCAGCGACGTTTCCAGCGCGGCCAGCCGGCGGCCGACCGTCGCCTGGTCGATGTTCAGCAGGCTGGCGGCGCCGCGCAGCGTGCCGGCGCGGTAAATGGCGAGAAAAATGCGGGCATTGTCCCAATCCATGCGGTCTCCGGCGGTTTATATAGTCAAATGCATTTTTGCATCAGTCTGCCGATGTTATGCGTATTTACTGCATCAGGCAAGCCCACTACCATGGATGCCAACGCTACTCTCATACAGGTAACCATCATGTCCCATCCCTCCCTGCGCGCCACACCCACTGCCGCGCCCGAGCCGGCGGCGGCCGTCGTCCCCGGCGCGCTGGTGCTGCTGACGCTCGCCATCGGTTTCGTCATGGCGATGATAGACCTCACCGCCGTCAATACCGCCCTGTCCGACATTTCCCTAAGCCTGGCCGTGCCGCTCACCGGCCTGGTATGGGTGGTCGACGGCTACACGCTGACCTTCGCCGCGCTGCTGCTGGCCGGCGGCGCGCTGGCCGACCGCTACGGCCCCAAGAACGTCTACCAGGGCGGCCTGGGCCTGTTCCTGCTGGCCTCCGTGCTGTGCGCGGTGGCGCCGAGCGGCGCCGCGCTGATCGCGGCGCGGCTGCTGCAAGGCGTCGGTGCGGCGCTGTTCATGCCCAGTTCACTGGCCCTGCTGACCCACGTCTATCAGGACGCCAAAGTGCGGGCCCGCATGCTGGGCACCTGGTCGGCCATCGTCGGCGGTTCGTCGACCATCGGCCCGCTGATCGGCGGCCTGCTGGTGCACCAATTCGGCTGGCGCAGCGTGTTCTGGATCAATGTGCCGATCGGCCTGCTGGGCATCGTGCTGACGCAGGTGCTGGTGCCGGCCGCGCCGCGCCATGAACGCGGCTTGTCGATGTTCAGCCATGCGCTGGGCGTGGCGGCGCTGGCCTCGCTCAGCTTCGTGCTGATCGAAGGCCCGTCGCTGGGCTGGGGTTCGGTGGCGGTGCTGAGCGCGATCGCCTGCGCCATCGCCACCGTCACCGTGCTGGTGCGGCGCGAGCGCAGCGGCTCGCACCCGCTGCTGCCGCACGCGCTGCTGGTGACGCACGGTTTCGGCGCCGCCAACGGCCTCGGTTTCCTGGTCAATTTCGCCGCCTTCGGCCAGCTGTTTTTACTGAGCCTGTTCCTGCAACAGTCGACCGGCGCCGACGCGCTGCACACCGGCCTCAAACTGCTGCCGATGATGGCGTCGTTCATGGTGGGCAATATGCTGTCGGGCCGGATTTCGGCCCGCATCGGCCTGCGCCTGCCGCTGTTGTACGGCACCGGCGGCGGCTTGCTGATGGCCTTGCTGCTGCTGAACCTGACGCCGGCGACGCCGTATCTGCTGCTGGTGGCGGGCGTGATCGTGATGAACGTGGCGGTCGGCATCGCGATACCGGCGATGACGGCGACCGTGATGCAGGTGGCCGGCAGGACCCACGCCAGCAGCGCGGCGGCGGCGCTGAACGCCAACCGCCAGATCGGCGCGCTGGTCGGCGTGGCGCTGATGGGCACCGTGCTGCACCTGGTGCCGGCATGGTCGATGCGGCTGCCGGTGGCATTCGCCATGGTCGCGGCGGCGTATGCGCTGGCCTGGGTGCTGGTCTACCGCTACATCAAACTGGCGCAGCCGGCGGCCTGACTTCGGGGGCAAGACCGGGGCGGACCCCGCCAAGTTGCGGCGACTGCGGCCACCGCGCCCATGCGGGATCCGCCCCCGATTTGCCGCCCCCGATTTCGCGCACGCCGATGCGGCCGGCCGCGCGCTCACCGCTATCGCCATGCCCCGTTCGCGGACGCGGCGAATTTATCCCGAATCCGGAAAATGGGTGTACTGTAGCGCATCGCCACCTTTCACTTGCCCTGATGACTATCCGATCTCTGCGTGTTATTTCCGCCGCGGCCATGCTGGCCTGCGCCGTCCTGGCCCATGCCGATACCGTCGATTACCAAGCAAGCGACCAACTGCCGGTGTCGCCGCAAGTGAAGGTCGGCAAGCTGGCCAACGGACTGACTTACTATATTCAAAAGAACGGCAAGCCGGCGCAAAAGGTCGAGTTGCGCCTGGTCGTCAAGGCCGGCTCGATACTGGAAGATGAAGACCAGCGCGGCCTGGCCCACTTCACCGAGCACATGGCCTTCAACGGCTCGACCCATTTCAAGCGCAATGAGCTGATCTCCTACCTGGAATCGATAGGCGTGAAATTCGGCGCCGACCTCAATGCCTACACCGGTTTCGACGAGACGGTCTACATGCTGCCGATACCGACCGACAAAAAGGAGAATCTCGAAAAAGGCTTCGAGGTGCTGGAAGACTGGGCCCACGGCCTGTCCTTCACCGACGCCGATATCGACAGCGAACGCGCCATCGTCATGGAAGAACTGCGGCGCGGCAAAGGCGCCGACGACCGCGTCAACAAGGTGCTGCTGCCGAAATTGTTGAACGGTTCGCGCTACGCCGAGCGTCTGCCGATCGGCAAGGAAGAGATCATCCTGCACTTCCCCCACGACGCGATCCGCCGCTTTTACCGCGACTGGTACCGGCCGGACCTGATGGCGGTGATCGTCGTCGGCGACGTCGATCCGGCGCAGGCCGAGCGCCTCGTCGAAAGCCATTTCGGCGGCCTGAAAAATCCCGAGCAGGAGCGCCCGCGCGAGTACGCGGCCATCCCGGAGCGCACCCACTCCGAGGGCGTGGTCGTCACCGACAAGGAGGCGGGCGCCAACGTCGCCTATATCCGCTACCCCATCCTGGCCCACACCGACGCCAACACCTATGGTCAGTACCGCCACGATCTGATCGAAAGCCTGTACAGCGCGATGCTGAGCCAGCGCATGGCCGAGCTGACGCAGCAAGCCGAACCGCCCTTCATCCAGGGCGGCAGCAGCATGGGGCAGGTGGCGCACGGCTACCGCTCGTTCAGCGCCGGCGCCGTCGTCGGCAAGGGCGGCCCCGCGCCGGCGCTGGCCGCGCTGGTGCAGGAAGACGAACGCGCGCGCCAATTCGGCTTCACCGCGCCGGAACTGGAGCGCGCCAAGAAAACCATGCTGCGCAGTTATGAGCGCATGTACAAGGAGCGCGACAAATCCGATTCGGCCGAGTATGTCGGCGAATACCAGCGCAGCTTCCTCGACCAGGAACCCATCCCCGGCATCGAGAACGAATACCGCTACGTGAACCAGATGGTGCCGGGCATTTCGCTGGAGGAGGTCAACGCCGCCGTCAAGCTGGCGATACCGGCCAACGAGAAAAAACTGGTGGTCTACACCGGCTCGGACCACGGCGACACGCCGCTGCCGACGCCGGCCGCGCTGCTGGCCGGCGTCGACGCGGCCGAGCAGATGACGGTGCAGGCGCACGAGGAAAAGGCGTACGGCAGCACGCTGATGGCGCACGCGCCCAAGGCCGGCCGCATCGTCAAGCAAAGCCGGGACGCGGCGCTGGGACTGACCACGCTCACGCTGGGCAACGGCGTCAAGGTGGTGCTCAAGCCCACCGACTTCAAGAACGACCAGGTGATGCTGAGCGGCTCGCGCTTCGGCGGCCAGTCGCTGTACGGCCAGCAGGACATGTTCAACGCGCGCTACGCCAGCGCCATCGCCGGCCAGATGGGCCTCGGTGCGTACTCGCCGACGGATTTGCAGAAGGTCCTGGCCGGCAAGACGGTCGGCGTATCGGCCTCGCTGTCGCTGCTGTCGGAGGGACTGTCGGGCGGCTCCGGCAGCGCCGACGTGGAAACCATGCTGCAACTGGTCTACCTTGAATTCACGGCGCCGCGCAAGGATACGGCGCTGTACGATTCCTTCATCGGCAAGCAGCGCGAGCTGGCGCGCAATGCGCTGTCGCGGCCCGAGGCCGTGTTCAACGACGAATACTACGCCACGCTGTACAACAACAATCCGCGCGTGGCGAAGGTGCCGCGGCCGGAGGATTTCGACCAGGTGGGACTGGACCGCGCCTTCGACATCTACCGCGACCGCATGTCCAGCGCCAGGGACTTCACCTTCTTCATCGTCGGCAGCTTCGACGTCGACAAAATCAAGCCGCTGCTGGCGACCTACCTGGGCAGCCTGCCGGTGGGCGCGATTCCGGTCGCCTACAAGGACCTGGGCGTGCGGCCGGTGCGCGGCGTCGTCAAGAAGGAAGTGAACAAGGGCTCGGAGGCCAAGGCCACGGTGTCGCTGACCTTCAGCGGCGACGCGCGGTTCTCGGACGCCGAGCGCCTGCGTTTGCAATTCCTGGTCGAGGTCTTGAACATCAAGCTGATTGAATCGCTGCGCGAGCAGAAAGGCTTGATCTACAGCGGCGGCGCCAGCGGATCGGTGAGCAAGCTGCCGTACGAGAGCTATATGGTCGGCATCACGCTGCCGTGCGCGCCGGAGAATGTCGACAAGGTGGTCGCCGCCACGCTGGCGGAAATCGCCAAGCTCAAGGAAGACGGCCCGGCGCTGGCGGACCTGAACAAGGTCAAGGCCAACTGGCAGGAAAACCACCTGAAGGTGGTGCGCGAAAACGGTTACTGGCTGGGCCAGCTGCAATCGGCGCAGATCAACGGCACCGACCCGAAAGCCTTGCTGACGGTGGCCAGGCGGGTCGACGCGCTGACGCCGGCCGACCTACAAGCGGCCGCGCGGCGCTACTTCGACACCGACAATTATCTGCAGATGGTGCTGGCGCCCGAGAAGCCGGCGGCGCCGCCGGCGCAAGCCGGCGCGCAGTGAGCATGGCCAAAACTGCTACACTGTGGGCCGTACCGAACACGTATCAACGAATCGCAAGAGGCAGTTTATGGCAAAGAAAAAAGAAGAGCTGGATCAGGAAACGCTGGATCTGATTAACTGGTGCATCGAAGTCGAAGGCTTCCTGGTCATCGGCGGCGCCACCCAAGAGCAGGCGCAGGAACACATAGAAGAGCAGGTCGAGTGGTTCACCGACCAGTTTTACGACGGCCTGACGCCGGAGCAGGCGGCCAAGGAAGCGCTGGCCTGACAGGGGGAATGGCGCGCAAGCGGCCGGCGGCGCGCGCCATCGCTTAGAATAGCGCCTTCCGCATATGCGGCGCCGCCCGCCCGATGAAGCCTCACTTGTCCGATCACGTAGTCGTTTCCGATTTCCGCCCGGACCTGGTCCGCTGGCGCCAGCTCGTCACGCCCGCGTGGCTGGCGGCGCTGATCGCCGGCGACGCGGTCGATGCGGCCCCGCCCCCCGGCTGGCGGCTGTTCGAAGCCGGCTGCGCCGGCGCCGGGCTGTTCGAGCAAGCCCACATTCCCGGCGCCGCCTACCTGGACACCCGCCAGCTGGAGCAGGAACCCTTATGGAATAAGGTCTCCGACGAGGCGCTGCTGCAACTGCTGCTGGCGCGCGGCGTGCACCACGATACCTGCGTCATCCTCTACGGCCGCAACAACCTGGCCGCCGCGCGCGCCGCCCACCTGCTGCTGTACGCCGGCGTGCGCGACGTGCGCCTGCTCGACGGCGGCTATCCGCTGTGGCGCGCCGGCGGCCACGCCTGCGAACAGGGGCCGGCGCCCGCCAGCGCTCCCACCGCCGATTTCGGCGCGGCCTTCCCCGCGCATCCCGAATACATGCTCGATACGGCGCAGGTGCGGGCATTGCTGCAACAACCGGGCGACGTCCTGGTCAGCATCCGCACGTGGAATGAATTTACCGGCAGGGTTTCGGGGTATAGTTATATCGATGGCAAGGGCGATATCCCGGGCGCGCGCTGGGGCCGGGCCGGCGCGGACGGTGACGTCAACAGCATGAGCGCCTACCAGCGCGCCGACGGCAGCATGAAGCAGGCCGCCGAGATCCGCCGCCAGTGGTTGTCGGCCGGCATCGGCGCCAGCGGCGACCGGCGCCAGCGCACGGCCTTTTACTGCGGCACCGGCTGGCGCGCGTCGCTGGCGTTTTTCTACGCGTGGCTGATGGACTGGCCGCACATCAGCGTCTACGACGGCGGCTGGTGCGAATGGAGCCGCGATCCGGCCAACCCGGTGGTGCGCCGCTGCGACGCGATGTAAGGCGCCCGGCCGCGCCGATTCCAGTGTGGTCCGATTCGCGCCGTCAAAAAACATGCTAGGCTAAACGACGAGAGCCGAACGAGAGCCAACGTCACCGGGAGTGTCCATGTTCAAAAAAATCGCCCTGTCAGTTGTGGTGCTGGTCTTGCTGGTGCTGGCCTACGCCGCCACGCGTCCCGACAGTTATCGGGTGCAGCGCAGCGTCGCCATCAAGGCGCCGCCGGCCGCGGTCATGGCGCTCATCAGCGACTTCCACCAGTGGCCCCTGTGGTCGCCGTGGGAAAAACTGGACCCCGCGATGACGCGCACCTACGGCGGCGCCCCCAGGGACATGGGCGCGGTCTACAGCTGGAGCGGCAACGACAAGGTGGGCGCCGGCCGCATGGAAATCACCGGCATGAACGCGGCCAGCAACGTCACGATCAAGCTCGATTTCCTGCGCCCGTTCGAGTCGCACAACGTCACCGAATTCGTGTTGGCGCCGGACGGCGAGACGACCACCGTGACGTGGGCCATGTATGGCCCGAGTTCCTACCTGACGAAGCTGATGAGTCTCGTCGCCAGCATGGACAGCATGATAGGCGGCGACTTCGAGCGCGGCCTGGCCAGGCTGAAGGCCGCCGCCGAACAGGGCGCGCATATATAGTGGGTGTAGTGAGTGGCTGCTTATTTTGTGGAGGTCGTCATGAAATGTCTGACTCTGCTGGCGTCGGCGGTCGCCGTCCTGGCCTTCAGCGCGCAGGCCGGTGCCAAGCCGCCCAAGCTGCGCCAGGACCATCCGGTGGTCGGCATCTGGAGCCTGACGGTGCCCAACACCGTCTGCCACGAAATCTACCGCATCCGCGACGATGGCACCAGCATCGTCACCAGCTCGCAGGAAGTGGCCGAATCCGAATTCCAGATCGCCGACCAGCCCGACAAGCTGGGCTTCTACAAGGAAGTCGACACCATCGTCAAGGACAACGGCAAACACGATTGCAGCGGCGACGTGACCGAAGTGGGGCGCGCCGTCACCAGTTACCTGCTGTTCCATCCGTCCGGCGACATGTTCCTGATGTGCCTCGACCACGACACCAAGCGCTGCATCGGACCGTTCGTGCGCGTCAAGGGCGCGGACACCTGATGGCAGCCGCGATACATCAGCCGCGATACGCGCCCGGATTCACGCCGGCCCACATGCGGAAGGCGTGATTGAAGGCGCTCTGCTCCTGGTAGCCGAGCAGGAACGCGATGTCGACCAGGCTCAATTCACCCTGCCGCAGATAATCCTGCGCCAGCGCGAAGCGGGTCTGGTCGAGCACCTGCTGGAAGGTGGCGCCGGCGTCGCTCAGCTTGCGCTGCAAGGTGCGCGGCGACAGATGGAGCTCCTCGGCGATCGCCGCCAGCCGCACCTGTCCCTGCGCCAGATTGCGCGCGATGGCCGCCCGCACCTGCTGCGCGATATCGGCGTCGGCCCGCGTGCGCGTCTTCAGCAACTGCTCGGCGTGCTGGCGCAGCACCGGATATAAACCGACATCGGCGTTCGGCACCGGCCACGCCAGCATCCGCGCATCGAAGCTGGCCACATTGGCCGGCGCGTCGAAGCGCGGCAGGGCGCCGAGCACGCGCTCATATTCCATATGGGCCGCTTGATGGTCGGCTTGGTCGGCGGCGCCGCCGTCGTGCGTCAGCGCCAGCCGCGCCGGCGGCAGCACCGCGCCGGCCAGCCAGTTGCCGAACACGCGGATGCCGGCGAAGACGCTGTCGGCCAGGTGGCGCCGCGCGGCCGGGTAGTGACTGTGCCAGCTGTAATGGGCCACGCCGTCGGCCACCCGCAGCGAGGAGCGGCCCAGGTCATGCGCCAGCTGCTCGTAGCGCATGGTCTGTTCCAGCGCCTGGCCGAAATCGCGGCAGCTCAATAAAATCAGGCCGTAGACGCTGTAGGTGCCCAGCTTGACGCGCTCGCCCACGTGCAGCCCGAAGTGGGCGTCGCCCGTCAGCGCGGCGCCGACGTCGAGCAGGCGCACGTAGTCGTCGGCCGGCAGCGTGTCGGGCAGCGGCGAGAGCGCGCCGGCGGCCAGCGCGGCGGCGCGTTCCAGATCGGCCGCCGTCACGCCGCGCGCCGCCGCCGCTTCCAGCAGCGGTTGCAGATAGGAGCCGGCCACGCGGCCGCCGCGCGCTGGCGCGTCAGGTGGCGGGGATGGCATGATAGAACAAGGCGATTGGCATAAAAACGCAATACCGGAAAAGGGATGTATCTTATTGTCGTGTCATCGAGACAGGTGCGCGCCACAGTATAACAACGCAGACAGGAAACCATGAGACGCTGGAACGGCTGGGGTGACGACACCATCAATTTTGAACTCAACGCCGATGCGCTGGCGTTTCTGGCGCAGCGCGTCGGCGCCGGCAGGCCGGTCGCCGACGCGCCGTTCGACGCGGCCTGCGCGCAGCTCGCGGCCACGCGCCTGCCGGCGCACCGCCTGATCGTCACCGACGCGCCGACGCGGCTGCGCAACGCCCTCGGTCAAAGCCTGCCGGACTGGCTGCGCCTGCGCTACGGCGTGATCGGAACGGCGCCCGACGGCGTGGCCTTCCCCGAAAGCGCGGCCGAGGTGCGCGAGTTGCTGGCCTACGCGCAGCATCATGACGTGGCGCTGATCCCGCACGGCGGCGGCACCAGCGTGGCCGGCCACCTGACGGCGCCGGCCGGCGCGCGGCCGGTGCTGGCGGTGAACATGACGCGGCTGCGCGCCATGAGCAGCCTCGATCCGCAAGCGCAGCTGGCCACCTTCGGCGCCGGCGTTTTCGGCCCCGACCTGGAAGCGCAGCTGCGCGCCCACGGCTACACGCTGGGCCACTTTCCGCAGTCGTTCGAATATTCGACGCTGGGCGGCTGGATCGTCACGCGTTCGTCCGGCCAGCAGTCGCTGCGTTATGGACGCATCGAGCGCCTGTTCGCCGGCGGCGTGGTCGAGGCGCCGGCCGGCACGCTGGCGCTGCCCACCTTTCCCGCGTCCGCCGCCGGCACCGACCTGCGCGAAATGGTGCTCGGTTCGGAAGGCCGGCTCGGCTTCCTCACGGAAGCGACGGTGCGCGTCACGCCGCTGCCGGAATATGAAGCCTTCCACGCCGTCTTCTTCCCCGACTGGGCGCGGGCCGAGGCGGCGGTGCGCGCCGTGGTGCAGGGCGGATTGACGCCGTCGCTGTCGATGCTGCGGCTGTCGAATCCACTAGAGACGGCGACCATGCTGGCGCTGGCCGGCCACCAGAAGCTGATCGCGGCGCTGGAAACGTGGTTGCGCTGGCGCGGCTGCGGCGAGGGAAAATGCATGCTGATGATAGGCGTGAGCGGCCGCAAGGCCGCCGCCCGGGCCGCGCTGTCCGACGCGCTGGCGCTGGCGCGGCCGCACGGCGGCGTCCACATCGGCCGCAAGATGGGCGACAAGTGGAAGCAGAACCGCTACCGCAACGTCTACCTGCGCAACGCCGCCTGGGCCCAGGGCTACGCCATCGACACGGTCGAAACGGCGGTCGACTGGCCGCGCGTGACGGCCATGATGGCGGCGCTGGAAACGGCGGCCACGGAGGCGCTGGCGCTGCACGGCGAGCGCGTGCACGCTTACACCCATTTGTCGCACCTGTATGCGCAGGGCGCCAGCGTCTACACCACCTTCGTCTACCGGCTGGCCGGGAACTATGAGCAGGACCTGGCGCGCTGGCGCGGCCTGAAGCGCGCCGTCAGCGAGGCCATCGTCGCCAACGGCGGCACCATCAGCCACCAGCACGGCGTCGGCAGCGACCACGCGCCGTACCTGGCGGCGGAGAAGGGCGAGTTGGGCATCGGCGCCATGCGCGCGCTGTTCCGCCATTTCGACCCGCAGGCGATCATGAATCCCGGCACGCTGCTGCCGGCCGAAAGCGCGCCGTCGTGAGCGCGCCGTGGCATCGCGGCGGCCGCGAAGAACTGCCGCAATTGCTGGCGCGCGAGTGGGACGTGATCGTCATCGGCGGCGGCATCACCGGCGCCGGCATCTTGCTGGAGGCGGCGCGGCGCGGCCTGAAAACGCTGCTGGTCGAGCAGCGCGATTTCGCCTGGGGCACGTCGAGCCGCTCATCGAAGCTGGTGCACGGCGGCTTGCGCTATCTGAAGGAGGGCAAGTTCGGGCTCACGCGCGTGTCCGTGCGCGAGCGCGAACATCTGCTGCGCGAGGCGGCCGGCCTGGTCGAGCCGCAGAGCTTCGCCTTCGGCGATTACGAAGGCCGCAAGCCGGGCCGCCGCATGTTCCTGCTTGGCCTGGCGATCTACGACCGGATGGCGGGCCAGCGCGCGCGCCACTATTTCAGCCGCGACGACTTCATGGCGCTGGCGCCCAACATCGCGACCGCGCGGCTCAATGGCGGCATGTGCTACACCGACGCCAAGACCGATGATGCGCGGCTGGTGCTGCGCGTGTTGCAGGAGGCGCGCACGCACGGCGGCGTGGCCGTCAACTACATGGGCGTGGAAACGCTGCTGCGCGATGGCGGCGAAGGAGAAGCCGATGCGGGCGCGGTCTGCGGCGTGCTGGTAAAAGATGGCGTCGGCGGCGCCGAATATCGCATCAACGCGCGGCTGGTCGTCAGCGCCACCGGCGCCTGGGCCGGCGGCTTGCGCGGGCAGGGCGGCGCCGGACCGCGATTGCGGCCCCTGCGCGGCAGCCACCTGGTGCTGCCGGCCTGGCGTTTGCCGCTGGCGCAGGCGGTGAGCCTGATGCATCCGGCCGACGGCCGCCCGGTGTTCGCGTTTCCGTGGGAAGGCGTGACGCTGGTCGGCACCACCGACGTCGATCACCGCGCCGGCATGGCGCAGGAGGCGGCCATCACGCGGGCCGAAGTCGACTACCTGATGGCGGCCCTGCACGATCAGTTCCCGCAGCTGGCGTTGAGCGAGGCCGATGTGATTTCATCGTATGCCGGCGTGCGCCCGGTGATCGACAGCGGCGAGAACGACCCGTCCAAGGAGGGCCGCGACCACGCGCTATGGGTCGAGCGCGGACTGCTCACCGTCGCCGGCGGCAAGCTGACCACCTTCCGCGTGATCGCGCTCGACGTGCTGAAACAGGCCGCCGCGCTGCTGCCCGGCTGGCGCGACGCCTTGCGCCCCTTGCCCGTCTTCGCGGCGGCGGCGCCGTTGAAATTCAACCGCAGCCTGTCGTTCAGCCAGGCCGGGCGGCTGCTGGGCCGCTACGGCGCGCAGGCGCAGGCGCTGGTCGACGCTGCGCTGGACGGCGAACTGGACACCATCGCCGGCACCGAAACCGTGTGGGCCCAGTTGCGCTGGGCGGCCCGCTGCGAAGCGGTGCAGCATCTGGAAGACCTGCTGCTGCGCCGCAGCCGCATCGGCTTGCAGCTGCGCGGCGGCGGCGTCGCGATCCTGCCGCGCGTGCGCGCCATCTGCCAGCCGGAGCTGGGCTGGAGCGACCAGCGCTGGGACGCCGAGCAGGCCGCCTACCTGACCCTGTGGCAGTCGCATTACAGCCTGCCCGCCTGATTTCCTTCGACGACACCATGGCCGACCACTCCCCATCCCCCTCCCCATACCTCCTCGCGATCGACAACGGCACCCAGAGCGTGCGCGCGCTGCTGTTCGATTTGAACGGCAATCTCGTGGCGAAAACGCAGGTGCATTTGCAGCCGTATTTTTCCGACCATCCCGGCTGGGCCGAGCATGACGCCGACGGCTACTGGCGCGCCGTGTGCGAGGCGTGCCAGCGGCTGTGGGCCGAGAATCCGCTCGCCAGGGACGCGCTCAAGGGCGTGGCCGTGACCACGCAGCGCGGCACCGTCGTCAACCTGGACTGCGACGGCCGGCCGCTGCGGCCCGCCATCACCTGGCTCGATCAGCGCCGCACCGACCGCGTGCCGCCGCTCGGCCCGTGGTGGCGCGCCGCGTTCAAGCTGGCGCGGGTCGGCGCCACCATCGCCTATTTCCAGCGCGAGGCGGAGATCAACTGGATCGCCGCGCGGCAGCCGGAGATCTGGGCGCGGACCGATAAATTCCTGCTGCTGTCGGGCTTTCTGAACTACCGCCTGTGCGGCCGCCACGTCGATTCCGTCGGCTCGCAAGTGGCCTATCTGCCGTTCGACTACAAGCGCCACCGGTGGGCCGGCGCGCGCGACTGGAAATGGCAGGCGCTGCGCATCACGCGTGAAATGCTGCCCGAGCTGGTCGCGCCGGGCACCGTCATCGGCGCCGTCAGCGCCGCCGCCGCCCAGGCCAGCGGCATCCCGGCCGGCACGCCGTTGGTGGCCGCCGCCGCCGACAAGGCCTGCGAGGTGCTGGGCGCTGGCGCGCTGGCGCCGCACATCGCCTGCATCAGCTACGGCACCACGGCGACCATCAACACCACCAGCCAAAAATATATCGAGGTCACGCCCTTCATTCCGCCGTATCCGGCCGCCATCCCCGGCGCCTACAGCACCGAGGTGCAGATCTTCCGCGGCTACTGGATGGTCAACTGGTTCAAGGAGCAGTTCGGCCACCTGGAGCAGGAGGCGGCCAAGCAGCAGGGCGGCTCGCCCGAGGCGCTGTTCGACGCGCTGCTCGGGCAGGTGCCGCCGGGCGCCATGGGCCTGATGCTGCAACCCTACTGGAGTCCGGGCGTGCGCGTGCCGGGACCGGAGGCCAAGGGCGCGATGATAGGCTTCGGCGACGTGCACACGCGGGCCCACGTCTACCGCGCCATCCTCGAAGGCCTGGCCTACGCGCTGCGCGAAGGCAAGGAGCGCATCGAACAACGCAGCGGCGTGGCGGTGACGGAACTGCGCGTGGCCGGCGGCGGCTCGCAGAGCGACGCGGCGATGCAGCTGACGGCCGACATCTTCGGCCTGCCCGCCGCGCGCGCGCATGTCTACGAAACGTCGGGCCTGGGCGCGGCCATCGCGGCGGCGGTGGGCCTGGGACTGCACGCCGATTTCGCCAGCGCCACGCGGGCCATGACGCGGCCGGGCCGGGTGTTCCAGCCCATCGCCGCCCACCGCGCGATCTACGAGCGGCTGTACCGGCGCGTCTACCTGAAGATGTACCGGCGTTTGCAGCCCATGTATAAGGAAATCGCCGACATCACCGGCTATCCCGAGCGGCTGTAGGCGCGGCGCTGTCGGCGTCGCGCCACGGCGCCCGAATCAGTGCGTGCGCCGCCGGCTAACAGTGGTAGCATGAGAAATAATCCCAATCTAACGTTTACGTGACGCGGGGGACGGATCGTGATTCGTGCTCGATGGTTCTTGATGGCGGCGCTGTGCCTCGGTCTGGCCGCTTGCGACCGTGGCGGCGCCGGGGGGGGGCGATGACCATGGCGGCCATGCCGCCGCCGCCGCGCTGCCGCCGCCGGCGCCGAAAAAAATCGCGCTGGTGCTCAAGACGCTGACCAATCCCTTCTTCATCGATATTGAAAAAGGCGCGCGCCGCGCCGAGCAGGAATTCGGCGTCGTCCTCGAAGTCAAGACCGGCTCCGAGGAAACCGCCGTCGAGCAGCAGATTCAAATTGTCGAAGGCTTCATCGGCGCGCACGTGGATGCGCTGGTGATCGCACCGAGTGATTCGCAGCGGCTGGTGCCGATTCTGAAAAAAGCGCAGAACGCCGGCATCGCCATCGTCAACATCGACAACCGGCTCGACCCCGACGTCATGGCCAGCGAGCATATGGCGGCGCCGCCGTTCATCAGCGTCGACAACGTCGCGGCCAGCTACGCGTCGGTCAAATTGGTCGCCGGCCGGATCAAAAAGCCGGTGCAGGCCGGCCTGATCGAAGGCTTGCCCAACGCCGAAAACGCGCGTTCGCGGCTGACCGGCGCCACCCGCGCCTTCGCCGAAAATCCGAACATCCATCTGGTCGAGCAGGCCAGCGCGCACTGGAAGATCGACGAGGCGCGCGACGTCGCCCAGCGCATGTTCGCGCGCCATCCCGACATCTCCGTGCTCTATTGCGCCAACGACATGATGGCCATCGGCGCCATCCGCTATTTGCAGGACAGCGGCCGCAAAGGCGTGACCGTGATCGGCTACGACGCCATCGACGAGGCCCGCGTGGCCATCAAGTCCGGCCTGATGACGGTCAGCGTCGACCAACAGGCCGGCCAGCAGGGCTACCAGGGCGTGGCGCTGGCCGTGCGCGCGCTCAAGGGCGAGAAGCTGCCGCCGGTGACGCTGATCGAGGCCCGGCTGGTGACCGCCGCCACGCTGGCCGCGCCGCGATAGCCGGGCCGCGCATTGAAACTTCATCTCAATATCACTGTCAAACTGATCGCCTATCTGGTCGTCATCAGCGTGCTGCCGCTGATCGTGTTCGCGGCCACCTCGTATGACCTGGTGCGCCATGCCATCATCGGCGTGGCCGGCCAGTACAGCGCCCAGCTGGTGGCCAACCAGCGCGACTACCTGCAATTGCAGATGGAGCAGGTCGAGCGGCTCGCGTCCAGCATCGCCAGCATCGAGGACATCAGCGCCGTCGCCGTCAAGACCGACGCCGCCGCCGGCGCCCACAATCCCTACGACGAGCTGGCGACGCAGGCGGCGATCCGCCAGAGCCTCAACACCTACGCCGCCTCGAAGGGCATCGTCTCGATCGACATGTACACGGCCGGGGGCAGCCGCTTCTACGTCGGCGACACGCTCACCATCGCGCCGGTGGACGAGGCCACGCGCTTGCGCCTGTACCGGGCCGGCGTGGCCTCGGCGGCGCCGCTGCGCTGGCTGGGCGTCGAGGATAATCTGAACGGCGCGTCGACCAGCCGCAAGGTGCTGACGGCGCAGAAAATCATCCAGCGCTATGTGCCGCAGCTGCGCGCCTCGCAGCCGGTCGGCATGCTGCTGATCGATTATTCGACCGCCGTGCTGGCCGACCATTTCAGCCAGGTCGACCTGGGCCACGACGCCTACCTGCTGGTGGCCGACGGCGCCGGGCGGCTGATCTACGCGCCCGACCGCGCCCGTATCGGCACGGCCATGCCGCCCGAGTTGCGCGCGCTGGCCGGCCGCGCCGGCAGCGTGGACCTGTGGCTGGACAGCCGCCAGGCGCTGGTGAGCACGGCCTGCCTGGCCGGCGGCCGGTGGTGCGTGTTCGGCGTGATCCCGCAGCAGACGCTGTTGGCACCGATGCGGCGGCTGACCCAGATCGCCGCCGCGCTGATGCTGGTGTGCTTCGTCGTCATCGCGCTGGCCAGCCGGCTGTTCCAGCGCGCCATGGTCGATCCGATCAAGGCGATCTCGGACGGCTTCCGCCGCATCCAGGCGCGCGCGCAGGTGCTGCCGCTGCCGCTGCCCGACACCGAAGATGAAATTCGCGAGCTGCTGGCCTGGTTCAACGCCTTCCTGGCCACGCTGGCGGCGCAGCAGCGCTACGAGGAGGAGCTGGTCGAGAGCGAGCGCAAATTCTCCAGCATCTTCCAGTTGACGCCGATTCCGCTCGGCCTGGTGCGCATTTCCGACGGCCTGTTCGTCGACGTCAATGATTTCTGGCTGACGCAATTCGAATACGCACGCGAGGAGGTGATCGGCCACACCTCGGTCGAATTCAATATGTGGGACGATCCGCGCGACCGCGCCCGCATGCTCGAACAGCTCAAGGAACACCAGGTCGTGCTGCGGCTGGAGGCCAATCACCGCACCCGCAGCGGGCGCGTGCTCACCTGCCTGTTGTCGGGCCGCCCGTTCGAATTCCGCGGCCAGATGACGCTGATTTTTTCCATCATCGACATCACGCGCCAGCGCCAGATCGAACAGGAAATCCGCGAAGCCAATCAGCAGCTGGAGTCGCGCGTGCGTTCGCGCACCGTCAAGCTGGAACAGGCCAACGAGGAACTGGCCGATGCCATGGCGTCGCTCACGCGCACCAAGAACGAGTTGGTGCGCTCGGAAAAAATGGCGGCCCTCGGTTCGCTGGTGGCCGGCATCGCGCATGAACTCAATACGCCGATCGGCAACAGCGTCACCGTGGCCAGCACGCTGCACGAGCTGACGCGCGAGATGCTGGCGGCGATGGCCGGCGGCGGCGTCAAACGCAGCGCCGTCATCGACTACTTCGACGCCGTCGACAAGGGCAGCGAAATATTGGGCCGCAACCTGTCGAGCGCCAGCGAATTGATCACCACCTTCAAGCAGGTCGCGGCCGACCAGGCCAGCAGCCAGCGCCGCCGCTTCGACCTGAAGGAGACGCTCGAAGGCGTGGTGGCGACGCTGCTGCCGATGTATAAAAAGAGCGGCCACGTTTTGCGTTTCGAGGTGCCGGCCGGGATCTGGATGGACAGCTACCCCGGTCCGCTGGGCCAGGTCGTGACCAACTTCGTCACCAATGCGCTGGCCCACGCCTTCCAGGGGCGCGACGGCGGCACCATGACGCTGAGCGCGCGCCGGCTCGACGGCGGCGCCGTGGAAATCGCCTTCCGCGACGACGGCGCCGGCATCCCGGAACAACACCAGCCGCGCGTGTTCGATCCCTTTTTCACCACCCGGCTGGGACAGGGCGGTTCCGGCCTCGGTTTGAACATCGTCTACAACATCGTCACCGGCCTGCTGGGCGGGACCATCCGGCTCGAATCGACGGTCGGCGGCGGCACCGTGTTCACGATCGTGTTGCCGCTGTCGGCCAGCGTCGCCGGGGCCTGAGTCTGAGCTTGAGACTGAGTCTGAGTCTGAGCCTGGCATGGAGCTGAGGGGTGGCGTGCGGCGTGCGCCGGGCTTATTTGCGGACCGGCTGCGGCAGCGCGTCGATGGTGCGCTGACCGGCGCCGGTCTGGCCGGCGACGGCGTGGCCGGCGGCGCTCGACGCCGCCTGATTCAACACGACACCGAAGATGGCGCCGCTGCGCAGTGCGGCCGTGTCGACATCGACCACGTCGGCGGAGATCAGGCAGCTGGCCCGCCGCAGCACGGTGACGTGCGCGTCGAGTTCGACCGTTTGGCCGGCCTTTAATTCGCGCACCAGCTGTTGCGTCTCGGCGGCCGCGATGCGGGCGCACGGCGGCGCGCGGAACGTGACGCGGGCGCTGCCGGCGTCGCGGACGGGCTGGAATGACAGGTGGACGGTGACGGTCTGGCCGGCGGCGGGCCGCAAGCCGGAACTGCTCAGCGTTCCCGGCGTCGGCGTGCCCATGCCGCCGCCGCCGGCATGGGCGGTCGCCGCCAGCGACAGATAGATAGCGGCGGCGATGGCGGGTCGGGATGAGTGGATGGACGATTTCATCGGCGCGCTTTCAAAAAAGTGGAACGGCCGGCGCGGCGTTCGCGGACCACGGTGGCTTGCCGTCACCGTAGCCCGGGATCGCCGCGCTGTCAAAGCCTAGTTGCAGCTCAGCGCGCCGGGTGGCGCGTAGGGGAACTGGTTCAGCAGCGTGACGAGGCCACGGAAATTGTCGCCGGCCTGCGCGTCCCACGACGAATACTTCAGGCACTGCCACTGGGCGAGGAAGTCGACCAGGTCGGCGCCGGCGTAGCCGCCGTCATGGCTCCTGCCTTTGAGCGCTTGCAGCGTGGCGAAGGTGGCGTCGGGATTGTGGATCACGTCGGTGACGGTCAGCGTGGCGCTGACGGCGCGGCTGTCGCGCGGCGTGTCGGCCAGGTCCCACAGCACGGCGGTGACGGTCGCTTCCGACACCAGTCCCGCCGCCGAGCCGTCCGAGGTGCCGACGGGGACGTTCGCTGCCACCGTTTCGACGTTGAACGTGAACGTGAACGCGCCGGCGGCGTTGGTGTCGATGTACTGGGGGCTTTGCAGCAGCCACTGGCCGAAGAAGGTGGCGCTGCCTTCGGACCAGGCCAGCGTCGGCGCGACGGCGCTGGTCAGCGCGTGCGCATCGCCCGAGCGCACGTCCTTCGACAGCATGTGCATATAGAAGTGGCCGAATTCGTGGGCCAGCACCGAGTCATCGTATTCGTCGCTGTCCTGCGGGGTCGAGAGCACGTAGATGGAATTGTCGGCGGGGTCGTAGCAGCTGGCGGCGCCGCTGCCGCAGGTGGCCACGCCGGCGGCCCAGCGCCACGTCAGCTTCGGCAGCGCCACGGTGCTGTGCAACCGCACCTGGCGGTAGGCGTTGACGCCGACGTCGAAGATGTTGAACGCTTCGGCGAAGGAGCCGCCGCGCCGCGCCGCCAGCACCACGGCGGTGGCGTTGGGCGTGGCGGCGGCGTTGACGATGGCGCTGCGCAGCGCGTAGAGGGCGCCGCCGGCGTCGACCACCTGCTGTTTCAGGCTGGCCGAGTCCTGGTTGGCGCTGACCTTCACATAATAATTGTCGCGCGCGGCCATCGCGAAGGTCAGCGCGTAGCGGCCGTTTTCATCGGTCTCGCCGCTGGCCAGCACGGCGTCGTTGGAGGACTGGTGCACTTCGACGAGCGCATGGCGGATCGGCAGCTGCCGCGCCGTCGGCGACAGGCCACTGGTGGTCGGCACATAGTCGTCATAGGTGGCGTTGCCGCTGACGGTCAGGCCGGCGCAGGCGCTGTAGGCCAGCGTGGCGATGGTGCGGCCGGCGCCGGCGTCGCCCTCGTCGTCCTCGCCCGGCGCGAACACGCCGTTATAGGTGCTGGCGCCGCCGCAGCCGGTGATGCGCACCGTGTACGGAATCGGCGTGGCGACGCCGCAGGCGCTCCAGTAGTCGACCCGCACCACGTAGTTGCCGGCGGCCGGCGGCGTGGCGTTCGACCACACCACGTTTTCGTTGTTGACGTTGTCGATGGCGCAGCCGGCGTTGCTGTCGAGGTCCAGCGCGCCGTGGCTGCTGTCGCTGGGGTTAGCATAATAAATTTCCTCGTTGGCCGGCGTGACGACGTGCAGGTCGAGGTCGACCGGGGCGCCCCACGACAGCGACACCTGTATCGGTCCGCTGCCGACGGCCTGGAAGGTGACTGGCAGCGTGGACGGCGCGCTGACGGTGCCGTCGGGCGCCATCAGGCGCACGGTGGCCTGGGCCGTGCCGCTGGCGTCGGCGGCGGCCAGCACGGCCGGCAGGTGGGCGCCCAGGGCGGATTTGGCGTGGCGCGGCGCGACCAGGTGCCGGGCGGCGGCCAGCCGGCGCGCGGCCGGGTCGGCGTGGAGCAGGGCGGCGCCGGCCTCGATATTGGTGATGAAGTCGGCGCTGGCCGTCAGGTCGATGCGCACCACGCCGGCGGCGGCGTCGACGACGGTGGTCGGCACCACGTAGTAGCCGGGCACGCCGTCGATCTGGACGATGGCCTTGGCGGCCTGGCCGGCGTCGCTGGCGGTGATGAACATGGACGCGGCGCCGCCGTTGATGACCGATTGCGGCAGGCTGACGGCCTTGATGGCGACCGTGGCGCCGGGCGGGAAGGTGACGTCGCCGCTGGGCACATAGGTGCCGCCGACGAAGCTCAAGCCCTGGCCCGGCAGGTTTTTGGGGGCGATGGTGAATTCGTTGGTGTAGGCGCGGGTGCCGCTGGCGTCGGTGACTCTGGCGGCGATCTGGCACAGGCCGCCGCTGCCGACGCTGGCGGTCTGGGTCAGGCTGGCGCCGTTGACGGTGGCCGCCGCCAGGGCGCCGCAGCCGCCGCCGGACACGCTCAGCACGATGGCGCTGGCGCCGGTTTTGGCCACCGTCACCGTCACCGCTTCGCCGGGCAGCGGCGCGACGTCCGACAGCGTCACCACCGGCAGGTCCGAGGCGCCGGCCAGCTTGATTTCGCCCGCCGGCCCGACCGCCGGGGGCGCCACCGGGATGGGCGGGCTGCTGGGACCGCCGCCGTCGCAGCCGCCCAGCAAGCCGAGCGCGCCGAGCGCACAACATAGGACCAGGCGCCGCGCGGGCGCGCCGCCGGGTAGGCACCGCATGAATGAAATAGCCATCTTGCACCCCTGTCTGGAAACGTCGATCGCGCAGCGGCGCCGCGATGCCGCGGGCACCGGGTCGATGGCGATCATGGTTTGGGAAAGGCGGCCGACAGCGCCGCCGCGAAAGCGAGGCTCAATCTTTATCGGGAAGGGCGGGGCTGGTGTTGCGTTTGAACAAGAGGGGGCGATTCAAGGCGGCGCGGCGACTGTCGGCCATGGCCGCCGCGGTGATGCGGCTAACGCGCCACCAGCGCCTTGACCGCTCCCACGGCATGGCTGCCCGGCGCGCTGGTGCGGACCTGGTTGCGGCCACCTTCCTTGGCCACGTACATGGCGCGGTCGGCGGCCACGAACAGGGTCTCGGTGTTGTCCAGCTGGTGCGGCCGTATCGTCGCCACGCCGATGCTGACCGTGATCCACGGCGACGTCAGCGAACGCGGATGGGGCAGATTCAGTGCCTCGATGTCGGCGCGGATGGACTCGGCCAGCAACTGGGCCGCGTCGGCGTCGGTCTCGGCGAACAGCAGCACGAATTCCTCGCCGCCGTAGCGCGCCGCCAGGTCGGTCTGGCGCGCCGCGTGCGACGCGATGGACTGCGCCACCTGCTGCAAACAGGCGTCGCCGGCCTGGTGGCCCAGGGTGTCGTTGTAAAGCTTGAAGTGGTCGACGTCGAGCACCACCAGCGACAGCGGCTGGCCGCTGCGCATCGAGCGCTGCCACTCTTTTTCGAGGAAGCTGTCGAAGTGGCGCCGGTTGGCGATCTTGGTCAGCGGGTCGATCATGGCGGCGCGCTGCAAGGCGTCCTCGGACTGCTTGTGGTGGGTGATGTCGTGCAGCAGGCCGATGAACAGCGGCTGGCGCAGATACATCGGCGTCAGCGTCAAGTCCATGCACACCGAGCTGCCGTTGCGGTGCCGGATGATGACCTCGCGCGTGCCGTGGCTGTGGGCGGTCTCCGGGCTGGCCGCGTAGCGCGCGAAATAATCGAGGTACTCCTGCGCCACCAGGGGATTGAGCAAGTCCGACAGCGTGCGCCCGGCCAGCTCGTTTTCGCGGAAGCCCAGGTATTTGTCGCAGGCCGGATTGGTGAACTGGATGCGGCCGTCGGCCTCGATGATGAGCAAGCCCTCGGCCATGTTGTTGACGATGGTGCGCAGGCGCTCGGCCTGTTCCTGCTGGGTCTCGCTGTTGACGCGGATTTGCAGCTGCGTGCGCACGCGGGCGCACACTTCGGCCAGGCGCAGCGGCTTGCTGAGGTAGTCGACGGCGCCGAGGTCGAAGCCGGCCACCACGTCTTCGGTGTCGGTCCTGGCGCTCATGAAGATGACGGGGATGCGCTGGGTCGCCGTATGGCTTTTCAGCTGGCGGCAGGTTTCCAGGCCATCCATGCCGGGCATGACGATGTCGAGCAGGATCAGGTCGGGATGGACGCGGCGCGCGATCTTCAGCGCCCGTTCGCCGGTGGTGGCGACGAAGGTTTGATAGCCCTGTTGCGTCATCATCTTGCGCAGCACGCTCAGGTTGGCGGGGGCGTCGTCGACGATCAGGACGGCGGCGTCGCGTCGCGGGGCAAAGCTCAGACCGCCAGCTGTCATTGCAGATCGCCTTGTATCGAGCGGTGACCGGGGACGAGCGTGAACGCCGGGCCGGGTGGGGCGGAACGGGTCCGGAGGGCGGCGCTGACGGGCTTGTGGTCAACGAAGATTTTTGCGCGAGCGTACAAAGGCGGGCCTAATCGAAAGTAACTATCCGTTCAAATCATACCGCTTTGCCCGCCCCGGAGGTGAAAATAAATGCGCGGGCTTTTCGATGCAAACGCCGCCGCCATGCGCTTTTGCGATTGTTGCAGACCACTTGCCCGGGATTGGTATTGCTTTTGGGTGGACTTGTTACTTTTGGTGATAATGCTTGGGTGCGAGGTGGTCAAGCGCGGGTCAAGAGCGTTGTCCTGAACAGGAGCGCTGTTGTATTTTGGCCGCATGGAGTGGCGGCGGGGAAGGGCGTGGACGCGGGCGCGTCCACGCGGACGGCATTACAGCTTGGCGGTGATCAGCTTGCCGAGGATGGCGATGCCGGTGCGGATGCGCTCCGGCGACACCGTCACGAAGGACAGGCGCAGCGTGTTCGTTTCCGGCGCGTTGGCGTAGAACGGCGAACCGGGCACGAAGGCCACCTTGTGGGCGATCGCTTCATCGAGCAGCTTCATGGCGTCGATATGCTTGGGCAGCGTGACCCAGATGAACATGCCGCCCTCGGGCCGGGTCCACTCGACGCCGGCCGGGAAGTGCTGGTCCATCGCCGCGAGCATGCACTGGCACTGGTCGCCGTACAGGGCGCGGATCTCGGGGATGTGGCGGTCGAGGAAGCCGTCCTTGATAACCTGGTGCACCACCATCTGCGTCAGCTGCGAGGTGTGCAGGTCGGCCGCCTGCTTGGCCAGCTCCAGCCGGCGCACCAGCGGCAGCGGCGCCACCACGTAGCCGAGGCGGATGCCGGGCGTGAGCACCTTGGAGAAGGAACCCATGTAGATCACGCCGTCCGGATTCATCGCCACCATCTTCGGCAGCGGCGCGCCCTGGTAACTGAGGGAGCCGTAGGGATCGTCCTCGATCAGCGGCAGGCCGAGGCGGGCGCATTTTTCCACCAGCTGCACGCGGCGCTCGGCCGACAGCGTGCGGCCGGTCGGGTTCTGGAAGTTCGGCAGCGCGTACAGCAGGCGCGCGCCTTCGGCCACGGCGTCGAGCGAGTCCGGCACCAGGCCGTGGTCGTCGGTGTCGACCGAGACGAACTTCGGCCGGTAGACCGAGAACGCCTGCAAGGCGCCCAGGTAGGACGGCGTTTCCACCAGCACGCGGCTGCCCTCGTCGATCAGCACCTTGCCCAGCAGGTCCAGCGCCTGCTGCGAGCCGGACGTCATCAGCACCTGTTCCGGCACGATCTTGCCGCCGTCGGTCGACAGCGAGTCGGCGATCCACTGGCGCAGCGGCAGGTAGCCGTCGGTCGGGCCGTACTGCAAGGCGACCTTGCCGGACTCGGTCAGCACCTTGTCGAAGGCGATCTTCATTTCCTCGACCGGGAAGGTGGCCGGCGACGGCAGGCCGCCGGCGAAGGAGATGATTTCCGGCTGCTGCGTGATCTTCAGGATTTCGCGGATGAAGGAGCTTTGCAGCTGGTCGGCGCGTTCGGCGAAACGCCATTGCATCGGGTGGGGATGTTCGATTTTCATACAGGTCTCACAGGAGGGAAGCCGGGCTGGCCCGGTCTAGGCAAGCGCGCTGGTGGCGGCGCCGGAAAAAACGGCGCCGCGGGGTGGCCGCGTTGGCGCCGCCGATAATTTAGCGACTACGTTAGATGACTACGTTAAGCGACTTCGACGACCATGTCGATTTCGACGCAGCAGCCGAGCGGAATCTGGGCCACGCCGAAGGCCGCGCGCGCGTGCTTGCCGGCGTCGCCGAAGACCTGGCCGAACAATTCGGAGGCGCCGTTGGTGACCAGGTGCTGGTCGGTGTAGTCGGGCGTGGAGTTCACCAGGCTGGTGAGCTTGACGATGCGGCGCACTTTGTTCAAATCGCCGCCGACGGCTTCCTGCAAGGTGCCCATCAACGCCACGGCCACCGAGCGCGCCGCCGCCTGGCCTTCTTCGGTGCCGATGTTTTTGCCGAGCTGGCCGACCCACGGCGAACCGTCGGCCTTGCGGGCGATGTGGCCGGAGATGAAAATCAGATTGCCGCTCTGGACGTACATCACGTAGGCGGCGACGGGCGCGGCCGGCGGGGTCAGGGTGATATCGAGCGCTTTGAGTTGTTCGTAAACAGACATGGGAGATCCAAAAAAGAGTGTCGACGGTGCGACGGAGGTTGGTGGATGGGCGCGGCGGCCAGTGCGTCATTGTACGTCCTGCGGCAGCGCCCCGCCCACTGATGAGGCCGAATACTGTATGGTTTTGCGGCCAGTTTGTGGCGGTTTAATGTCTTTTGGCGCCCCGGCGCGGGCGGCGCGTCCACGGCGCCATGCTATCATCGTTGCCATCATGAAATTGACCCGGTCCAGCCGCTTCGTCGCGGCCTTAGTCACGCTGTTCTGCCTGCTGTTTACACAGCTGGCGGTGGCGGCCTACGCCTGCCCGCAACTGCCGACGCTCGGTCATGCCGGCATCTCCATGCAGAATATGCCCGGCTGCGCCGGCATGGATGTCGACCAACCCAATCTGTGCGCGGCCCACTGCGATGCGGCGCATCAGTCGCTCGACACCGCCGCCGCCCCGCAAGTGATGCCCTTCATCGCCTGTCGGCTGGCGCTGGTGCTGTCTGCCGGCGCGCCGGCGTTGTCGGACTCGACCGGGTCGGACGCTAGGGCGCCGTTGAGCCATGCCACATCGCCACCGCTCGCCATCCGGCACTGCTGTTTGCGCATTTAATCCTCCCGATCGCCTGGTTCGCCGCCGCGCCTTGAGCGCCGGCGGCGTGGTCCGTCGCTATCTGGAGTCTTCATGTCATCACCCATCGTTTTTCCCGTTCAAGGGCAGGGCTTGCGCCTGTCCCTGTCCCTGTCTCGCCTCATGCTGGCGCTGGTGGTCACAGCCATGGCCGCCGCGACATGCGCCGCGCCCGCCTTCGGCGACACGCCCGAATTGACCCTGCCGCAGGCCCAGCAGCTGGCGGTGCAGCGTTCGCGTCAACTGGCCGGCAGCGACCATGCCGCCGATGCGGCGCGCCAGATGGCGGTCGCGGCCGGCCAGTTGCCCGATCCGGTGCTCAAGGCCGGCATCGACAATCTTCCCGTCAGCGGCGCCGACCGCCTCAGCGTGGGGCAGGATTTCATGACCATGCGCCGGCTGGGGGTGTCGCAGGAATTGACGACGGCCGGCAAGCGCCGGCTGCGCGCCGAAATTTACGAACTGGAGGCCGACAAGGCCATGGCGGCCAAGGCGTCGGCCGCCGCCGCCATCGAACGCGACACCGCCCTCGCTTGGCTGGACAGTTATTTCACGCGGCGCATGGCCGCGGTGATCGCCGACCAGATCACGCAGGCCCGCAACGAAATCGAAGCGGCCGAAGGGGCTTATCGTGCCGGCCGCGCCGGACAGGCCGACGTGTTCGCCGCGCGCGCCGCCCTGATCGCCGTGGAGGACCGCGCCGACGAGATCGGGCAGCGCGGCCGTCGTGCGGCGGCCATGCTGGCGCGCTGGACCGGCGGCGCCGGCGTCGCGGCGCTGGCGGCGGTGCCGCCCATCGACAGCATCAGCCTCGACCCCGCCATGGCCGACAGCGCGCTCGATCACCATCCCGACATCGCCGTGCTGGCGCGCCAGGAAGCCATCGCGCAGGCCGAGGCCAGGCTGGCCGATGCGAACCGGACGCCCGACTGGAGCGTGGAGCTGGCGTTCCAGCAGCGCGGCCCGGCCTATTCCAATATGGTCTCGATCGGCGTATCGGTGCCGCTGCAATGGGACCGCAAGAATCGTCAGGACAGGGAATTGTCGGCCAAGCTGTCGATGGCGCAGCAGGCCACGGCGGAGCGCGAGGAAATGCTGCGCGCCCATGCGGCGGAAATCCGCAGCTGGATCATCGAATGGCAAGGCGACCGCGCGCGCCACGCCCGCGATGAACAGCAGTTGCTGCCGCTGCTGCATGAGCGCACGGCGGCGACGCTGGCGGCTTACCGTGGCGGCAAGGCGGCCTTGAGCGACGTGCTGGCCGCGCGCCGCTCCGAGCTCGACGCGCAGTTACAGCTGCTCCAGTTGCAGGCCGAGGTGGCGCGGCTGTGGGCGCAGCTCAACTTCCTCATCCCGACCAATAGCGGCGCCGTCCACACACCGGACACCATCGACAAGGACGCACCATGAAACTGAGTAAATCGGCCGCCGCCATGCTGATCGTGGCGCTGGCCGCCGGCTACGGCTTGTACTGGACCGGCTTGCAGCGCGGACGCGCCGTGCCGGCATCGGCGTCGGCGACGCCGAATGCCGCCGCGACGGCAAACAAGAAGCCCTTGTACTGGCACGATCCGATGTATCCGGCGCAAAAATTCGACAAGCCGGGCAAGTCGCCCTTCATGGACATGCAGCTGGTGCCGGTGTTTGCCAGCGATGGCGATGGCGATGGTGGCCACGGCGGCGTCGGCATCAGTCCGGACATGCAGCAAAATCTCGGCGTGCGCACCGCCGCCGTCGTGCGCGGCGCGCTGGCGCAATCGGTGGTGGCGGTCGGCAGCGTGGCCTACGACGAGCGCGCCGTCGCGCTGGTGCAGGCGCGCAGCAACGGTTACGTGGAGCGGCTTTACGTGAAGGCGCCGTTCGATACCGTCAAAGAAGGCCAGCCGCTGCTGGCCCTGTATGTGCCGGACTGGGTCGCCGCGCAGGAGGAGTTCCTGAGCGCGCGGCGCTTGCAGGGCGGCGGCGCCGAGGACCTGGTCGACGCGGCGCGCCAGCGCATGCGGTTGGCGGGCATGAACGATGAGCAGATCCGCCAGGTCGAGACCAGCGCCGTGGTGCAGGCGCGCGTCACGGTGGCGGCGCCGGCCGGCGGCGTGGTGTCCGAGCTCGATGCGCGGGTTGGCATGACGGTGGCGGCCGGCACGCCGCTGTTGCGCATCAACGGCCTGGCCACGGTCTGGCTGCTGGCCGACGTCGCCGAGGGCGCGGCCGCCCGCGTGCAGCCGGGCGCCACCGTCGAGGCGCGCGCGCCGGCGCTGCCCGGCGTGGTCTTCAAGGGCCGCATCAACGCCATCCTGCCGCAGGTCGATGCCGCCACCCGCACGCTCAAGCTGCGCATCGAGCTGGCCAATCCCGGCGCGCGTCTGCTGCCCGGCATGTTCACCACGGTGACGGTGACGCCGGCCGACAGCCGCGAGGTACTGCTGGTGCCGAGCGAGGCGGTGATCCAGACCGGCACGCGCAGCGTCGTCATGATGGCGCAGCCGCACGGACAATTCCTGCCGGTGGACGTGGAAACCGGCGCCGAGGCGAATGGGCAAACGGAAATCCGGCGCGGACTGGCGCTGGGCCAGCAGGTGGTCGTGTCCGGCCAGTTCCTGATCGATTCCGACGCCAGCCTGCGCGGCACGGCCACGCGCATGAACGCGGCGCCGGCAGGCGCAACGCCAAGCACGGCGCCGCCCACATCGCCCACATCGCCCACACCGCCCACAGCACCCGCACCGCCGATATCGTCCACAGCGCCCGCACCGCCGGCGCCCCGTGCCAACGCCGAAGGAGCGGCGCGATGATCGCCCGACTGATACGCTGGTCCATCGGCAATCGCCTGCTGGTGCTGCTGGCCAGCGTGGCGCTGGCGGCGTGGGGCGCGTGGGCGGTGGCGCGCGCCCCGCTCGACGCCTTGCCCGACCTGTCGGATGTGCAGGTCATCATCCGCACCAGTTATCCGGGCCAGGCGCCGCAGCTGGTCGAGAACCAGGTCACCTATCCGCTCACCACCACCATGCTGTCGGTGCCGGGCGCGAAAACGGTGCGCGGCTATTCCTTCTTCGGCGACTCCTATGTCTACGTGCTGTTCGACGACGGCACCGATCCCTATTGGGCCCGTTCGCGCGTGCTCGAATATCTGAACCAGGTCCAAGCGCGCCTGCCCAGCGGCGCGCGCGCCGCGCTCGGCCCGGACGCCACCGGCGTCGGCTGGGTCTACGAATATGCGCTGACCGACCGCAGCGGCAAGATGGATTTGTCGCAGCTGCGCGCGCTGCAGGACTGGTTCCTCAAATACGAGTTGAAGACGGTGCCCAATGTGGCCGAAGTGGCCAGCATAGGCGGCATGGTGAAGCAGTACCAGATCGTGCTGGACCCGGAACGGATGCGCGCCTACGGCATCTCGCACGGCAGGGTGATCGACGCCGTGCAGCGCGCCAACCAGGAAAGCGGCGGCGCGGTGGTCGAGATGGGCGAGGCCGAATACATGGTGCGCGCCTCGGGTTATCTGCAATCGCTGGACGACTTCCGCAAGATCGGGCTGAGCGCCGACGGCGCCGGCGTGCCCGTCACGCTGGGCGACGTGGCGCGGGTGCAGCTCGGGCCGGAGATGCGGCGCGGGATCGCCGACCTGAATGGCGAGGGCGAAGTGGCGGGCGGCGTCATCATCATGCGCTCGGGGAAAAACGCGCTCGACACCATCGCCGCCGTGAAGGCCAAGCTGGCACAACTCAAGGCCGGCCTGCCGCCCGGCGTGGAGCTGGTGCCGGTGTACGACCGCTCGCAGCTGATCGGGCGCGCGGTCGACCACCTCCAGCGCAAGCTGCTAGAGGAATTCATCGTCGTCGCGCTGGTGTGCGGCCTGTTCCTGTTCCATGTGCGCTCGGCGCTGGTGGCCATCGTGTCGCTGCCGCTGGGGGTGCTGGCGGCCTTCATCATCATGTCCTACCAGGGCGTGAACGCCAACATCATGTCGCTGGGCGGCATCGCCATCGCCGTCGGCGCCATGGTCGACGCGGCCGTCGTCATGATCGAAAACGCCCACAAGCATATCGAAGCGTGGCGCCGCGCGCATCCGGGCCAGACGCTGGCCGGCGACGAGCACTGGCGCGTGATCGGCGACGCCGCCGCCGAAGTGGGACCGGCGCTGTTCTTTTCGCTGCTCATCATCGTGCTGTCCTTCATTCCGGTGTTCACGCTGGAGGCGCAGGAAGGCCGTTTGTTCGCGCCGCTCGCTTACACCAAGACCTATGCGATGGCCGCCGCCGCCGCGCTGGCGGTGACGCTGGTGCCGGTGCTGATGGGGTATCTGGTACGCGGCCGGATTCCCGATGAACTTAGCAATCCGCTCAATCGCGGCCTGATCGCCGCCTACCGGCCGCTGCTCGACATGGTGCTGCGCCGCCCGAAGACCACGCTGGCCGTGGCCGCGCTGATCGCGCTGGCCACGGTCTGGCCGCTGTCGCGCCTGGGCGGCGAATTCATGCCGCCGCTCGACGAGGGCGACCTGCTCTACATGCCGTCGGCCTGGCCCGGCATCGGCATCGGCAAGGTGGCGCAGCTGTTGCAGCAGACCGACCGTTTGATTAAAACCGTGCCGGAGGTGCAAAGCGTGTTCGGCAAGGCCGGCCGCGCCGACTCGGCCACCGACCCGGCGCCGCTGGAAATGTTCGAGACCACCATCCAGTTCAAGCCGCGCGGCCAGTGGCGGCCCGGCATGACGCCGGAGCGGCTGGTCGCGGAGCTGGACCGCGTGGTGCGGGTGCCGGGCTTGTCGAATCTGTGGGTGCCGTCCATCCGCAACCGCATCGACATGCTGGCCACCGGCATCAAGAGCCCGGTCGGCGTCAAGGTCGCCGGCGCCGACTTGCGGCAGATCGACCGCATCGCCGGCGAGATCGAGCGCGTCGTCAAGCAGGTGCCGGGCGTGTCGTCGGCGCTGGCCGAGCGCCTCAATGGCGGGCGCTATATCGACGTGGGGATAGACCGCGGCGCCATCGCGCGCTACGGCATGAGCGTGGCCGAGGTGCAGAGCGTGGTCGCCAGCGCGGTCGGCGGCGATAATATCGGCGAGACGGTGGAGGGCTTGCAGCGCTTCCCGATCAATCTGCGCTATCCGCGCGAGGTGCGCGATTCGCTCGACCGGCTGCGCGAACTTCCCGTGCTGACCGCGCGCGGCGCGCAGATCCGCCTGGGCGACGTCGCCGCTTTGCGCATCGTCGACGGCCCGGCCATGCTCAAGAGCGAGAACGCGCGCCTGTCCGGCTGGGTGTATATCGACATCGATGGCCGCGACCTCAGTTCCGTGGTGGGCGACATGCAGCGGGCGGTGGCGCGGCAGGTCGCGCTGCCGGCAGGCTATTCGGTGTCGTGGTCGGGCCAGTTCGAGTATCTGCAACGGGCCACGGCGCGGCTGAAGATCGTGGTCCCGGCGACGTTGGCGATTATCTTCGTGCTGCTGTATCTGACCTTCAAGCGGCTCGACGAGGCGCTGCTGATCATGGCCACGCTGCCGTTCGCGCTGGCCGGCGGGGTGTGGCTGCTTTGGCTGCTCGGGCACCGGCTGTCGGTGGCCAGCGGCGTCGGCTTTATCGCGCTGGCGGGGGTGTCGGCCGAATTCGGCGTCATCATGCTGCTCTATCTGAAAAACGCCTGGGAGCCGGGCGGCCGCGCCGACGCCAACGACGCCAGCGGGGCCACCGAGGCGGATTTGATGGCGGCGATACGCGAGGGCGCCGTCATGCGGGTGCGGCCCAAGGCCATGACGGTGGCGGTCATCGTCGCCGGCCTGGTGCCGATCATGATAGGCGCCGGCACCGGCTCGGAGGTGATGCAGCGCATCGCCGCGCCCATGGTGGGCGGCATGGTCACCGCGCCCCTGCTGTCGATGCTGGTGGTGCCGGCGGCCTACCTGCTGATGCGGCGCCGGCGCCGACGCGCGCAAACCCTCCCCACGGCTTGAAATCGCTCTTATAATCCCCACCTGCGTGAAACGCTGTAACTCAAACGTATCACTCACCGTATCAACCAAAGACAAAATAGAGGCAAACATGGCTGACACCGATAAGCAAACAATGGGTTTTCAAGCAGAAGTCAAACAGCTGCTGCAACTGATGATTCACTCGCTGTACTCGAACAAGGAAATTTTCCTGCGCGAGCTCATTTCGAACGCCTCCGACGCGTCCGACAAGCTGCGCTTCGAGGCGATCAACAATGACGCCCTGTACGGCAACGATCACGAACTGAAAATCAAAGTCAGCTTCGACAAGGCAGCGCGCACCATCACGATTTCCGACAACGGCATCGGCATGAGCCGCGACGAGACCATTTCGCACCTGGGCACCATCGCCAAGTCGGGCACCAAGGAATTCTTCGGCAAGCTGTCCGGCGACCAGCAGCAGGACGCGGCCCTGATCGGCCAGTTCGGCGTGGGCTTCTACTCCGGCTTCATCGTCGCCGACAAGATCACCGTCGAAACCCGCCGCGCCGGCGCCGCCGCTTCCGAGGGCGTGCGCTGGGAATCGGCCGGCGAGGGCGATTACACCATCGAGGCGATCGAAAAAACCGCGCGCGGCACCGACATCATCCTGCACCTGCGCGCCGAGGAAGACGAGCTGCTCTCAAGCTGGAAAATCAAGTCCATCATCCGCAAATATTCGGACCATATCTCGCTGCCCATCGTCATGCAGAAAGAGGAGTGGGACGCCGACAAGAGCGAGACCGTGGTCAAGGAAGAGCTGGAAACGGTCAACCAGGCCAGCGCGCTGTGGGCCCGCAACAAGGCCGACATCACACCGGAACAGTACGACGAATTCTACAAGCACGTCTCGCACGACTTCCAGTCGCCGCTGACGCACACCCACAACCGCGTCGAAGGCCGCAGCGAATACACGCAGCTGCTGTACACCCCGGCCAAGGCGCCGTTCGACCTGTGGGACCGCAACAAGCGCGGCGGCATCAAGCTGTATGTGAAGCGCGTCTTCATCATGGACGACGCCGAGCAGCTGATGCCGGCCTACCTGCGCTTCGTGAAAGGAGTGATCGATTCGGCCGACCTGCCGCTGAACGTCTCGCGCGAAATCCTGCAAGAGTCGCGCGACGTCAAGGTGATACGCGACGGTTCGACCAAGCGCGTGATCGGCATGCTGGAAGAATTGGCCAACGCCGACGAGCAGGAAAAGAAGGACAAGTACGCGACCTTCTGGACCGAGTTCGGCCAGGTGCTGAAAGAGGGCATCGGCGAGGACGCGACCAACAAGGACCGCCTGGCCAAGCTGCTGCGCTTCGCCTCGACGCACAACGAGAACGATGCGCAGGCCACGTCGTTCGAGGAGTATGTCGGCCGCCTGAAGGAAGGCCAGGACAAGATCTACTACGTCACGGCCGATAACTACGTCGCCGCGAAAAACTCGCCGCACCTGGAGATCTTCCGCAAGAAGGGCGTGGAAGTGCTGCTGCTGACCGACCGCGTCGACGAGTGGATGCTGTCCTTCCTGACCGAGTTCGAAGGCAAGGAGCTGGTGTCGGTGGCCAAGGGCGGCCTCGATCTGGGCAAGCTGGAAGACGAAGCCGAGAAAAAGGAACACGAGGAGACCGAGACCTCGTATCAGGAGCTGGTCGGCAAAATGAAGGAAGCCCTGACCGACAAGGCCAAGGACGTGCGCGTGACGTTCCGCCTGACCGATTCGCCGGCCTGCCTGGTGGCCGACGAGAATGAATTGTCGGGCAACCTGCTGCGCATGCTGAAAGCCGCCGGCCAGAACGCGCCGGAGTCCAAGCCGATTTTGGAAATCAACCCGAACCACCCGCTGGTGACGCGCCTGAAGTACCAGGACGCCGGCAGCCAGTTCTCGGACTGGGCCCACATCCTGTTCGACCAGGCCTTGCTGGCCGAAGGCGGTTCGCTGAGCGACCCGGCCACCTTCGTCAAGCGCCTCAATGAAATGCTGCTGAGCGGCGCGGCCAAGTAAGCGGCCGGTTTTACGCACAAGTAAAAAGCGCTGCATCGGATAACGATGCGGCGCTTTTTTTCGCTCAGAATTTTGGACTGATGCCCGCCGCTTTCAGGATGGCGTTGGCGGTATGTTTGGACAGGCAGTTGAATGGGACGGAAACGTTTATCTGGCCATTGCTCCAGATTTCATGCGACCCTTTTCCTGCCCGCAGAAAGTAAAATCCCTTTGATCGCAGCTGCTGCACTATCTGTGCATGGTAGCCCTTCATGCATTGCGGAGATTGAGGTCTGCAACGGCGCGGCGCGACGAGCCGTCTTGAATCAGCTCGGCCAGCAGGTCGTCGATGGTGCCATCGATTTCGCGTATCAGTTCGGGAAAGGTGGAGGCTTCGCAGACCAGGCCGGGCAAGTCGTCGCTGGTGGCGACGAAGACGCCGGCTTCATCGTCGCGCAGGACGTTCACGCGCACCTTGAGCGGCAAACCTAAACGGGACAATATCCGCCAGAATGGATAACCGATGCGATACATGATGAGGGCCGGTCAGCGTTGTGTAGCACTTAGTATAGTACTTCGCTGGCCGATCCGGCTTGGCGATGCCTGATGCATCGCAATGGTGATGGCGGCGGACCGCCATGGCGCATGGTTCGCGCGATGACGGCCCGCCGCTGGCTTCACGACCTTAGTGCTGCGCGTCCGACATCGACGGCGGCAGGCTGGCCGCGCCGCTGGCCCAGCTCTTGTTCGGGGTGGCGCGCATGAAGAATTCCAGCGTGCCGCCGGCGGCGATGTCCTTATGCTCGATGTAGCTGCGATCGAGCGGCTTGCCGTTCAGGAGCACGTGGTCGACGTAGAAGTTCTTCTCGCTCAGGTGGTGCGCGGTCATCGTGAACTGCTTGCCGCCGCTGAGCTTCATGGTCGCGTGGTCGACCCGTGGCGTGCCGATTTCGTAGGTCAGATCATTCGGCGCGACCGGATAAAAGCCCATCGCGCTGAAGATGTACCAGGCCGACATCTGGCCGATGTCGTCGTTGCCGGGCAGGCCGTCGGGACGGCTGAAATACATGGTCTGCATCACCTGGTGGATGCGCTCCTGGGTGCGCCACGGCTGGCCGGCGTAGTCGTACAGATAGGCGATGTGGTGACTCGGCTCGTTGCCCTGCACGTACTGGCCGATCAGGCCCGAGATGTCTTCCTGCTCCTGCACCTTGTCTTTACTGACTTCGGTATCGAACAGCTGGTCGAGCCGCTTGACGAATTGCTGCTTGCCGCCCATCAGTTCGATCAGCTTGGCGACGTCGTGCGGCACGTACCACGAATACTGCATCGAGCTGCCCTCGGTGAAGGCGCTGTGTTTTTGCGCCAGCTCCGGGTCGAACGGGGTTTCCCAGCTGCCGTCGGACATGCGGCCGCGCATGAAGCCGACCTTGGCGTCGAACACGTTGCGGTAGTTCTGCGAACGCTTCAGATAATGCTCGTAGTCGGCCTGCTTGCCGAGCGCCTTGGCGAATTGCGCGATGGCGAAATCGTCATACGCGTATTCGGCCGTCTTCGACGACGCTTCGTTTTGCAGGTCGTAGGCGACGTAGCCGCGGTCGATATAGGAATCGAGGCCGGCGAAGTCGCGCCGGTTGGCGGTGTCGGTGACGGCCTGGTAGGCCAGTTCGGCGTCGAAGCCGCGCAAGCCCTTGACGTAGGCGTCGGCGATCACCGACACGGCGTGGTAGCCGATCATGGTGCCGGTCTCGTTGCCGTGGAAAGCCCATATCGGCAGCATGTGCACGGGACTTTGCTGGTAGTGCTCGAGCATCGAGGTAATCATGTCGGCCACCTTGTCGGTCTCGATGTAGGTGAACAGCGGATGAAGCGCGCGGTAGGTGTCCCACAGCGAGAAGATGGTGTAGGTTGGATGGTCGGAATGGTGGATGTTCTGGTCGAGGCCACGGTAGTTGCCGTCGACGTCGTTGTACACCACCGGTCCGAGCACGCTGTGGTACAGCGAGGTGTAGAACATGCTCATGTTCTCCGGCGTGCCGCGCACGTCGAACTTGTTCAACTCCGTCCGCCACTTCTGTTTCGCTTCGGCGCGCACGCGGTCGAAATCGAAGTCCGGCACTTCGGCGGCCAGGTTTTTCAGCGCGCCGTCCGGGCTGACGTAGGAGATGCCGACCTTCAGCACCACCTGTTCGCCGGCCGTGGTCTTGAAGTCGACATAGGCTTTCAGCGCGCGGCCCTGCTGCTCCGGCGCGGTGCTGATTTCGTTGGCGGCGATGGCTTCTTCCTTGGAGCGCGGCATGCGGCCGTAGCGGTGCGTGTCTTCGCGCACCATGCCGAAGCTGTCGAAGGGCCGCGAGAATTTGATGGCGAAGTAAATCGGCTTGAACTTGGCCCAGCCGTTCGTCATGCGGTAGCCGGTGATGGTCTGGTTGTCGACCACGCGCAGGGAGCTCCACAACACCTTGTCTTCCGTGTTGTAGATGGCGTGCGTCAGGTCGATGACGATGTGGGCCTGGTCCGACTGCGGAAAGGTGTAGCGGTGCACGCCGACGCGGGTGCTGGCGCTCATTTCGGCGCGGATGCCGTAGTCCTTCAGGCCGACCGCGTAATAGCCGGGCTGCGCCACTTCGTCGGCGTGGCTGTAGTGGGAGCGGTAGCCTGGCTCGGTATCGTTGCCCGCTTGCAGATGCAGCGCGCCGGTGGTCGGCATGATGAGCAGGTCGCCGAAGTCGGAGTGGCCGGTGCCGCTGAAGTGGGTGTGGCTGAAGCCGAGGATGACCGGGTCTTCGTAGCGGTAGCCGGCGGCCCAGGCGTAGCAGCATTCGGTGAAATTGCCCTTGAAGATGCGGTTGCTGGTGTCGGGACTGAGCTGCACCAGGCCGAAGGGCACCGTGGCGCCGGGGTAGGTGTGGCCTTCGCCGCCGGTGCCTATCATGGGGTTGGCGTAGTCGTAAGGCTCGGCCGGCTTGCCGGCGTGGGCATCGGCGTCGGCGCGGGATGGCGCGGCGGCGAGCGCCAGCAAGGTCGATAATGCTACCCACAAAGGAAGGCGGACGGTTCGGACTTTCTTCAACGCTTGCATGGTTCTCCTAGCTGGTGGCGGGCGCCGGCGCCGGTGGCCGGTCAAAAAAATCGACTAACAGTATCATGTATGACCGGCGCGGGAAATAGCGCCGGGCGCCGTCCGGTCGCTGGGCGCACGCGGCGACACATAGTGCTGGTGGTTTTGTTGCATTTACGTAACAATACCGCCTTTGCGGCGCATGCCCAGCGTGCGACTGCTACCATGGCTGTTCAGGACATGGGGCGGGCCGCCGTCTCTCTCGATGTCCTTCAATATAAGGAGCTGGAAAATGGGTAAGTTGCGGATCGGAAGGTTGTTGGTCATCAGTTTTGGTGCCATGGTGTTGATTTTGGTGGCGCTGGGCATATTGGGCGCGGTCCGTCTCAAGCAGAGCGGCGCGGCGCTCCAGGACATCACCCTGCACCAGGAAGTCAAGGTGGCCCTGACCAACCGCATTCGTCTGACCGCGACGGGGATACTGCTGGAAGTGGAAAACGTGGTGCTGGCGCCGACGACGGCCCAGGCCGACGCCGCCACCGCGCGCATGAACGCAGGCGTCGCCGAAGTGTCGGCCACCTACGACAAGCTCAAGGCGACCGGCCTGGACGCCACCGAAACCAAGTCCTTCGAAGAAGCGGCGGAGCTGCGCAAGCGCTTCCGCGGGTCCTTCACGCACGCGCTGGAAATGCTCGGCGAAGGCAGCCGCGAGTCGGCCGTGCCGCTGCTGTTCGACGAAACGCTGCCGGCGCTGCAAGCGTATCGCGACAAGCTGCAAACCATCATCGACTATCAGGAAAAGAACACCGCGCAGAGCCGCGACGACGCCATCGCCGGCGCCACGTCGGCGCAGCGCTGGATGATCGTCAGCACGCTGCTCGGCGCCGCGCTGGCCGCGCTGGCCTGCTTCCTGGTGCAGCGCTCCGTGACGGGGCCGATCAACCAGGCGCTGGAAATGACGCGCGCCGTGGCCCAGGGCAATCTGTCGAGCCGCAGCCAGTTCGACCCGAGTTCCGACAATGAAGCGAACCGCATGCTCGAAGCGCTCGACCAGATGACGGTGCGGTTGCGCGAAATCGTCGGCGAAGTGCGCATCAGCAGCGACACCATCGCCACCGCCTCGGCCGAAATCGCCGGCGGCAGCATGGACCTGTCGAGCCGCACCGAGCACCAGGCCGGCGCGCTGGAAGAAACGGCGTCGTCGATGGAGCAGCTCACCAGCAGCGTGCGCGACAACGCCAGCAACGCCGGCCGCGCCGACGAACTGGCCGCCAAGGCCACCCGCATCGCCGGCGACGGCGGCAACGTGATCGGCCAGGTGGTCGAGACCATGGGCCACATCGACGCGTCGGCGCGCAAGATCGTCGACATCATCTCCGTCATCGACGGCATCGCCTTCCAGACCAATATTTTGGCGCTGAACGCGGCCGTCGAAGCGGCGCGCGCCGGCGAACAGGGTCGCGGCTTCGCGGTGGTGGCGACGGAAGTGCGCAACCTGGCGCAGCGCTCGGCCACGGCGGCCAAGGAAGTCAAGGCGCTGATCGACGAATCGGTCGCCAACGTCAACGTCGGCAACAAGCTGGTGGCGCAGGCCGGCGGTACGATGCAAAACATCGTTGGCAGCATCGAGGACCTGAGCGTGATCGTGCGCCAGATCGCCGCCACCAGCACCGAGCAGGCCGGCGGCATCGAGCAAATCAACCAGGCCATCGCGGCGATGGACGACGTGACGCAGCAGAACGCGGCGCTGGTCGAGGAAACCGCCGCCGCCGCCAAGTCGCTCAGCGACCAGGGCGAAGTGCTGCAACAGGCCATCGGCGTGTTCACGCTCGACGGCGACGGCGGCCAACGCCCGCACCGCGCCACGCCGGCGCGGCGCTTGATCGCGGCGTAAGCGCGACATAAGCGCGTGGGGTAGGTGGGGTCAGTGGCGTCGGCGCGCGGCGGGGTGATAGCTCGCCGCCCCGTGCATCGGGGTCAGGCTCCGATTTTGACGTCGCCGATTTGAGCCCGCTCCCGCCTTACAGCGCGGTGCGCAGCTCGAACAATTCCGGGAACAGCACCACGTCGAGCATCTTGCGCAGGTAGCTGACGCCGGCCGTGCCGCCGGTGCCGGTCTTGAAACCGATGATGCGCTCGACCGTCGTCACGTGGCGGAAGCGCCAGTAGCGGAACGCCGTCTCCAGGTCGACCAGTTTCTCGGCCAGCTCGTACAAGGCCCAGTGCTTTTCCGGCGCGCGATACACGGCCAGCCAGGCCTGCTTGACCGATTCGTCGGGCGCGGTGGCCAGCGTCCAGTCGGCGTGCAGGCGCTCCGGCGCGATCGCCAGGCCGCTGCGCGCCAGCAGCTGGACCGCCTCGTCGTACACCGACGGCGTCCGCAGCGCCGCGTCCAGCAGCGCGTAGGCATCCGGCGCGGTGCTGTGGACGTTCAGCAGCGCCGCGTTCTTGTTCCCCAGGATGAATTCAATCTCCCGATACTGGTGGGACTGGAAGCCGGACGACGCGCCCAGGTAGGGGCGGATCGCCGTGTACTCGGACGGCGTCATCGTCGCCAGCACGTCCCAGGCGTGGACCAGCTGGTCCATGATGCGCGCCACGCGGGCCAGCATTTTGAAAGCCGGCGCCAGATCGTTCGCTTGCAGGTTGGCGCGCACGGCGTGCATCTCGTGCAGCATCAGTTTCATCCACAATTCGCTGGTCTGGTGCTGGACGATGAACAGCATTTCATTGTGATTCGGCGACAGCGGATGCTGCGCGTTGAGGATGCGGTCCAAGCCCAGATAATCGCCGTAGCTCATCGATTTACTGAAATCCATCTGCGCGCCGTGCCATTCGGCGTCGCCGGGCTGGGCTACTGCCGCTGGTGCGGCGGCGGCGCCATTGAACGGGCAGCCGCCCTCGGCGTTTTTATCTGTCATGGCAATCTCTATAAACTATATAAATGGTTTTTACTGAGGATCGGATGCTCAGGTCACGGCGTCGCGCCGGGCGGCGATGTCGTAGGCCTGGCCGTCGAGGATCTGGCGCAGGATCTCGACCGCGTCCCACACGTCGGCATAGCGGGTGTACAGCGGCGTGAAGCCGAAGCGCATGATGGCCGGTTCGCGGTAGTCGCCGATCACGCCGCGCGCGATCAGCGCCGCCATCACCGCGTAGCCGTGCGGATGGGCGAAGCTGACCTGGCTGCCGCGGCGCGCATGGGCGCGCGGCGTCACCAGTTCCAGCGGATGGGCGCCGCAGCGCGCCTCCACCAGCTGGATGAACAGATCGGTCAGCGCCAGCGACTTGGCGCGGATCGCCGCCATCGTCGTCTGCGCGAACACGTCCAGTCCCGCTTCCACCATCGCCAGCGAGACGACGGGCTGGGTGCCGCACAGCGCGCGGCCGATGCCGTCGGCCGGTACGAAGTCGGGCGCCATCGCGAACGGCGCGGCGTGGCCCCACCAGCCCGACAGCGGCTGCCGGAAGCGCGCCTGGTGCTTTTTCGGCACCCAGATGAAGGCCGGCGCGCCGGGACCGCCGTTCAGATATTTATAGGTGCAGCCGACGGCCAGGTCGGCGCCGTCGGCGTTCAGCGCGAGCGGCACCGCGCCGGCCGAATGGGCCAGGTCCCACACGATGAGGGCGCCGTGCGCGTGGGCCAGGGCGCTGACGGCGGCCATGTCGTGCTGGTAGCCGGTGCGGTAGTTGACGTGGGTGAGCATGACGACGGCGGTGTTGGCGTCGATGGCGGCCGGCAGTTCGGCGACGCCGTCGACCAGCTGGATGGAGTAGCCGCGCGCCAGCCAGCCGGCCAGGCCCTGCGCCATGTAGATATCGGTGGGGAAGTTGCTGCGTTCGGTGACGATGACGCGCCGTTCGGCCGTGGCCGGCTCGGCGGCCTGCATCTGCAGGGCGGCGGCCAGCGCCTTGAACAGGTTGACCGAGGTGGTGTCGGTGACGACGACTTCCGCATCGTCGGCGCCGATCAGCGGCGCCAGGCGGTCGCCGAGCCGTTTCGGCAGGTCGAACCAGCCGGCCGTGTTCCAGCTGCGGATCAGATCCTGGCCCCATTCGCGGGCGATCACGTCCTGGGCGCGGGCCAGCGCGGCGACCGGGCGGGCGCCGAGGGAGTTGCCATCGAGATAAATCACGCCGTCCGGTAAGGCGAACTGGGCGCGCAGGGGAGCCAGCGGATCTTGCGCGTCGCGCTGGAGGCAATCGTTACGAGTTGTCATTCGGTAACTTTCTTCATGCTGGAGGAATACTTGAAGCTTCATCTAATTGAGGCGGGTGGCGCAGTGTAGCAATTTCTTGTCCGGCAGACTACAAAATCGGCTGTCTGGCCGCCGCCAGGCCCGCCGGCGCGTGGCGCCTAGCCGCATGAACAGGCGCTTTCAAGCCGCCATGCGATTATTTTCAATGATTTTTAAAAAAAATCAAAAAAACCCCTAAAGTTCTCCAAAACGCTGCCGTTACCAGAAATATGAAGACGGTAAATGCGCCTTCAGGCAGGGCCGGAATGGCCCGCGTAGCGAGGAACGAATTAATTTCAATTATTTTCGTTCCGACCCTAAAGTTCTCCGGAACTCTGCCGTTAAAGAGACAGATGTAGCAAAACAGCGTCGCCTGATGCAAATAGTTTATGTGCGAAAAGGCAAGTTTTTTGAAACTTTCAATCCCGTCAAATTCTGCGCCGCGAGGGCGTAGACCTTCGATCTGCGAGTGTTTGTAAGACAAACACCGACAGGTCGCGTCCGCTATTTCCTGACTGAAAATACAGAGGGTCGCCTCTACTCGTATTTTTGTTGCTCCCGCAGAATGTATCTCACTGGAAACGCAAATGTGTTTCACAGCGACGATAACGGATTCAAGGAGATGGAAATGACTGCTAACGATATGATGGCCGAGATTCGCGACGCTAACCTGAGCTATTTGATGCTGGCTCAGCAGATGATCCGCGCGGACAAGGTGACGGCAATCTTCCGTCTTGGCATCTCCGGCGACATCGCCGAACTGATCGAAGGCATGAGCAACGCCCAGATCCTCAAGCTCGCCGGCGGCAACATGATGTTGGCCCGCTTCCGCTTCGATGACAGCGCCATCCTGTCGATGCTGACCAACTACAATAAAGACCGCGTACTGGCCCAGTCGCACGCCGCCATCCTGATGGCCGGCCAGGCCGTCGAAGAGATCGCTTAAACGCTTGAGCTCTTCAGCGGTCGTATTAAGCAGTCACGTCATCAACGCAGCGTCGGAGTCCAGATCATGAGCAAGAAAAGTGTCGTATCGGAAGCGCAGGAGATTCGTCTGGCCATCGAGCTGATCCAGTTGGGCGCCCGCTTGCAGCTGCTTGAATCGGAAGTGTCGCTGTCGCGCGAACGCCTGCTCAAGCTGTACAAGGAACTGCGCGGCGTATCGCCACCGAAGGGCATGCTGCCGTTCTCGACCGACTGGTTCCTGACCTGGCAGCCGAACATCCATTCTTCGCTGTTCGTCAACATCCACCGCTTCCTGGTCGAACACGCCGGCGCCACCGGCATCGAAGCGGTCATGAAAGCCTACAAGCTGTACCTGGAACAAATGCCGCCGGAGCCGGGCGAAGAGCCGCTGCTGTCGCTGACGCGCGCCTGGACCCTGGTGCGCTTCTTCAGCAGCAAGATGCTGGAACTGGCGCCTTGCGGCAAATGCCAGGGCAAGTTCGTGGTCAATTGCATGGACTTGAACGGCAGCTATGTCTGCGGCCTGTGCCACATGCCTTCGCGCGCCGGCAAGACCAAAAAAGCCAGGGAACTCGACGCGCTGGCCGCGTGACCGGTAAGCATCGCCATCCATCGAAGCGGGGCAGGGCGTGAGCCCGCGCTCCGCTTTTGCACGTCTGCTGCGCGCGCCCGCCGTGCAGGCCATGCTGATCCAGTTCGGCGCCGTGGCGCCGACGCTGTTCCTGGTTTATCTGCTGGCGACCTTGCGCCTGCCCGTCACGCTGCTGACGGCGGCGCTGCTGCAGGGCGCCGTCGCCGCCGTCGTCACCTATAAAATCGGCCTGGCCTCGTGGTGGCGGCCGATCCAGCTCTTGTTCCCGGTCGGCCTGCTGGCCGGGACCGCGCTGCACCTGCCGCCGCTGCTGTTCTTGCTGCTGTTTTTGTTTTTGCTGGGCCTGTACTGGTCCACCTTCCGCACGCAAGTGCCGTACTACCCGTCCAACCGCCGCGTGTGGAACGAAGTGCGCCAGCTGTTGCCGGCCGGCCGGGCGCTGCGCCTGATCGACATCGGCAGCGGCCTGGGCGGCCTGACCCTGTACCTGGCGCGCCAGCGGCCCGACTGCGATTGCGTCGGCATCGAACTGGCGCCGCTGCCGTGGCTGGCCAGCCGCCTGCGGGCGCGCCTGTCCGGCAGCGCCGCCCGCTTCGTGCGCGGCGACTATGAAGACCTCGATTTCGCCCAGTTCGACATGATATTCGCCTATCTGTCCCCGGCCGCGATGGATGCCCTGTGGCGCAAGGCGGCGGCCGAATTGCGGCCCGGCGCCATGCTGCTCAGCTACGAGTTCGAGATCGACGCCCGCGCGCCCGACCTGACCGTCCGCACCACGCCCGGCGCGACGCCGCTGTATGTCTGGTACTTTTAAGCATCATTCGGCGGTATTTGCTTGCCCGGTGGCCATTCTCACGTTATTGTAGTTCCATGTGTAAATATAGATGTGGCACGGGTCCGGTTTCGGCCTGAAATTCCCCGTTTGCGCTCGTCGAGGTACCCGTGTGGCGTAAAAACAGCCAGACAGCGGTAGTTGCGGCGCACATCGTCACCCTGGGAGTCACCGCACTTGTTAGTCATCATTGGATATGTAGTTGTCTGCGCGTCGGTCTTCGGCGGCTTTGCGCTCAACGGCGGGCATTTGGCCGCCTTGTTCCAGCCGCTGGAATTGCTGATGATCGGTGGCGCCGGCGCCGGCGCTTTCCTCGTCGGCAACAATGGCAAATCGATCAAAGCGACGCTGAAAGCCCTGCCGACCCTGCTGCAAGGTTCGCGCTTCACCCGCGACCTGTACATGGAAATGATGTCGCTGCTGTTCGACGTCCTGTCCAAGGTCCGCAAGGAAGGTTTGATGTCGATCGAAGGCGATATTGACAGCCCGCATGAAAGCCCGCTGTTCAGCAAGTATCCTAGCGTGCTGCACGACCATCATATCGTCGAATTCATGACCGATTATCTGCGACTGATGGTGTCGGGCAATATGGACGCCTTCCAGATCGAGAATTTGATGGACAATGAAATCGAAACCCACCACCACGAGGGCGCCGTGCCGGCCCACTGCATCGCCAAGCTGGGCGACGGCTTGCCGGCCTTCGGTATCGTGGCGGCCGTGATGGGCGTGGTCCACACCATGGAATCGGTCGGCGTGCCGCCGGCGGAGCTGGGCTTGCTGATCGCGCACGCGCTGGTCGGCACCTTCCTCGGGATTTTGCTGGCCTACGGCTTCGTCGGTCCGCTGTCCAGCCTGCTGGAACAAAAGCTCGAAGAGTCGACCAAGATGTATCAGTGCGTGAAGGTCACGCTGCTGGCCAGCCTGAACGGTTACGCGCCGGCGCTGGCGGTGGAATTCGGCCGCAAGGTGTTGTACTCGACCGAACGCCCGACCTTCGCCGAGCTGGAAGAGCACATCAAGAAATCGAAAACCAAGTAAGCCCGGCGGCGAAATCAAGAAATGACCCACGCCATATCGGTAGTGTTAAAAAAACCAAGGAATCGTCATGGCTGAAGAAGGCTTGCGGCCAATCATCGTCAAACGCATCAAGAAGAACGCCGCCGGCCACCACGGCGGCGCGTGGAAGATCGCGTACGCCGACTTCGTGACGGCCATGATGGCCTTCTTCTTGCTGATGTGGCTGCTCGGCTCGACCACCAAGGGCGATTTGAACGGCATCTCCGAATTCTTCAAGACGCCGCTGAAGGTGGCCATGCGCGGCGGCGACGGCAGCGGCGACAGCTCCTCCGTCATCCCCGGCGGCGGCAAGGACTTGAGCCGCAAGGATGGCCAGGTCCACAACGCCGAAGACCCGTCGTCCAAGAAAACCTACAACCTGACGGCCGCCAAGAAGGCGCTGGAGGCCGAGGAGGCGGCGCGCTTGCAGGCGCTGAAGGAAAAAATCCAGGCCAAGATCGACACCAATCCGCTGCTCAAGAAGTATAAAAACCAGCTGCTGCTGGACTTCACCAGCGAAGGCTTGCGGATCCAGATCGTCGACGAGCAAAACCGCCCCATGTTCGCGCTGGCCAAGGCCGAGCTGCAACCGTACACGCGCGACATCCTGCACGAAATCGGCGCCGTGCTGAACGACGTGCCCAACAAGATCGGCCTGTCCGGCCACACCGATTCGACGCCTTATCTGAGCGACGCCGGCTACAGCAACTGGGAATTGTCGGCCGACCGCGCCAACGCCTCGCGCCGCGAGCTGATCGCCGGCGGCATGGACGAGAACAAGATATTGCGCGTGGTGGGACTGGCGTCGGCCGCCAACATCGACAAGCAAGATCCCTTCAATCCCATCAATCGCCGCATCAGCATCATCGTCATGAACAAGAAGACGGAGCAGGATGTGATGCGCGACGGCGCCAAGCTCGACGTCAGCAACGGCGGCGGCGGCGATGGCTCGGCCACGACGGCGACGTCGCTGCCGGCCGCGCTCAAGCAATGACGCCGTCCATCCCTATCGGCAACAAGGCAGGTGCAGGTGCAGCAGCGGGTCGCGCGCGGCGCTGGCGCGGTTAGAACTGAACGAGACTTTTATGACGAGAAAAAAGATACTTGGCTCCCATGTGAAACGCCTGCTGTCGGGCGTGTCCGACCACGGCAAGAAACATCTGACGGAAGTGGAGACCGATCTGATCCAGACCGGCCTGCTGCTGGAAGAGGCGATAGAAAAGCTGTCGGTCAATTTCATGGCGATCCACGAGGCCGTCGGCGCCCAGCAGCAGACCATCAATCTGCTGCTGGCCGGCGGCACGCCGACGCCGCAGGACCGGGCCCTGCTCGAGGCGCTGCACGGCCAGGTCGGCGGCCACGTCAACGCCGCCATCACCAGCATGCAATTCCAGGACATGACCAGCCAGCTGATCGACCGCACCCTGAAACGCGTGACCGGCTTGCGCGAGTTTCTCGGCACGCTGGGCGCGCACGGGGCCGAAATGCTGCCCGAGAGCGACAACGAGGAAATCGTCGACCTGCTCGGCAAGGTCAGCATGGCGCTGGCGATCCAGAGCCTGGAATTGCGCAGCGTGCTGCGCAAGGCCGTCAGTCAAAAACATTTGGAAAGCGGCGACATCGAGCTGTTCTAGCGCGCCCGCCTCCCCAACGAAAACGGGCACGGTGCCCAGCATTTAAAATAGAGTGAGAAAAAGATGGCCAAGACAATCCTTGCAGTTGATGATTCCAGCTCCCTGCGCCAGATGGTGGCGTTCAGCCTGAAGGCCGCCGGCTACCTCGTGATCGAAGCGGTCGACGGCCAGGACGGCCTGGAAAAAGCCAAGCTGCAAAGCGTCGACCTGGTGTTGACCGACCAGAACATGCCGCGCATGGACGGCCTGGAGCTCATCAAGCTGCTGCGCGAACTGCCGGCCTACCAGAAGACGCCGATCCTGATGTTGACCACCGAGTCCTCCGACGAGATGAAGTCCAAGGGCCGCGCCGCCGGCGCCAATGGCTGGCTGGTCAAACCCTTCGATCCGCAGCGACTGATAGAAGTCGTCAAAAAGGTCATCGGCTGAGATGCGAGTGCAATCATGCTGACCGAACTTGACGGAGCTTCATCATGACCATCGATATAAGCCAGTTTTTCCAGGTTTTTTTCGATGAAGCCGAAGAATTGCTGGCCGAAATGGAACGGCTGCTGCTGGCCGTCGATCTCGACGCGCCCGACGCCGAGGACTTGAACGCCATCTTCCGCACGGCCCACTCGGTCAAGGGCGGCGCGTCGACCTTCGGCGTGACCGACATGACGGAAGTGACCCACATCCTCGAAACGCTGCTCGACCGCATCCGCAAGGGCGAGATGGCGCTGACGTCCGAGCACGTCGACGCCTTCCTAGCCGCGAAAGACATCCTGAAGATGCAGCTCGACGGCCACCGCCACGGCGCCAGCGTCGACCAGGATGCCGTGGCCGACGTGCGCATGATGCTGCAATCGCTGTCGCAGGACGTGGTGGTGGCGCCGGTGCAGATGGCGCCGTCGTTCCACGCGGCCGAGGCCAAGGTGGTCGACCACAGCGGCGGGCGCCGCTACCGGCTCGAACTGCCGGTGATGGTGCACCGCGAAGTGACGGCCCTGGGCGCCGAGCTGGGTCTGATGGGCCACGTGTCCATCACGCCGCTCGACAAGGACCGCAACGCCATGGTCGTCACCACCCACGAAAGCCTGGACGACATCATCGCCATCTGCTCCTTCGTGCTCGATCCGGACGACATGGTCGTCACCGAACTGCCGGCCCTGACGCCCAAGCAGGCCAGGCTGGAAAACGCCGAACGCTCGCAGGCGGAAAGCGCGCTCGGCTACGGCTTCTTCGATGAAGTCGACCTGCATCCGGCGCCATCGGCCACCGCCGACGGCGCGCCCGGCTACGGCTTCTTCCAGCCGCTGGACCAGATCCGCGCCGCCGCCGAGGAGGGCGCCGACGACGCCCGCGGCTACGGCTTCTTCCAGCCCATCGAACAAATCCAGGCCGCCGCCGGCATCGCGCTCGACCCGCCCACGCCGGCCGAGCTGCAAGCCCAGGCCCAGGCCAAGGCCGCCGAGGAACACGAGAAAAAGCCGGGCAAGAAGGAAGACAAAGGCGGCGCGCCCGGCGCCGAATCGTCGTCGATCCGCGTCTCCATCGAAAAGGTCGACCAGCTCATCAACCTGGTCGGCGAACTGGTCATCACCCAGGCGATGATAGAACAGCGCGTCGATTCGCTCGACCCGATGGCGCACGAGCGCCTGCTCAACAGCGTCAGCCAGCTGACCCGCAACACCCGCGATTTGCAGGAAGCGGTGATGTCGATCCGCATGATGTCGATGGACTTCGTGTTCTCGCGCTTCCCGCGCATGGTGCGCGACCTGGCCGCCAAGCTGGGCAAGAAGGTCGACTTCATCACCAACGGCGCGGCCACCGAACTGGACAAGGGACTCATCGAGCGCATCGTCGACCCGCTGACCCATTTGGTGCGCAACTCCATCGACCACGGCATCGAAATGCCGGCCGTGCGGCGCGCCGCCGGCAAGAGCGATTCGGGCCGGCTGTTCCTGTCGGCCAGCCACCAGGGCGGCAACATCATCATCGAGGTGTCGGACGACGGCGCCGGCTTGAACCGCGATAAAATCCTGGCCAAGGCGGCGCAGGGCGGCCTGCCCGTGATCGACACCATGAGCGACGCCGAGGTCTGGCAGCTGATCTTCGCGCCCGGCTTCTCGACCGCCGACGCCGTCACCGACGTCTCCGGCCGCGGCGTCGGCATGGATGTCGTCAAGCGCAATATCACGGCCATGGGCGGCGTCGTCGACATCCGCTCGGCCAAGGGCTTCGGCACCACGATCTCGATTTCGCTGCCGCTGACGCTGGCCATTTTGGACGGCATGTCGATCCGCGTCGGCGAGGAGGTCTATATCCTGCCGCTGGGCTTCGTCATCGAGTCGCTCCAGCCGGAACCGGAGGACGTCAAGGAAATCAGCGGCAAGGGCCGCGTCATCAAGGTGCGCGGCGAATACCTGCCCCTGATCCCGCTGTACCAGATGTTCGAGATCACGCCGCGCCACACCAATCCGTCCGAGGGCATCGTCGTCATCATCGAGACCGACGGCCGCAAGGCCGGCCTGTTCGTCGACGACCTGGTCGGACAGCAGCAGGTGGTGGTCAAGAACCTGGAATCGAACTATCGCAAGGTGGCCGGCATCTCCGGCGCCACCATCCTCGGCGACGGCGGCGTGTCTTTGATACTGGACGTGGCCGCGCTGATACGCTCGTCGCGCCAGCTGGCCGACGAATCGATTTTTTCCTGATTTTTAAACCGCATACTCACCCCTACATAGGACACCCATCATGGCAGAAGCACTCACCACCGGCGCCAAAGAAATCGCGGGCCACGAATTCCTGGCCTTCACGCTCGGTTCCGAAGAATACGGCATCGACATCCTGAAGGTGCAGGAGATCCGTGGCTACGAAACGGTGACCCGCATCGCCAACGCGCCGGAATTCATCAAGGGTGTCATCAACCTGCGCGGCATCATCATCCCGGTGGTGGACATGCGCATCAAGTTCAAACTGGGCACGCCGGTGTACGACCAGTTCACCGTGGTCATCATCCTCAACATCAACGGCCGCATCGTCGGCATGGTGGTCGACTCGGTCTCCGACGTCACCACGCTGACGCCGGAGCAGGTCAAGCAGGCACCGGAAATGGGCACCGCCTTCAGCACCGACTACATGATAGGCCTGGGCACCATCGACGAGCGCATGCTGATCCTGGTCGATATCGACAAGCTGATGTCGAGCGCCGAAATGGGCTTGATCGAAACGCTGGCCGCCTGAGGCCGCGGCGCGCCCCGACCCGCGCGCCGTGCCGGCAATACCAGCAAAAACAGCAAACGGCCGCACCCAAAAAATCGGCCTCCGCTCTCGTCTCCAGTGCCGGCGAACGGGAAAAATTCTGAGCATGGTGTAGTGCGGAGTAAAATCGGCAGGGCATTGTTCCAGCAGTCAGATTAAGGGTTAAACAAATGCCGCAAACTAGAGACAGCTCCAAGGAGTTCGACTTCAACGCCAGGGATTTCGAGCGCGTCCGCGGCCTGATATACAAACGGGCCGGCATCTCGCTGGCCGACAGCAAACAAGAAATGGTGTACAGCCGCCTGGCGCGGCGTCTGCGCGCCACCGGCATCGCCAGCTTCGCCAAGTATCTCGACGACCTCGAGGGCGGCCGCAGCGGCGACGACGAGTGGGAGGCCTTCACCAACGCGCTCACCACCAACCTGACGTCGTTCTTCCGCGAGGCCCACCACTTCCCGCTGCTGGCCGACCACGCCAAAAAGCTCAGGGACCCGATCACCATCTGGTGCTCGGCCAGTTCCACCGGCGAGGAGCCGTATTCGATCGCCATGACGATGTGCGAGGCGTTCAACACGTTGACGCCGCCGTGCACCATCATCGCCACCGACATCGACACCAATGTGCTGGCCACGGCCGCCAACGGCGTCTACTCGATCGACCGGCTCGACAAGATGTCGCCGGAACGCTCGCGCCGCTTTTTCCAGAAGGGCAAGGGCGAGCGCGAAGGCATGGTGCGGGTGCGGCCCGAGCTGCGCCAGATGATTACCTATAAACAGCTGAACCTGCTGGGCGACCACTGGCCGCTGAACGGCCAGTTCGACGTCATCTTCTGCCGCAATGTGATGATTTATTTCGACAAGCCGACGCAGCGCAAGATCCTGGCGCGCTTCGTGCCGCTGATGAAGCCCGACGGGTTGCTGTTCGCCGGCCATTCGGAAAACTTCCTCTATGTGTCGGAGTCGCTCAAGCTGCGCGGCAAAACGGTGTACGAGCTCGATCCCGCCGCCCGCGCCGCCGG
>NZ_JANXMI010000192.1 GCF_025354735.1 Rugamonas sp.
GTCAAGACCTTCTAAATTTTATCAGTCAGTTCTCTGACGAACAGTTAGCGTTGCTGATGCCATTGGTTCTTTCAGCAGCGCCGGCGGCAGCGCGCCGGCAGCGGGTGCGGCGGCCACGGCCGTGCCGCCGCTGCCGGTCAGCGTGATCTTCGCTTCCATCGGCGCGTAGCACAGGCCCTTGTCCGAACAGCCCTGGCCGGTCGAGCGCAGCGTGAAGCTGCCGTTGGCGTCGACCGGGATGGTGATGGTCAAACCCTTGCGATAGGTTTCTTCATTCTTTTGAAAGGTTTCATCGAATTTGATCTTGCCGGGCGGGATGAGCGGCGCGCCCAGCTTGGCGCCGGTGGCGTCGAACTTGAAGCGTTCGCGGTACATATAGTAGCCGTCGGCGATCTGATAGGTGACGGCGACGGTGTGGCCGTCGACCATGCGGGCGCTGAAGTGGAAGGCCGCGTCGGGCTCCAGATAATCCTCGTCGGCATGGGCGCCGCGGGCGCCGAGCAAGACCAGCAGCGTGAACAGCATCAAGCCCGATAACAGGGTCAACAAGCGCGGGGTCGGGAAGCGCCGGGATACGGGCGTGGGATTGTGCGGTCGGGCGTGGGCGGACATGAAAACTTTCTGTATACGGGGCTGATCACTGAAGCAACAGGCATAGTACACCGCAGCGCCATATCGCGCCTGAAGCCGTGCTTAAATGCAAAAAAGCCAGGCTGGGCCTGGCTTTCTCTAGCACTCGAGGCTGCGCGCGGGGCGCAGCCGGGACTACATTACTCTTCAGCCGTAGGCGCGCTGTCCATGTCGGTGACTTCTGGACGGTCCAGCAGTTCGACGTAGGCCATAGGCGCGTTGTCGCCAACACGGAAACCCATTTTCAGGATGCGCAGGTAGCCGCCGTTACGATTGGCGTAACGTGGGCCCAGTTCAGCGAACAGCTTCAAGACCATTTCGCGGTCGCGCAGGCGCGAGAAGGCCAGGCGCTTGTTGGCCAGGGTGTCGGTCTTGCCCAGGGTCAGCATCGGCTCAACAACGCGACGCAGTTCTTTTGCTTTAGGCAGCGTGGTCTTGATGGCTTCGTGACGCAGCAGCGAAACGGTCATGTTGCGCAGCATAGCCAGACGGTGGGACGAGGTACGATTCAGTTTACGGAGGCCGTGACGGTGACGCATGGTAATTCCTTTCGAGGGTTTTATTCCAGCTCTTCGATCAACACTGCACTGCACTGCGTGCAAGGTTGCGGGCCGGTTCAATAAATATATAAAATAAAAGTCCGGGACACCTGTCCCGGACAGTTTGCTGCAAATGCTATTTCGGATTACTTCTCGAGGCCGGCGGGTGGCCAGTTTTCGAGTTTCATGCCCAAGGTCAAGCCGCGCGAAGCCAGCACTTCCTTGATTTCGTTCAGGGACTTGCGGCCCAGGTTCGGCGTCTTCAGCAGTTCGTTTTCCGAACGCTGGATCAGGTCGCCGATGTAGTAGATGTTTTCGGCCTTCAGGCAATTGGCCGAACGCACGGTCAATTCCAGGTCGTCCACCGGACGCAACAGGATAGGATCGACCAGCGGAGCGCGCGATGGCGCTTCGGCGGCCGCTTCCGTGCCTTCCAGGGCGGCGAAGACGTTCAACTGGTCGACGAGGACGCGGGCCGACTGGCGGATCGCTTCTTCCGGCGAAATGACGCCGTTGGTTTCGATGTTGATGATCAGCTTGTCCAGGTCGGTACGCTGTTCGACGCGGGCCGATTCAACGAAGTAGGACACGCGGCGCACTGGCGAGAACGAAGCGTCCAGGATGATGCGGCCGATGGTCTTGTTGGTGTCTTCCGACAGGCGGCGGACGTTGCCCGGCACATAGCCACGGCCTTTTTCGACCTTGATCTGCATGTCCAGCTTGCCACCGGCGGTCAAGTGAGCGATCACGTGATCCGGGTTGACCAGCTCGACGTCGTGCGGCAGGTCGATGTCGGACGCCAGGATGGCGCCTTCGCCTTCCTTCTTCAGGGTCAGCGTGACGGAATCGCGGTTGTGGACTTTAAAGACCACGCCCTTCAGGTTCAGCAGCAGATCGACGACGTCTTCTTGCACGCCATCGAGCGACGAGTATTCGTGGACGACGCCAGCGATCGTCACTTCGGTCGGCGCGTAGCCCACCATCGACGACAGCAGGACGCGGCGCAACGCGTTACCCAATGTATGGCCATAGCCGCGTTCGAACGGCTCCATGACGACTTTGGCATGGCCGGCGCCGAGCGCCTCTACATCGATAATACGTGGCTTCAACAAACTGTTTTGCATGAAATGTCCTTTTCAATACCCTCGGCTCGTTACGCCGATAAGGCTGATGGCATTAGTGAAAACGCCCACTCGACGGAGTGGGCGGGGATGGTACGGACGGCTATTAACGCGAATACAGTTCGACGATCAGCGATTCGTTGACGTCGTTGGCGATTTCGTTACGTTCTGGCAGGGACTTGAAAGTGCCTTCCATTTTCTTGGCATCGACCGACACCCAGCTCGGCATACCAACTTGCTCAGCCAGCGACAGCGCTTCCATGATACGCACTTGCTTCTTCGACTTTTCGCGCACGGCAACGACGTCGCCGATCTTGACAGCGTAGGAAGCGATGTTGACGACCTGGCCGTTGACGGTGAACGCCTTGTGCGACACCAGCTGACGCGCTTCAGCGCGGGTCGAGCCGAAGCCCATGCGGTAGGCGACGTTGTCCAGACGCGTTTCCAGCAACTTCAACAGCGTTTCGCCGGTGTTGCCTTTACGACGGTCCGCTTCAGCGAAGTAGCGGCGGAACTGGCGTTCCAGGATGCCGTACATGCGTTTGACTTTTTGCTTTTCGCGCAATTGGTTGCCGTAGTCCGAGGTGCGGGCGCCGGATTTGACGCCGTGCTGGCCTGGTTTGACGTCCAGTTTGCACTTCGAGTCCAGCGAGCGACGTGCGCTCTTCAGGAACAGGTCAGTGCCTTCACGACGGGAAAGTTTTGCTTTAGGTCCGATATAACGTGCCACGATGCTTCCTTTGTTTAAATATAACGCCCCAGCCATCACACGATGGTTAGGCGCTAGTCTGATCCGAGCTGGTCCAGACGGTGGCTAAAAACGAAAAACCCGCCAAATGAATTCGGCAGGCAATAACAGCCGGGCAGTATAACCGTTTCCGGCCAGCTGCTCCAGCGTTTTCTTGACGTGCTGCGATGCGACCGGTGTTGCTTTGCGTACGCACTGGCGACAGAAGGCGGGCGGGAAACCCGCCGCCGACTGCAACTTAGATACGACGACGCTTAGGAGGACGGCAGCCGTTGTGCGGAACTGGGGTAACATCCTGGATCTCGGTGATCTTGATGCCCAGGTTGTTCAGTGCGCGCACCGCGGATTCGCGACCAGGACCTGGGCCCTTGATACGCACTTCCAGGTTCTTGACGCCGCATTCGACGGCAACCTTGCCTGCTGCTTCGGCCGCAACCTGCGCTGCGAACGGGGTCGATTTACGCGAACCCTTGAAGCCAGCACCACCGGAAGTCGCCCACGACAGGGCATTGCCCTGACGGTCGGTGATGGTGATGATGGTGTTGTTGAAGGAAGCGTGCACGTGCGCGATACCTTCAGCAACGTTCTTCTTGACCTTTTTACGGACGCGCGCTGCTGCTGCGCTGCTTTGCTGCTTAGCCATATGATTTCCCTAGATTATTTCTTGAGCGATTGGGCGGCTTTGCGCGGGCCCTTGCGGGTACGTGCATTGGTGCGGGTACGCTGACCGCGGACCGGCAGGCCCTTACGGTGACGCATGCCGCGGTAGCAACCCAGATCCATCAAACGCTTGATGTTCATCGAGATTTCACGACGCAGATCGCCTTCGACGATGAATTTTGCTACTTCATCGCGAAGCTTTTCCAGTTCGCTGTCATCCAGATCTTTGACCTTTTTGTCGGTCGCAATACCCGTCGCGGCGCAGATGAACTGTGCGCGTGGGCGGCCTACACCGTAGATGGCCGTCAGGCCGATAACGGTGTGCTGATGATTGGGGATATTAACCCCTGCAATACGTGCCATTCGTTATTCCTCGATAAATAACGGTTATTAACCTTGACGCTGCTTGTGACGCGGTTCGACGCAGATTACGCGAACGACGCCCTTGCGCTTGATGATCTTGCAGTTGCGGCAAATCCGCTTGACTGAGGCGTTAACTTTCATTTTGCACTCTCTTCTTGGTTCGATTACTTAAAATTTACTTGGTCCGGAACACGATGCGGGCCCGGCTCAAATCGTAAGGTGTCAGTTCCACCGTCACCTTGTCGCCAGGAAGAATGCGGATATAGTTCATCCGCATTTTACCCGAAATATGTCCGAGCACCACGTGGCCGTTTTCCAGCTTCACTCGAAATGTTGCATTCGGCAGATTCTCTAGAATCTCGCCCTGCATCTGTATGACGTCGTCTTTTGCCATTCGGTATGTGTACCAGCGCTTATCGCGTCGGAATTCCGCCCTTGAAGTTTGCTTTGCGCAGCAGCGATTCATATTGCTGCGACATCACGTAGTTTTGCACTTGCGCCATGAAGTCCATGGTGACAACCACAATAATCAACAGAGAAGTGCCGCCGAAATAAAACGGTACTTTCCACTGGGCTTGCATAAATTCCGGCAACAAACACACCAGAGTGATGTAGATCGCGCCTGCCAGCGTCAATCGCGTGAGGATCTTGTCGATGTAACGGGCTGTCTGCTCACCGGGACGTATCCCTGGCACGAAGGCCCCGCTCTTCTTCAAGTTATCCGCCGTTTCTTTGCTGTTGAACACCAAAGCGGTGTAGAAGAAGCAGAAAAACACGATGGCGATGGCATACAACAGTGCGTGGATGGGCTCGCCCGGCCCCATCGATGCCGCCAAATCGGACAGGAAATGGACCGTCGGGTTGGCCTGGTTGGCGCCCTGCGAGAACCACTTCACGATAGTCGCCGGGAACAAGATAATCGACGAAGCGAAAATCGGTGGGATCACACCGGCCATATTCAATTTCAATGGCAGGTGGGACGTCTGTCCACCGTAAATCTTGTTACCAACCTGGCGTTTCGCATAGTTGACCAGAATCTTGCGCTGGCCACGTTCGACAAACACGACGAAGAACGTGACCGCCACCACCATGGCCATGATGATGATCGCCGACACCGCACCGATCGAACCGTTCGACACCGACGAGGCCAGGCCTCCCAGCGCGTTCGGCAGACCGGAGGCGATCCCGGCAAAAATGATGATCGAGATGCCATTGCCCAAGCCGCGCTCGGTAATTTGCTCTCCCAACCACATCAGGAACATGGTGCCGGTCAACAGCGTTACGACCGTAACGAAACGGAATGCAAAGCCTGGATCCAGCACCAGGCCAGCTTGCGACTCCAGCCAGACGGCGATGCCCAGTGCCTGAAAGGTCGCCAGTATCACCGTGAAATAGCGGGTATACTGGGTGATCTTGCGACGGCCGGCTTCGCCTTCTTTTTTGAGCGCTTCCATCTGCGGCGACACGATCGACAACAACTGCATGATGATCGAGGCCGAGATATAAGGCGTGATACCCAGCGCAAACACTGTGAAGCGCGCCAGGGCGCCACCGCTGAACATGTTGAACATGCCCAGGATGCCGCCCTCTTGCGACTTGAACAGCGAGGCTAATTGTACCGGGTCGATCCCGGGAACCGGGACGTGAGCGCCGATACGATACACCACCAATGCGCCAAGCAAGAACCACAGCCGCCCCCAGGGGAAACCGGCCGCTGCACTTTTAGCAAGTTGTGGATTAGTCGCCAATTTTCGCTCCGATCAAGCTGTTAGCGGTCAACTCAGGCTACCGAGCCGCCGGCTGCTTCGATGGCCGCTTTCGCGCCAGCGGTCACTTTCAGGCCTTTGAGGTTCACCGCTTTGGTGATCTCGCCGGACAGAATGACGCGCACGTCGCGGGCCAGCACGCCGAGCACGCCGGCTTGCTTGAGCACCAGGATGTCGACATCGCCGACGGCCAGGTTGTTCAGATCGGACAGGCGCACTTCAGCTTTGAAGGTCGCGTTGAGCGATTTGAAACCACGCTTGGGCAAGCGGCGTTGCAGAGGCATCTGACCGCCTTCGAAGCCGACTTTGTGGAAGCCGCCCGAACGCGATTTTTGACCCTTGTGACCACGGCCCGAGGTTTTACCCAGACCGGAGCCGATACCGCGGCCGACGCGGCGCTTGTAGTGCTTAGCGCCATCGGCTGGTTGAATGGTATTCAGTTCCATGATTTCTCCGTACGCAAGCCCGGGGGCTTACGCAACAACTTTAACGAGGTAGGACACTTTGTTGATCATGCCGCGCACCGAGGGGGTGTCCTGCAACTCGGAAACCGAGTTGACACGACGCAGACCCAGGCCGCGCACGGTGGCGCGGTGCGATTCACGGGTACCGATCAAGCCCTTGACCAATTGTACTTTGACTGTATTTGCCATGATGTCCGCCTTAACCGAGGATGTCTTCAACCGACTTGCCGCGTTTGGCGGCGATGTCGGCAGCAGTGCTCATTTTGGCCAGGCCGTCGAGCGTGGCACGCACCAGGTTGTACGGGTTCGACGAGCCGGTGGATTTCGCCACCACGTCCGTCACGCCCATCACTTCGAAGATGGCGCGCATGGCGCCACCAGCGATCACACCGGTACCAGGCTTGGCGGGGTTCATCATCACTTTCGACGCGCCATGACGGCCGTAGACGGTGTGATGCAACGTGCCATTCTTCAGAGGTACTTTGATCAGGTTGCGACGGGCTTCTTCCATTGCCTTTTGCACACCGACCGGTACTTCCTTCGACTTGCCCTTGCCCATGCCGATGCGGCCATCGCCGTCACCGACGACGGTCAGCGCGGCGAAACCCATGATACGACCACCCTTGACCACTTTGGTCACGCGGTTGATCGCGATCATTTTTTCGCGCATGCCGTCATCCGGCTTGTCGCTTTGCATTTTTGCTTGCATTTTTGCCATGATTGTTCCTTAGAACTTCAGACCGGCTTCACGCGCGGCTTCAGCCAGCGCCTTGACACGGCCATGGTAACGGAAACCGGAGCGGTCAAACGCGACTTCGGTGATTCCTGCTTTCAACGCTTTTTCAGCGACGCGCTTGCCGACCAGTGCTGCAGCGGCGGCATTGCCACCCTTGCCGGACTTGCCTGCCAGTTCGGTACGCACCTCAGCTTCGGCGGTCGAGGCCGAAACCAGGATTTTCGCGTCCGGGCTGATCAAGCTCGCGTAAATGTGCAGGTTGGTGCGGTGCACCGACAGGCGATTTACTTTCAGTTCCGCGATCTTGATGCGTGTCTGGCGTCCGCGGCGAAGCCGTGATTCTTTCTTATCCATCGTCAGCCCCTAATTACTTCTTCTTGGTTTCTTTGATCTTAACCACTTCGTCCGCATAGCGAACGCCCTTGCCCTTGTAAGGCTCGGGAGCGCGGTAAGCGCGAACTTCAGCGGCCACCTGGCCAACCTGTTGACGGTCGATGCCCTTGATCAGGATCTCGGTCGGGGTTGGGGTTGCGCACGTGACGCCCACTGGCATCGCATGCACGACCGGGTGCGAGAAGCCCAGCGCCAAGTTCAACTTGTCGCCGGCGGCCTGGGCTTTGTAGCCCACGCCGACCAGGTTCAGCTTTTTCTCGAAACCCTTGGTGACGCCGGTGACCATGTTGTTGACCAGGGCGCGCAGCGTGCCGGACATGGCATTGGCTTCGCGGCTGTCGTTGGCCACGTCGAAACTGAGGGTTCCGGCATTGTTTTCCACCTTGACCAGGCCGTTCAGGGCCTGGGTCAAGACGCCCAGCGGGCCCTTGACGGTGATCGCTTGTGCGGAGATGGCGACTTCGGCGCCAGCTGGCACAACGATAGGCATTTTAGCTACTCGGGACATGTCTAACTCCTTATGCGACGTAGCAAATAACTTCGCCGCCGACACCGGTAGCGCGTGCTTTGCGGTCCGTCATGACGCCTTGCGGAGTCGACACGATCGCCACACCCAAGCCATTCATCACAGTAGGGATCTCGTCCTTGCCCTTGTAGACGCGCAGACCCGGACGGGACACGCGCTCCAAGCGCTCGATGACGGGACGGCCAACATAATACTTCAAACCGATTTTCAGTTCCGCTTTGCCACCAGCTTCGGCTACGGCGAAATCTTCAATGTAACCCTCGTCCTTGAGGACGTTGGCAATCGCAATTTTAACTTTCGACGATGGCATGGCCACGGTCGTCTTTTGCACGCCTTGGGCGTTACGAATGCGGGTCAGCATATCGGCGATAGGATCGCTCATACTCATTGCATATTCTCCTATTACCAGCTTGCTTTAGTCATACCCGGAATCTCACCACGCATGGCGAATTCACGGAGCTTGATACGGCCCAGACCGAATTTACGGAAAGTGCCGCGAGGACGACCGGTGATGGCGCAGCGGTTACGCTGGCGCGTCGGAGCGGAGTTACGTGGCAGCGCCTGCAATTTCAGGCGCGCTTCGTAACGCTCTTCTTCCGACTTCGACTGGTCATCAATGATGGCCTTCAGCGTAGCGCGCTTGCCGGCAAACTTGTTGGCCAGGTCGACGCGTTTCTGCTCACGGTTAATCAGTGCGAGTTTTGCCATGATCTCAGTTTCTGAACGGGAATTTAAAGGCGGCGAGCAAAGCTTTCGCTTCATCGTCGGTCTTAGCGGTCGTGGTGATCGAAATATTCATACCACGCAGCGCATCAATCTTGTCGTACTCGATTTCAGGGAAGATGATCTGTTCCTTGACACCGATGTTGTAGTTGCCGCGGCCATCGAAGGCACGACCGGACACACCACGGAAATCGCGCACGCGCGGCAGGGCCACGGTAATGAAGCGATCGAGGAACTCGTACATGCGAGCGCCACGCAGGGTGACCATGGTACCGATCGGGTAGCCTTCACGGATTTTGAAACCCGCGATAGCTTTACGCGACTTGGTCGTCACCGGCTTCTGGCCGGCGATCTTGGTCAAGTCGGCAACAGCGTGCTCGAGGACTTTCTTGTCAGCGATCGCCTCACCAACACCCATGTTCAGGGTGATCTTGGTCAGACGCGGCACTTCCATCACCGACTTGTAACCAAACTTGCTGGTCAGGTCGGCGACGACTTTTTCTTTGTAGAATTCTTGGAGACGGGCCATGATTTCTTATACCTTCACTACTTCGCCGGAAGACTTGAAGACGCGGACTTTTTTGCCGTCCACTTCTTTAAAGCCTACGCGGTCTGCCTTGCCACTGGCTGCATTGAACAATGCAACGTTGGACACGTGAATTGGCATGGTCTTGTCGACGATACCACCAGTTACGCCAGTCATTGGGTTAGGCTTGGTCGCTTTTTTGGCGACGTTGATGCCTTCAACCACGACGTGTTCAGCATCGATACGCTGTTGAACCACGCCACGCTTGCCCTTGTCTTTCCCGGTCAGAACGATGACTTCGTCGTTTTTACGAATCTTATCCATTACGACTCCTTACAGGACTTCCGGTGCCAGGGACACGATCTTCATGAACTTTTCAGTGCGCAGTTCGCGCGTGACTGGTCCAAAAATACGGGTACCGATCGGTTCGAGCTTGGCGTTGAGCAGCACGGCAGCGTTGCTGTCGAACTTCACCAGCGAACCGTCCTGGCGGCGCACACCTTTAGCGGTGCGCACAACCACGGCGTTATAAATTTCACCTTTTTTGACACGACCACGTGGCGCAGCAACCTTGATGGTTACTTTAATCACGTCGCCGATGCCAGCATAACGGCGCTTGGAGCCGCCCAATACCTTGATGCACATAACTTCTTTGGCACCGGTATTGTCAGCCACTTCGAGCCGGCTTTCAGTTTGAATCATAGTATTCTCTTTCCCAACTTAAGCCGAAGAATCCACACAATG
>NZ_JANXMI010000194.1 GCF_025354735.1 Rugamonas sp.
GCCGCCGCGGCGGCCGGATCGGCCGGCGCCGGCGGCCGGTTGGACAGCGAGCCGGGCACGCCGGCGACGGTGCGGTTGCGCTCGGTCTCGTCGCGCATGGCCTCGCTCGTCACCTTCGGCGTTTCGCCGTATTTTTCCACCGTCTCATCGACCTTGTCGTTGTCGACCACGGCCGTGACGCTGGTGTGGAAATTGTCCTCGCCGATGACGGGGCCGAGCAAGCCGCGGATATTGCCGCGCACTTCGTCCTGATAATGCTTGCCGCCCTCGCCGCCGGCGCCGCCGGCGTCGAAACCCTCGCTCAAGTCGATGTGCGAGGACAGCAGGTTGCCGGCCTGGTCGACCAGGCTGACGCGCTGCGGGCTGAGGCTGGCGACGCTGCCCGACACCATGTTGACGATGGCGGCGATGGCTTCCGGCGCCAGCGTGCGGCCCGGCTTGGTGGCGATGATGACGGCGGCCGAGGACTTGTCGCCGTCGCTGGAGACGAAGGAGGTCGACTTGGCGATCGACAAATGGACGCGCGCGTGGTCGATGGCGTCGAGCGTCATGATGGACTGCGCCAGCTCGCCTTCGAGGCCGCGGCGGAAGCGCACGTCCTGCACGAATTGCGACACGCCCAGCGGATCGTTCTTGTCCATCAATTCCAGGCCGGCCGGCAGCTGCGCCGTCACGCCCTTGGCCGCCAGCACCATGCGCACCTTGCCCAGCATCGATTGCGGCACCAGCACCTGGCCGCTGTCGGGATGGATGCGGTAGGGGATGTGTTCGCCGTCCAGCACCGTCATCATGTCGGCCGCCGCCACTTTTTCGCGGCCGCCGAAGACCGGCTTGTAGCCCGACTGGTCGCTCCACAGATACATCAGGATCATGGCCGTCACGCCGATGGCCAGCAGCAGCATGGGATAGAAATTGCGCACCAGGGCGGGCGACAGCGCGGGGGCGGCGCTGGTGCGCCAGCGCGCGATGAGGGACTTGATGAGGTTGATCACTGGCGTGCTTTCGCAAAAAACTTACAGCGGTAATTTGATGAGTTCGTCGACCGCGCCCATTACTTTGTTGCGAACTTGCATCAGCATCGAAAACGACAGGCTGGCCTGCTGGCTCGACAGCATGGCGCCGACCAGGTCGTCGCTCTTGCCGCTGCTGACGTCGGCGCTCAACTGCCCGGCCGTGGCGTCGTCCTGGTTGACCTTGCCGATCGCGTTCATCATCGACTGGCTGAAGGAGGGCGCCGCGTCGTCGCCGCCGTTGTAACGGTTGGCCGCGGCGACGCCGCTGTCGGCCAGATTGCTGGCCGCGCTGGTCAGCGAGGCCAGGTCGGCCTGGATCAAATTTGTGATTCCACTGCTCATCTTGGACCTCCGCCATGTGCAACGTTGTTGACAGCGATGACTACCCGCCAACTCTTACTGTGCCGTGCGGCAAGGCGCCGGCGCGAGGGCTGTGCCGGACGCGCCGCAGCGCCGCTGATAGTGCTATGCCTCATGGTACCCTGACGCTCAAGTTGTATAGACATCCAGGCTAAAAACCGACATGGCGGGCCTCTCCCAAAAGATGGGGGAGCGCCAAAAAACGGCCGTAAAACGGCCGCAACAGCGCCGCCCGACAGCGAACTCCTTCGCCTTTCCGCACGCCGCCGGCAGCCGTGAAACACGGCGCTTATTGGGCGGCTGAGCGGGGAATACTATTTTTTATTAGCAAATAGACTTATAAATCATACATTGTTCGGCAACTATCAACATTGCATTGGCGAAACTATCCACCATGCCGTGATCTTGCCGCGCCGATTTAGCTTACCCGTTAGCAACTTTCATGTAAAGCCTTATTTGGTATTTCAATATTGTTACATGGCAATAAAATACATTTTCGTGTATCCTTAGCTACCGGCATAGTCCGACTTTAAGTTACGATGTAGTATGCATCCGATTTTTCGCGATGCAACGCTATTTCGGGACGGCGGCAGCGGCTCACCGAGGCTTACCGAGGGTTATATAACCGACATGACAACCACCAAACCTAGCGCCCCCCACCAGATCCTCGACCCCAGTCTGCTGGGTCGTCCGGTGCACCTGCTGCACTTGTTTGCGGCACAGTTGCGCGATGACTTGAGCCAGGCCATGCGGCTGGTCATGAACCGGCGCTACTGGGGCGGCTTCCAGGTCGAGGACGTGGAATGCAGCCGCACCGACAGCGCCGACGAGGCCGGCCGCTGGCTGACCTATGACGCGCCGTCCGGCGTGATCGGCTTTTCGCTGGAGCGCAAGGTGCTGCTCAGCGTGCTCAATTTCCGCTACGGCCGCAATAAAAGCGACGCCACCGGCGCCGTCGACGCGGCGGCCGTGCGCGTGACGGCCACGGAGGAGCGCCTCGCTGTGGTGCTCGGGCAACAACTGGCCGCCACGCTGGCGGCCCGCATCGCGCTCAACCTGCCCGGCGGCGCCGACGCGGTCAAGGCGCCGGGCGCCGCCGCCGACTTCAAGACCGCCATCGGCTCGCCGCCGCTCAAGGGCGGCTGGCTGGTCTGCGTCACGCTGACCGACATCGACAGCGGTTCGCCCGGCAAGTTCTGGTTCGCGCTCGACAAGCAGCTGATGGCCGCCGTGCTCAGCGGCCTGCTGCGCGGCCGCGCGCAGGCCAAGAAGCCGTCGCGCGGCCTCGGTCCGCTGGCGCAGCGGCTGCAGGTGGCGCTCAACGGCCGCCTGATTACCAAGGAAGTACCGCTGGGCAGCCTGTTCGACCTGCAAGTGGGCGACATCATCCCCATCAGCCTGCACAGAGCCGATGTCTTGCTCGAAGAGTCGCGCCTGTTCACGGCGGCGGTCAGCGAGCACAAAGGCAAACTCTGTTTAACCTCTTTTGAAGACGCCGAATAACATGATGAACATGAATGCCAATCCTACCAGCGACGCCTTGTTGGACGACCTGTCGGAGGAAATGATCATCGACCAGGTCGGCACCGAATTGGCGGAGGCGCCGGAACCGCGCGCCCGCCGCGACTTGCCGCAGATGATGCGCAAGATCCCCGTCACGCTGACGCTGGAGGTGGGCTCGGCCCGCATCTCCCTGCAGGATTTGATGGCCATCGGCCCCGACAGCGTCGTCGAGCTCGACGTGCTGGCCGGCGAACCGCTCATCATCAAGGTCAACGGCACCGCCATCGGCCGCGCCGAAGTGGTGGTGGCGGGCGAGAATTACGGTTTGAAGGTGATCGATCTGGAAGGGCTCAACCTGGACATGATGACGCCATGACGGCCGGCGCGCGGCCGCTGGCGCCGCTCGGACGGGAGTTGCTGACGCAACCACTGCCGCAACCGCGGACCGCATCGGCGCGGCCGCGCCGGCTGACGCCGCTGCTGGCCGGCCTGGGCGGCCTGGCGCTGCTGGTGCTGCTGTGCTGGCCGCGCTGGGCGCGGGCCGTCGACCTGCTGGGCGACATCGTGCCCGGCGCCAAGACCGAGCTGACGGTCAAGAGCCAGATCCTGGTCATCATGACCTTGCTGGGCCTGCTGCCCGTGCTGATGATGATGATGACCAGCTTCACCCGCTTCGTCATCGTGCTGTCGCTGCTGCGCCAGGCGCTGGGTTTGCAGCAGGGCCTGCCCAACCGCGTCATCACCGGCGTGGCGCTGATCCTCACCTTGCTGGTGATGCGGCCGGTCGGCGACCAGATCTGGACCAACGCCTTCGTGCCCTACGATAAAGACCAGATCGGCCTGCAGGAAGCCTTGCAGATCGCCGCGCAACCGGTGTCGCGCTTCATGCTGGCCCAGACCAGCAAGGCGGCGCTGGCCCAGATCGTCCACCTGGCCGGCGAAGACAAGATCACGGTGGCGGCCGAGCACAGCTTCACGGTCAAGCTGGCCGCCTTCGTGCTGTCGGAATTGAAGACCGCCTTCCAGATCGGCTGCCTGCTGTTCATCCCCTTCCTCGTGATCGACCTGGTGGTGTCGTCGGTGCTGATGGCGATGGGCATGATGATGCTGTCGCCGCTGGTCATTTCGCTGCCGTTCAAGCTGCTGCTGTTCGTGCTGGTCGACGGCTGGACGCTGACCGTCAACACGCTGGTGACGAGTATCCAGGCTTATTGAATCCCAACCCGGGTGCGGACTGGAGTGCGTGCCGGTCCGCGCCGATGAACAACCGTGCAACCATAATGTCTACCGAAATGTCTACCGAAAGACGCGCGCTATGCTGACACCCGAAGTGGCGGTCGACCTGATCGTGGAAGCGCTGCACATCGTCATGTTGCTGGTGCTGCTGCTGGTCGTGCCGGGCCTGGTCACCGGCCTGGTGGTGGCGCTGGTGCAGGCCGCCACCCAGATCAATGAACAGACGCTGAGCTTCCTGCCGCGCCTGCTCGTGACCCTGCTGGCCATCATCGTCATGGGGCGCTGGATGTCCGGCATGCTGATGGATTTCTGCGTCAGCATCTTCAACCGCGCCGCCACGCTGGTCGGCTAGCCCATTTCCATGGAAGACGTCCTGAGCCAACTATTGCCGCTGCTGACCGCGCTGTGGTGGCCGTTTTGCCGCACCCTGGCGATGCTGTCGTCGGTGCCGGTGATCGGCGAATCGGTGATGCCGGTGACGCTGCGCATCCTGCTGGCGCTGGTGCTGGCGGTGCTGATGCTGCCCATGGTGCAGCGGGCCGCGCCCATCGATCCCTTTTCCATGCACGGCGTGGTGGCGACGGTCGAGCAGGCCATGATAGGTTTCGTGCTGGGCCTGGCCTTCCACTACACGACGGCCGTGATCGGCGTGCTGGGCTTTCTCGTCACCAGCCAGATGGGCTTTTCCATGGCCGTCATGAACGACCCCATGAACGGCACCTCGTCGGACGTCGTCTCCAGCCTGCTCAGCGTGCTGTCCATCATCATCTTCTTCGCCATCGACGGCCACCTGATGGTGGTCGGCGTGATCGGCGCCAGCTACCAGGCCTGGCCGCTGGGCGCCGGCTTCGGCAACCTGCTGCTGCAAACGGTGGCCTACAACATCGCCTGGGTCTTCGCCGCCGCCATGTTGCTGGCGATACCGGTGGTGTTTTCGACGCTGGTGGTGCAGCTCGGCTTCGGCCTGCTGAACCGGGTGGCGCCGACGCTGAACCTGTTTTCGCTGGGCTTTTCCGTCATCACGCTGTTCGGCCTGCTGATGCTGACGCAGATGGTGCGCTTCGTGCCCGAGCATTATGTGGCGATGACGAACCGCATCCTGAACCTGATCCAACAACAAATGGTGGCGGCCCATGGCGGATAGCAGCGGCACCGGCGACAAGACCGAGAAGGCCTCACAGCAAAAGCTGAAGAAGTCGCGCCAGGAAGGGCAGGTGGTGCGCTCGCGCGACCTGGCCAGCGCGATCGGCATCCTGGTCAGCCTGAAGTTGCTGGTCTGGCTGCTGCCGGGCTACTACGCCGACTTCCTGGAAATCTTTCACCAGTCGTTCGCGCCGCTCGGTTCCGAGGGCGCGCTCGACAACACCCTCTCCATCGTCTTCGGCACCGCCATGTGGCTGCTCATCAAGATGGTGCTGCCGCTGTTCATCGTGCCGCTGTTCGTCGTGCTGGGCGCGCTGGTGCCGGGCGGCTGGGTGGTCAGCACCTCGCACTGGGCGCCCAAGATGGAGCGCCTCAGTCCGGCCGCCAACCTGGGCCGCCTGTTCAGCGCGCGCCACGGTTTCGAGTTCCTCATTTCGCTGGGCAAGGCGGGCGTGCTGGGCTGGGTGCTGGTGCACGTGAGCCGCTCGACCATCCGCGACTACACCCAGTTGCAGCACCTGCCGCTGGGCCAGGCCATGATGGCCGGCTCCAATCTGATGCTCGACGGCTTGATGGCGCTGTGTTCCGTGTTCATCCTGTTCGCCCTGATCGACGTGCCGGCCCAGGCTTATTTCTTCGCCAAGAACCAGCGCATGAGCAAGCACGACTTGAAGGAAGAGCACAAGTCCAGCGAAGGCCGGCCCGAGGTCAAGAACCGTATCCGCCAGTTGCAGCGGGCCCTGGCGCGGCGCAGCGCCCGCAAGACCGTGCCGACGGCCGACGTCGTCATCGTCAACCCCGAACATTACGCCGTCGCCCTCAAGTATGACGGCGCGCGCGCCGAAGCACCCTATGTGGTGGCCAAGGGCGTCGACGAGATGGCGCTGTATATCCGCCAGATCGCGCGCGAGCACGGCATCGAGGTGCTGCCGCTGGCGCCGCTGGCGCGCGCCATCTACAACCCCAGCCAGGTCAACCAGCAGATTCCGGTCCAGCTCTACCAGGCCGTGTCGCAGGTGCTGAACTATGTGCTGCAATTGCAGGCATTCCGAAGCGGGCGCCGCAACGCCCAGCCCGCTTTCCCCAACGAGATGGTGATCCCATCCGCCATGAGTGAGGTTGTATCGTGAGTTTCCTGACCCGGCTGGCCGCTGAAATGCGCCGCCACAAATTCGCCACCCCGGCTTTCCTGCTGGTGATCCTGGCGATGATTATCCTGCCGCTGCCGCCGATCCTGCTCGACGTGATGTTCACCTTCAACATCGTGCTGGCGCTGATCGTGATCCTGGTCAGTGTGTCGGCGCGGCGGCCGCTGGACTTCTCGGTGTTCCCGACCGTGATCCTGGCCACCACCATGATGCGGCTGACGCTGAACGTGGCCTCGACCCGGGTGGTGCTGCTGCGCGGCCACGAGGGCCCGACGGCGGCCGGCCAGGTGATCGAAGCGTTCGGCAACGTCGTCATCGGCGGCAATTTCGTGGTCGGCATCGTGGTCTTCGTGATCTTGATGATTATTAACTTCGTCGTCGTCACCAAGGGCGCCGAGCGCATTTCCGAAGTGTCGGCCCGCTTCACGCTGGACGCCTTGCCGGGCAAACAGATGGCGATCGACGCCGACTTGAATGCCGGCCTCATCAACCAGGAAAAAGCCCAGATCCGCCGCGCCGACGTCGCCGCCGAGGCCGATTTCTACGGCGCCATGGACGGCGCCTCCAAGTTCGTGCGCGGCGACGCCGTCGCCAGCATCCTGATCCTGATCATCAATATGGTCGGCGGCGTGGCGATCGGCGCGCTGATGCACGATATGCACCTGGACGCCGCCTTCAAGGAATACGCGCTGCTGACCATCGGCGACGGCCTGGTGGCGCAAATCCCGGCGCTGCTGCTGTCGGCCGCCGCCGCCATCCTGGTGACCCGCATCAGCGATTCGGGCGACTTCGAGCAGCAAGTGGGCGGTCAGCTGCTGGCCTCGCCGCAGGTGATCTTGAGCGCGGCCGGCATGATGCTGGTCCTGGCGCTGGTGCCGGGCATGCCGTGGATGACCTTCATGGCCTTCGCGCTGGTGCTGGCCTTCGTCGGCTGGAAGCTGGCCACGCGCGAGCGCAAGCCCGACCCGGCCAGCATCGCCGCCATCGAAGCGGCGCTGCGCGACGAGCGCGTGCCGGAGCTGGAGTGGCACAGCCTGCCGTCCGTGCAGCAGTTGCAGGTGGCGCTGGGCTACAAGCTGGTCGGCATGATAGACAAGGCCCAGGGCGAGCCGCTGGCCAAGCGCATCAAGGGCGTGCGCCAGAGCCTGTCCGAGGCGATGGGCCTGCTGCTGCCGCCCATCATCGTGCGCGACGACCTGAGCCTGAAGGCTTCGCAGTACGCGGTGGTGCTGTCGGGCAGCGTGGTGGGCCAGGCCGAAGTGTTCGCCGACCGCCTGATGGCGATCCCGTCGCCGACCGTCTACGGCCAGATCGACGGCATCCCCGGCGTCGAGCCGGCCTACGGCATGCCGGTCACGTGGATCGAGGTCGGCGAAAAGGCCAACGCGCTCGGCCTCGGTTATCAGGTGGTCGAGGCGCCCAGCGCCATCGCCACCCACGTTTCCAAGCTGATCCGCGAATATCTGCCGGAGCTGCTGCGCCACGACGACGTGGCGGCGCTGATGGAGCGCCTGGCCGCGCTCTCGCCCAAGCTGGCCGCCTCGCTCGACAAGGCGCTCACCCACACCCAGCTGCTGCGCGTGCTGCGCGTGCTGCTGGCCGAAAACGTGTCGATCAAGGATATCGTGCCGATCGCCACCACCTTGCTCGACAGCTCGGAAACCACCAAGGACCCGATCTTGCTGGCGGCCGAGGTGCGCTGCGCGCTGCGGCGCCAGATCGTTTCCGGCCTGTTCGGCCAGAAGCTGGAAATGAAGGCCTTCAACCTGGGCGGCGACCTGGAAAACATGTTGCTCGGCTCGCTGAACCAGGCGCGCCAGAGCGGCAAGGTGGTGCTCGACAACTATCCCATCGATCCGCATCTGCTGTCCCAGCTGCAAGTGAACATGCCGGTCGCGCGCGAACAGATGAAGCAGCAGAGCACGCCGCCGCTGCTGCTGGTGCTGCCGCAGATCCGTCCTTTGCTGGCCCGCTATGCGCGTTTGTTCGCGCCGGGACTGCACGTGCTGTCGTATAACGAGGTGCCGGAAAACCGCGAAGTGAGCATCATCGGCACGGTCGGCTAGGATAGGCCGGGGTGGACCAGGGTGGTCTCAGGCCGACTGGGAAAACACATCGTCCGGCGGCAGCGGCTGGGCCAGCATCACCGCCACCTCGGCCATCGCCTTGAAGATGGCGTGCGTCAGCGCCGCCGCCTGGGCCCGGGTCGGATAGACCCGCTCCGCGCTCGGCGGCGGCAGCTCGCGCATCAGCCGGCAGCGCAAGATCGTCACCCCGCTGCGGGCCACCAGCGCGGCCAGCCGCGGCAACATTTCGCGCATGTGCTGCATGGCCGCGTTCTGCTGGGCGCCGACGTCGAGCACGACGCCGCCGCCGACCGGCTCCATCTGGATGATAACCCGGCCCACGCCCGGCAGCATCAAGTCCAGCCGCAGCACGGCGCGGCTGCGGCGGCGCTGGCCGTTGGCGCTGGAGCCGCTGTCGGCGTCGCGCGCCAGCACCCGCAGCACCAGTTGCTCGGCGCCCCAGGCGTAGACGGCGAAGCGCCACGGTTCCAGCTCCGTCACCAGCGGCGCCGGCGCGCGGCCCTCGCGCAGATTGTCGCCGCCGCTGTCGGCCATGAAGAGGCTGGCCGGCAGGCGCTGGCCGCTGGCCTGCTGCAACCACGCGGCGCGCTGCTCGCCGTAGGTGCGCACCATGACGTGCCAGGAACCGGCCATCAGCGCCGCGTCGGGCGAGCGCCAGACCAGCTGGCGCGATAAAAACAGTTGATTGGGGCGCATCGCCGCCGGATCGTTGGCCAGCACGGCTTCGGCCGCCATGGCCTGGGCCATCGCGGCGGCGCCCGGTTGCGGCGTGTCGCCGGGCGCGCCGGGACCATCGAGGCCGTCGAGGACGGTGCCGATCTGGTTGGGGTTCAGCGGCGCCAGCGCGAAATCGTCGGCGCCGTCGACGTCGTGGCCGGGCGCGGCGGGGGCCGGCCCCTGCGGCGGGGCGCGACCACGGTCCGGCGGGATCAGCGACGGTCCGGAAGGGGAGATACGGTCTACGGCCATCGATCTTTCTCGCTGAGGGTGCAGCAAAGATACCATGTCCCGGAACAGCGGGCCAAAAAAAAGCCAACCGGCGTGCGGTTGGCCCCTGGTTTCCTGCGCTGTCGCCAGATCAGGAAGGCGCTAGGATTACTGCAGCAAGGAAATAACCAGCGAGGAGATGCTGTTGCTTTGCTTCAGCATCGCCGTGCCCGCTTGCAGCAACATCTGGCTTTGCGTCATGTTCGAGCTTTCGGCCGCGAAGTCGACGTCGACCAGACGGCCGGTGGCGGCCTGGGTGTTGGTGCTGATATTGGACAGGTTGTTGTACACGTGGTCCAGGCTGTTGGACGCGGCGCCCAGCGCCGATTTCACGGTCGAGACGGCGTCGATGGCCGTCGACAGCTTGTCGATCTCGGCGTTGGCGCCGCCGGCGGCCGTCATTTCCGTGCCGGCGGTGGTGCTGACGGTGCCGGAGCCGTTGTAGCGTGCGCTGACCGCGGTCAGGGCGCCGTCGAGGCCGGTTGCCGTGCTCATCTGGGTGCTCAGGTCGACGGTCGTCGTTTCGCTGCTGCTCGAACCGATCTGGAACTTCACGCCGCCGGCGACGGCGAAGGTGCCGCTGGTGTTGTTGAGCAGCTTGGTGCCGCCGAACGTCGTGTTGGAGATGATGTTGCCGAGCTGGTCGGACAGCGTGTCGTATTCCGACTGGATGGCGGTCTGGTCGGTGGCGGTCGACGAACCGTCGGCGGCCTGGGTCGCCAGATCCTTCATGCGGGTCAGGATGTTGGTGGTTTCCTGCAACGCGCCCTCGGCGGTCTGCATCATCGAGATACTGTTCTGGGTGTTGCGCATGGCCACGGCCATGCCGCTCGTTTGCGCTTTCAGGCGGGTCGCGATCTGCAAACCAGCAGCATCATCCATAGACGAGTTGACGCGATAGCCGGTACTCAGGCGGGTCTGCGAAGTCGACAACGACTTCTGTGTCATCGAGATGGCGTTTTGTGCGGCCAATGATGCGCTGTTGGTGTGAAGGCTCAGCATGAAATAACTCCTGTTAGGTGGATACAGTTCGGAGCAACGTACTCTTTGTGCTCTCTCAAGTACAAGACGACCATTTCGAAGTGGACATTAAGTGCTTTATGGAAATTTTTTCATTTTATTTGTATCGAGCCGTCCAGGCCCGGGGAAAGCGGGGCCGCCCGCCGTTTACATATTCGGATAATTCGGTCCGCCGCCGCCTTCCGGCGTGACCCAGACGATGTTCTGGGTCGGGTCCTTGATGTCGCAGGTTTTACAGTGCACGCAATTTTGCGCGTTGATCTGCAAGCGGTCGGCGCCGTCGTCGGTCTTGACGAATTCGTAGACGCCGGCCGGACAGTAGCGCGCCTCCGGCCCCGCGTACTGGGCCAGGTTGACGTCGACCGGCACGCTGGGATTCTTCAGCGTCAAGTGGACGGGCTGGTCTTCCGCGTGGTTGGTGTTGGAAATAAACACCGACGACAAACGGTCGAAGGTCAGCTTGCCGTCCGGCTTGGGATAGGCGATGGGCGTGCACTGCGACGCCGGCTTCAGGCATTCATGGTCGGCATAGTCGTGGTGCAAGGTCCACGGCGCCTTGCCGCGGAACACGAGCTGGTCGATGCCCGTCATCACGCTGCCCAGGTACAAGCCCTTGTTCAGCCACGGCTTGACGTTGCGCGCCACGTGCAACTCCTCATGCAGCCACGATTTCTCGAAGGCGGTCGTGTAGGCGCTCAGCTCGTCGTGCCGGCGGTCGCCGGCCAGCGCCTCGAACGCGGCCTCGGCGGCCAGCATGCCGCTCTTGATGGCGGCGTGGCTGCCCTTGATGCGGCTCATGTTGAGGAAGCCGGCGTCGCAGCCGATCAGCGCGCCGCCCGGGAACACCAGCTTGGGCAGCGCTTGCAGGCCGCCGGCCGTGATCGCGCGGGCGCCGTAGGAAATGCGCTTGCCGCCCTCGAAGTAGCCGCGGATCGCCGGGTGCGTCTTGTAGCGCTGGAATTCCTCGTACGGCGACAGGTAGGGATTGTCGTAATTCAAGCCGACCACGTAGCCGACCATGACCTGGTTGTTTTCCAGGTGGTAAAGGAAGGAGCCGCCATAGGTTTTCGCGTCCAGCGGCCAGCCGGTGGTGTGGATGACCAGGCCGGGCTGATGCCGGGCCGGGTCGATTTCCCACAATTCCTTGATGCCGATGCTGTAGGACTGGGGATCCTTGCCCTTGTTCAAGTCGTACCTGGCCATCAGCTGCTTGCCGAGGTGGCCGCGCGAGCCTTCGGCGAACAAGGTGTACTTGCCGTGCAATTCCATGCCGAGCTGGAAGTCGGAACCGGGCTGGCCGTCGCGCTTGACGCCCATAGTGCCGGTGGCCACGCCTTTGACGGCGCCGTCCTCGCTGTACAGGAGTTCGGCGGCCGGGAAGCCGGGGAAGATTTCGACGCCCAGCGCCTCGGCCTGCTGGCCCAGCCAGCGCACCACATTGCCCAGCGAAATGACGTAGTTGCCGTGGTTTTCAAAGCAGGCCGGCAACATGAAGTTGGGCGTCTTGATGGCCTTGGTTTCGGTCAGGAACAGCACGCGGTCTTCGGTGACGGCCGTGTTGAGCGGCGCGCCCAGTTCCTTCCAGTTCGGGATCAGCTCGGTCAGCGCCTTCGGGTCCATCACGGCGCCCGACAGGATGTGCGCGCCCAGTTCGCCGCCTTTTTCCAGCACCACCACCGACACTTCCTGGCCTTTTTCGGCGGCCAGCTGTTTGATCTTGATGGCCGCCGACAAGCCCGCCGGGCCGCCGCCGACGATGACGACGTCATACTCCATCGCATCGCGCGGGCCGTACTGTTCTACTAAATTATCAGGCTGGGTCATGGTGACTTTTTATAAGAATAAAAAAAATTTAGCACGAGTGTGCTTCTTTTTGGGGCGGATTGCAACTTTGGCGCCATTTTGAGGGACATTATTAGACGCTGCAATCTAATACTGGCAATTTGTGTAATGATTACGTTCAGACAGCGCAAGCGTCGGAAAATTCGTTCGCACCATGTCATCACCAGAAAATAAGGGAGTAGCTCGTGGGCATAGAAGTCAACTTTGAGGGAAAAATTGCGCTCATCACCGGCGCCTCCAGCGGTCTGGGAGCCCGTTTTGCCAAAGTGCTGGCCCAGGCCGGCGCCCAGGTCGTGCTGGCCTCGCGCCGCACCGAGCGCCTGAAGGAATTGCGCGCCGAAATCGAAGCCGACGGCGGCGCCGCGCACGTGGTCAGCCTGGACGTGACCGATTATGCCAGCATCAAGTCGGCCATCGCGCACGCCGAGACGGAAGCGGGGCCGATCGACATCCTCGTCAACAATTCCGGCGTGTCGACCACGCAGCGCCTGGTCGACGTGTCGCCGGACGATTACGCCTTCATCATGGACACCAATCTGCGCGGCGCCTTCTTCGTGGCCCAGCAGACCGCCAAGCGCATGATCGCGCGCGCCAAGGGCGACCCGAAAAAGCAGCACCGCATCATCAACATCGCCTCGGTGGCGGGCTTGCGCGTGCTGCCGCAGATCGGCGTGTATTGCATGAGCAAGGCCGGCGTGGTGCAGATGACCAAGGCCATGGCGGTGGAGTGGGGCAAGTACGGCATCAACACCAACGCCATTTGCCCCGGTTATATCTCGACCGAGATCAACGAGGACTACTTCGCCAGCGAGCAGGGCCAGAAGCTCATCGACATGCTGCCGCGCAAGCGCCCCGGCAAACCGGAAGACCTCGACGGCTTGCTGCTGTTGCTGGCCGGCGAGGATTCCCACTTCATCAACGGCGCCATCATTTCCGCCGACGACGGCATGACGGCGTTGTAAGCGGCCGCGCCGGCGGCCTCACAGATGCAGGCCGACCAGCTTGTGCACCAGTTCCGACGACGTCGCCGCGCCGAACTTGCGCATCAGCTTGGCCCTGTGCATTTCCACTGTGCGCGGGCTGAGCGCGATTTCGCGCGCGATCAGCTTGCTGGTCTTGCCCTCGACCAGCAGCGCGGCGATTTCGCGTTCGCGCGCCGTCAGCTCGGCCGTCACCGGGCGTTTTTCGCTGACATCCTCGAAGGTCCAGATGCCCGGCCCCAGCGGCGCGTTCTGCTGGAGCGCGTGCCCGGTGACGTGGCACCAGAATAATTCCTGATTGGCGCGCCGCATGATGCGCTCGTCCGAATAACGGCCCCTGGCGTTCATGATGGGGATGATGCGGTCGCCCGTGCGCAGGAACTCGTCGCGGGTCGGGTACAGCGTCAGGAAGGAGGCCCCTTGCAGCGCCTCGCGCGTGTAGCCGAAGGTGCTGGCCATGGCGTCGTTGCAGCGCTGGATGACGCGGTTTTCAGAAATGCACATGCCGACCGGCGCCTGCAGGAAGATGGTTTCGTAATCGATGGCTGGCGGTGCGTTCATCGGCGGTGCGGAAACTCTGCTATAAGGGGGGGCGGTGTATGCGCAAGCGCGAACAGTAGTTCTACCGTATTGTACTTTTGATTTTCGTATTCTATGCTGATGCGCTGCTTGGCAAGATCAACATTGTTGTCGAATGTTCTTGCACGAGGCACAGCTTAACAAAAGAAAAGGGACGAGTATGAATAAAGTTTATCCAGATGCCGCTTCCGCCCTGGCCGGCATCGTGCAAAACGGCCAGACCATCGCCGTCGGCGGCTTCGGCCTGTGCGGCATCCCCGAAGCGCTGATCGGCGCGCTGCGCGATTCCGGCGTCACCGGCCTGACCGCGATCTCGAACAACGCCGGCGTCGACGGCTTCGGCCTCGGCCAGCTGCTCGAAACCCGCCAGATCAAGAAAATGATCGCCTCCTATGTGGGCGAGAACAAGGAATTCGCGCGCCAGTACCTGGCCGGCGAACTGGAGCTGGAATTCACGCCGCAAGGCACGCTGGCCGAGAAGTTGCGCGCCGGCGGCGCCGGCATCCCGGCCTTCTTCACCAAGACCGGCGTCGGCACCATCGTCGCCGAGGGCAAGGAAATCCGCGAATTCGACGGCGAGCAATATGTGATGGAGCGCAGCCTGGTGTCGGACGTGTCGCTGGTCAAGGCCTGGAAGGCCGACAAGGCCGGCAATTTGATCTTCCGCAAGACGGCGCGCAATTTCAACCCGAACGCGGCCATGGCCGGCAAGATCACCGTGGCCGAAGTCGAGCTGCTGGTCGAGATCGGCGAGATCGACCCAGACGAGGTCCACCTGCCGAGCATCTTCGTGCACCGCATCGTCGTCAACGCGACGCCGGAAAAACGCATCGAGCAGCGCACTGTGCGCGCCAACTGAGACGGAGAATAACATGGCATGGACTCGTGACGAAATGGCCGCGCGCGCGGCGAAGGAATTGCAGGACGGTTATTACGTGAACCTGGGCATAGGCTTGCCCACGCTGGTGGCCAATTATGTGCCGGATGATATCGAAGTCTATTTGCAGTCGGAAAACGGCTTGCTCGGCATCGGCCCCTTCCCGACCGACGATGAAGTGGACGCCGACCTCATCAACGCGGGCAAGCAAACCGTGACGGCGCTGCCCGGCTCGGCCTACTTCAGCTCGGCCGATTCCTTCGGCATGATACGGGGCGGCAAGATCAACCTGGCCATCCTGGGCGCGATGCAGGTGTCGGAGCAGGGCGACCTGGCCAACTGGATGATACCGGGCAAGATGGTCAAGGGCATGGGCGGCGCGATGGACCTGGTGGCCGGCGTCAAGCGCGTGGTGGTGCTGATGGAACACGTGGCCACCGCCAAGGATGGTTCGACGTCGCACAAGCTGCTCAAGAAGTGCGACTTGCCGCTGACCGGCGTCGGCGTGGTCGACCTGATTATCACCGACCTCGGCGTGATTGAAGTGGGCGACCAGGGCTTGAAACTGATCGAGCTGGCACCCGGCGTGAGCAAGGAGCAAATCCGCGCCGCGACCGGCGCCGAACTGGACGTATCGGCCATCTAGCCGCCCGCTACATACCCCGCAGCAAACGCTTTTTCCCTATGGCACGCTTCCCAGCGTGCCTTTTTTTTGCGCCTGGTGACTATCAATTGAATAGTTGTAGGGTTCTCGCACACCCGCCCCTAATTCGCGTCCAAATAATATGCGATTGCCATTTTTTGTGGCAAAAGTATTGTAATATTTATATGCAATTATGACCTTTAATTGCATTCCCCCACACACTAGGAGTCATGATGAAAAAAGTATGCATCGCGGTATTGGCGGCCTCCGCCATGGTCTCGGCCTTCGCCTCGGCGGCCGATTTGTACACGGAAGATGAAGCGTATTTCGACAAGTTGTCGGCCGGCAAGGCGATCACCCAGGACTTGTCGGGCGCGTTTGTCCAGACCGGCACCAAGTGGGACTGGGGCGACCTGGCCTTCAGCTGCAACGGCGGCTATTGCGACGGCGGCTTCGGTGGTTACACCACCCGCTACAATTATCTGGTCAGCAACTATGTTTATTTCGCCGGCCCGGATAGCGCTACCATAACCTTCGCAAAACCCATCTATTCCGTCGGCATGGACGTGTGGGGTCTGGGCCATATTCAAGGACCTGGCGGCAATATTCCATCTACCCTGTTCGTGAATTACGCGGACGGCGGCCATGGTTTCTTCAGCGATTATCAATTCAATAATGATGTGACGGCCCATGAGTTTTTCGGCATGGTGTTCAGCAAAGCTGTGACATCTATCGCTTTTACCACCGATATTCCCGGCAACGGCATCTTCTTTAACGACATCCGCTACACCACCGTGCCGCTGCCCGTGCCGGAACCGACCACCTGGACCATGTTCGCGGCCGGCCTGGGCCTGACTGCCTTGTTGGCCCGCCGTCGCCGCAAACAATAAGGTTAGCGCTACCACATTATTAATAACCAATGCAGCAATAAATTAACACTCCAATAACAATCCAATAAAAATATAATAACTTTATAGGGTAGATGATGATTATGATGACCAAGATACGTCCGGCGCTGTTGGCCGGACTATGCACCACCATCGGCTTGCTCGCCGCCATGCCGGCCCACGCCGACATGCTCACGTTTAACAGCCAAAAGCCCGATGTGTTTGTCGGCGGCGACAGCTTCACCGAGGCCGGCTATCTGATGCAAGTGCTGGAGGGCCCGTACACGGCCGCCAACGGCATTTCCAGTACCTCGGGCGCGATCCTCGATCCCCGTGATCCCTTCAGTTGCGAAGTGGCTTCCTGCCCGGCTGGCGATGGCAGCCAGTATTACGCCGGCCTGGGCGACGGCGGCGTGACGCTCAGCCGCGCCGACGGCAAGGGCTTCGTGCTCAACAGCCTGCAGTACGCCTTTTTGGCGCCCTACGCCATGTCCGACGGCAGTTATGGCAAGTTGCAGATGAGCGCCGTCACGATGGACGGCCATGCCTTCTCGCTGTCCGTGCCTTTCCTGGGCCAGGATGGCAACGGCAACTTCCTCTACAACACGCTGCCCTTCAACCTGGGCGCCGGTGGCACCGGCCTGAGCAGCCTGACCTTCAACGCCTGCTTCTATGGCGACGACGGCGTGTGCGTCAATTCGCTCGACCAGCCGGCCTATGGCCAGGCCCAGTTCGCGCTCGACAACCTCCAGGTCAGCACCGTGGCCGCCGTGCCGGAACCGGGAACCTGGGGCATGTTGCTGGCCGGGCTGGCGCTGGTCGGCGCCGTGTCGCGCCTGCGCCGCCGGCGCCCGAGCACGCCGGATGCGACTGGAGGTCGCGTATGAAGCGCACCCTGATCGCCGCCGCCGTGCTGCTGTGCCGGGCGGCGCTGCCCGGCGCCGCCCACGCCGAGGACGGCCGCCATTCCTACATCGTGCAACTGGTCGACCACCCCGTGGCCAGCTACGGCGGCCAGGTCACCGGCTTGCCGGCCACCAAGTCGGCCAAGGGCCAGCGCCTGAATGTCGACACGGTGGAAGTGCAATCCTATGTCAGCTATCTGGAGCAGAAAAAGGCCGCGGTGCTGGCCACCGTGGGCGCCGCCCAGGTCACCCACAATTACAACGTCGTGTTCAACGGCTTCACCGCCTTGCTGAGCGACGATGAAGTGCGGGCGCTGAAGAAAAACAGCGGCGTGGCCCGCATCAGCCCGGACACCATCCTCAAGGCCGACACCAGCTACACCCCGACCTTCCTCGGCCTGAACCGTCCGGGCGGACTGTGGGAGCAGGTCGGCGGCCAGGGCGCGGCCGGCGAAGACATCATCATCGGCATTGTCGACACCGGTGTCTGGCCGGAAAACCCCAGCTATGCCGACCGCGTCGACAAGGACGGCAATCCCACGCGCGCCGGCGGCACGCTGGCCTACGGGGCGCCGCCGGCGCGCTGGAAGGGCGCTTGCGACATCGGCGAGGGCTTCGGCGCCGACAACTGCAACAACAAGCTGATCGGCGCGCGCTACTTCAACGGCACGCAAATGCCGCTGCACTGGACCGAGTTCGCCTCGGCCCGCGATTCGCTGGGCGGCGCCACCGGCCACGGCGGCCACGGCACCCACACGTCGACCACGGCCGGCGGCAACGCCGGCGTGGTGGCGACCATCAGCGGCGTGGCCATGGGCAAATTGTCCGGCATGGCGCCGCGCGCGCGCATCGCGGCCTACAAGGTGTGCTGGACCAATTCGGCCGGCGACAACGGCTGCGCCACCTCCGACAGCGTGGCGGCGATCGAGCAGGCGGTCAAGGATGGCGTGAACGTCATCAACTATTCGATCGGCCCCGGCGGTGGCGGCGGCTACTTCGACGAGCCGACCGAGCTGGCCTTCCTGGGCGCCTCGAACGCCGGCGTGTTCGTGTCGGCGGCGGCCGGCAACGAAGGCCCGGGCACCGAGTCGCCGGCGCCCGTGTCCCATCCCAGCCCGTGGCTGACGACGGTGGGCAATTCGACCCACAACCGCACGTACTGGGGCACGGCGACGCTGGGCAGCGGCGCCAAGCTGAGCGGCGCGTCGACCAATGCCAGCACCCCGTCCAGCACGCTGATCCTGGCGCGCGACGCGGGCAAGGCCGGCGTGGCGGCGGACGATCCCAACCTGGCGCGCTGTTTCGGCAGCGTCGACGCCATCGCTGGCGTGCCCGACCTGCTCGACCCGGCCAAGGTGGCCGGCAAGATCGTCGTCTGCGACCGCGGCCAAAACGTGCTGGTCAACAAGGTCGCCAACGCCAAGCTGGCCGGCGCGGTGGGCGTGATCCTGGTCAACGTCGCCGGCGGCGCGACCACGCTGCCGAGCCAGTCCTATGCGCTGTCGACGCTGCACCTGTTGCTGGCCGACGGCTTGACGCTGAAAAGCTATGTCGCCGGCGGCCACGCCAGCGCCGCCCTGGGCGACGTCACCATGCGCATAGACCCGGGCGCGCCGGCGCCGATGATGAGCGACTCCTCGTCGCGCGGCCCCAGCGTGACCGACGCCAGCATCCTCAAGCCCGACCTGGCCGCGCCCGGCACCGACGTGCTGGCCGGCGTGTCCGCCGACCTCACGCCGGCCCAGCGCGACGCGGTGGCCGGCGGCGCCGTGGCGCCCAGGGTCGACTGGGCCTTCTACACGGGCACCTCGATGGCCACGCCGCACGTGACCGGCATGGGCGCGGTGCTCAAGCAGCGCCATCCGGACTGGAGCCCGGCCGCCATCAAGTCGGCTTTGATGACGACGGCGTTCGACACCGTGCCGGACGGCCTCAGCGGTGGCGTCCCCTGGGACAGCAGCGCCCTCAATTCCGGCCAGTTGCCGTGGGGCCAGGGCGCGGGGCAGGCGGCGCCATCGTCGGCGGCCGATCCCGGCCTGGTCTACGACGCGGGCGAGGACGACTACATCCGCTTCCTGTGCGGCGAGGGTTCGCCGGCGTATTCGGCCGACACCTGCCAATCGCTGGGCAGCACCGCCGCCTACAACCTGAACCTGCCGTCGCTGACGGCCGACCGGGTGCTGGGCAGCCTGACCCTGAACCGCACCGTCACCAATGTCGGCGGCAGCGCCGCCACCTACACGGCGGTGGCCACCTTGCCGGGCTTTGCGGTGGTGGTGCAGCCGGCCGTGCTGACGCTGGCGCCCGGCGCCAGCGCCGCGTTCTCGGTCAAGCTGACGCGCACCACGGCGGACGTCGACAGCTGGGACTATGGCTCGCTGGTGTGGTCCGACGGCGCCGGCCACAAGGTGCGCAGTCCGCTGACGGCGCGCGCCGCCACCATGACGGTGAAGGGCGAGGTCTACAGCGAGGCCGCCACCGGCAGCAAGATCCTCAGCATCGGCACCGACTTCAACGGTCTGATGACGGCGGTCAAGTCCGGTCTGCAAGCGGCCACCCAGGCCAGCACCGGCATCGGCCAGTACCAGGGCGGCGATCTGGCGGCGCTGGCGTTGTGCGCCGGCAAAGGCGGCCCGGGCGTCAACGTCACCGACGTGACGATACCGGCGGGCGCCTTGCTGGCCCGCTTCGCCCTGTTCGACGCCGACACCAGCGACAGCGGGGAAAGCGATCTGGACCTGGCGCTGGTCGATCCGTTCGGCGACCTCATGTATTACAGCTATGGCGACACGGCCAATGAAGCGATACAGGTGTGGGTGCCGGCGCCGGGCACGTACAAGGTGTGCGTGCTCGGCTACGCGCCCAAGAACGGCCATGCCGACTACAAGCTGTCGAGCTGGTTGTTGATGCCCGGCGTCATGGGCGGCAACCTCAAGGTGACGCTGCCTGGCCTGTCCCGCAAGGGCGGCACCGGCACGGTCGGCATGAGCTGGTCCGGGCTGGAAACGGGCAAGCGCTACCTGGGCGAAGTCGATTACATGCTGGGCGTGGCGCACTATGCCAGCACGCTGATCGACGTCGACACCACCGACCCGCTGCCGATGGCCCACAACCGGCGCAGCAAGCCGGCCCTGCCGGCGCGCTAAGCGCCCGAAGATGGCCGGGCGTTCCGCGCCTGGCCATGCCAAACCCGGCCCCCATGCAATGTGGGGGCCGGGTTTTTTTGCGCGGCCGGCGTCATGAAAAACGGCCCCGGACATTGCTGTGCGGGGCCGTTTTCATGGACGGGGCTGGTTTAGCGGTGCGTGCCGCTGGCCGGCTCCACATAGGCGTCGTTGGCCGCCATCAGGTGGCTGGGGTTGGCCAGTTCGCGCTTCATCTGCTCCGTGTCGAGCTCGTTTTCCCACTTCGACACCACCACCGACGCCACACCGTTGCCGATGAAGTTGGTCAGCGCGCGGCATTCGCTCATGAAGCGGTCGATGCCGAGGATCAGCGCCATGCCGGCCACGGGGATGGTCGGCACCACGGCCAGCGTCGCCGCCAGCGTGATGAAGCCGGCGCCGGTGATGCCGGAGGCGCCCTTGGACGTCAACATCGCCACGCCCAGGATGGTCAGCTCTTGCAGCAGCGTCAGGTCGGTGTCGGTCGCTTGCGCCACGAACAGGGCGGCCATCGTCATATAGATGTTGGTGCCGTCGAGGTTGAACGAATAACCGGTCGGCACCACCAGGCCCACCACCGATTTCGAGCAGCCCAGCTTTTCCATCTTCTTCATCAGCGAAGGCAGGGCGCTTTCCGACGAGCTCGTGCCGAGCACGATCAGCAGTTCTTCCTTGATGTAGAGGATGAAGCGGCCGATCGAGAAGCCGGTCAGGCGCGCCACCGTGCCGAGCACGATGAAGATGAACAGGCCGCAGGTCAGGTAGAAGGAACCCATCAGCTTGGCCATCGGCACCAGCGAGGCGATGCCGTACTTGCCGATGGTGAAGGCCATGGCGCCGAAGGCGCCCAGCGGCGCGACCTTCATGATGATGTTGACCATGCCGAAGATGCCGTGCGAAACGTCATCGATCAGCTTGGTGACCGGATTGCCGCGCTCGCCCAGCAGCGACAGCGCGAAGCCGAACAGGATGGAAATGAGCAGCACCTGCAGGATATCGCCCTTGGTGAAGGCGTCGCCGATGGTGTTGGGGATGATGTTCATCAGGAAGTCGACCGTCGACTGGGTCTTGGCCTTGGCCGTGAACTCCGCGATGGACTTGGTGTCGAGCGTGGCGGCGTTGGCGTGGAAGCCGTCGCCGGGACGGATGATGTTGGCCACGAACAGGCCGATCACCAGCGCGAAGGTCGAGATCACCTCGAAGTAGAGCAGGGCCTTGCCGCCGACGCGGCCGATTTTCTTGACGTCCTGCATGCCGGCGATGCCGGTGACGACGGTGCAGAAAATCACCGGCGCGATGATCATCTTGATGAGCTTGATGAAGCCATCGCCCAGCGGTTTCATGGCCACCGCGTCGGCGGGCAGGAAGTGGCCCAGCAGCACGCCGCAGGCGATCGCAAACAGCACCTGCACGTATAGAATTTTATAGAATGGTTTTTTCACGGGGTCTCCTCGCGTGGTCTTGTAAGGCAGTCATCATGGATGAAAATGGACGTTATCACCATTGTGGTTAACCGCAGGTAATGGTTGGCGCCAGGATAACGTGTTGTTGCTATGGCTCCCGCTGCGCTAAGATGGCAGCGATAATGACAACAATAATGACAACGGTAACGACAGCGACCGGTAAAATGGCGGTTGGTCCGTCCAGCCGGTCCGCTCCCCCTATCTGACAAGGAAGTGGCATGCTCGAAGCAAAAATTAAATCCGTGCAGTGTATATCGATGGCCGGCCTGCATCGGATGTCCTACAAGGAGTGGGGCGCGCCCGACAATCCGAACGTGCTGTTGTGCGTGCATGGCGTGACCCGCGTCGGCGACGACTTCGACAATATGGCCCGCGCGCTGGCCGGCGACTACCGCGTGATCTGCCCGGACGTGGTCGGCCGCGGCCGCTCCGGCTGGTTGCGCAACCCGCAGCTGTACCGCATGCCGCAATACGTGGCCGACATGGTGACGCTGCTGGCCCGCGTGCTCGACGGCGCGCCCGGCCAGCGCGTGGACTGGTTCGGCACCTCGATGGGGGGCTTGATCGGCCTCGGCCTGGCCTCGCTGCCGGACAATCCGATCCGCAAGCTCATCCTCAACGACATCGGCCCCGTGCTCGACCCGTCGGCCCTGCAGCGCATCGGCGACTACATCGGTCAGGACATGCGCTTCCCCACCTTCGAGGAGGGCGCCCAATTCATCCGCGACGTGTCGCGGCCCTTCGGCGCCCACACCGAGGCGGAATGGCGCAAGCTGGCCAGCGACGTGTTGCGTCAAGACAAGGATGGCCAGTGGATACGCCACTACGATATGGGGCTGGCCTTGCCCTTCCGCTCGGCCACGCCGGAGTCCGTGCAGGCCGAGCAAGCCTTGCTGTGGACCGCCTACGACGCCATCGTTTGCGACACGCTGCTGGTGCGTGGCGCCGAGTCCGACCTGCTGTCGCGCGAGACGGCGCTGAGCATGACGCGCCGCGGCCCGCGGGCCCAGCTGGTGGAGATCGCCGACGTCGGCCACGCGCCGACCTTCATTCACGACGACCAGATCGCCATCGCCCGCAAGTTTTTGCTCGGTCAGTAATCAGTCAATAGGAATACGTATGGAAATCAAACGACTGCACGTCGGCAAGCGCCTGTCCGAAGTGGCGATCCACAACAGCACCGTCTATCTGGCCGGCCAGATAGCGGAAGACAGCGGCGCCGACATCGGCGGCCAGACCCGCGAAGTGCTGGGCCATATCGACCGCCTGCTGGCGGAATCGGGCAGCGACAAGACTTGCCTGCTCAGCTGCCAGATCTACCTGGCCGACATGGCCGACTTCGCCGGCATGAACGAGGCCTGGGACGAGTGGGTGCCCAGCGGCCACACGCCGCCGCGCGCCACCGTCGAAGCGCGGCTGGGCGACCCGGCCTGGCGCGTCGAAATCGTCGTCGTCGCGGCGCAGCGCTGATGGTTTCCACCGCCACCCTGAGCGCCACCAGCGAACAGCTGGTGCAAGGCTTGTCGGCCGACGACGGCGCGCGCGTCATGGCGGCCCTGGACTACGCCAGCGCCGCCTATGGCGACAAGCTGTGCGGCAGCGGCCAGGGCGCGCTCGACTTCGCCGTCGGCGTGGCCTGCACGCTGGCCTTCCTGCGCACCGACGCCGAAACCCGCATCGCCGGCCTGATGTTCGAGGCCACGCTGCTGGACCCGGCGCAGGCGCCGCTGATCGAGCCGCGCTTCGGCGTGGCCGTGTCCGACCTGGTGGCCGGCGTGCGCCAGCTGATCCGCCTGCGCGAGCTGACCCAGGGCCAGGCCCAGGCCACGGCGCGCGGCCGCAACGCCGCCCAGCTGGCGGTGGCGCAAATCGAAACGCTGCGCAAGATGCTGCTGGCGATGGCGTCCGACATGCGCGTGGTGCTGGTGCGGCTCGCTTCCTGCGTGACGACCTTGCGCCACTTCGCCGACATCAAGCTGTTCAACGACATGACGCGCGACTACGGCCGCGAAACGCTGGACCTGTACGCGCCGCTGGCCAACCGGCTCGGGATCTGGCAGCTCAAGTGGGAGCTCGAGGATTTGTCGTTCCGCTTCATCGAGCCGGAAGCCTACAAGCGCATCGCCAAGATGCTGGAAGAAAAACGCATGATGCGCGAGGGCTTCGTCTCGTCCGCCATTTTGCGGCTGCAAACGGAGATGGCCTCGGCCGGCATCGAGGCCGAAGTGTTCGGCCGCCCCAAGCACATCTACAGCATCTGGAGCAAGATGAAGGGCAAGGAGCTCGACTTCACCGACCTGTACGACGTGCGCGCCTTCCGCGTCATCGTGGCCGACGTCAAGACCTGCTACACGGTGCTGGGCGTGGTCCACAATATCTGGACCCCCATCCCCAAGGAATTCGACGATTACATTTCGCGCCCCAAGCCCAACGGCTACCAGTCGCTGCACACGGTGGTGACGGCCGAGGACGGCCGCCCGCTGGAGGTGCAGATCCGCACCCAGGAAATGCACAGCTTCGCCGAGTACGGCGTGGCCGCGCACTGGCGCTACAAGGAGGAGGGCGGCTCGAACTTTTCGGGCCAGAAGTACGACGAGAAAATCGCCTGGCTGCGCCAGCTGCTGGCGTGGAAGAGCGACGTCGCCGACGTCGTCGTCGGCCAGGAAGAGATGCAGCGCGAGTGGGTCGAGAAGTTGAAATCGGCCGCGCTGGACGACCGCATCTTCGTGCTCACGCCGCAGGCGCGCGTGCTTGAATTGCCGGTCGGCGCCACGCCGATCGACTTCGCCTACCACTTGCACAGCGACGTCGGCCACCGCTGCCGCGGCGCGCGCGTGGACGGCATCATGGTGCCGCTGAACACGCCGCTGAAAAACGGCCAGACCTGCGAGATCATCACCGCCAAGGGCGCGCCGGGCACGGCCGGACCGTCGCGCGACTGGCTCAACGTCGACTACACCGTCAGCAACCGCACGCGCTCCAAGATCCGCGCCTGGTTCCACGCCATCGACATGCAGGAAACGCTGTCGCACGGCCGCGCCATGGTCGAGAAATCCTTGCAGCGCGAAGGCAAGACCGCCGTCAACCTGGAGGCGCTGGCCAACAAGCTGGGCTTCGCGAAAGTCGACGATTTGTTCCTCGCCGTCGGCAAGGACGAGTTCAGCCTGCGCCACGTCGAGCACGCGCTGCACGACCACGGCGAAGCGGCCGAGCCGGAAGACGCGGTGGTGCTCAACAAGAGCCGCGCGTCGAGCGTCGAGCAGGGCGCCAAGTCGGGCGTGCTGGTGGTCGGCACCGACGGCCTGATGACGGCGCTGGCCAAGTGCTGCAAGCCGGCGCCGCCGGACGGCATCGTCGGCTTCGTCACGCGCGGCAAGGGCGTGTCCATCCACCGCGCCACCTGCAAGAATTTCGCCGAGATGCGCACCAAGGCGCCGGAGCGGGTCATCTTCACGGAATGGGGCCGGGCCGGCTCGGACACCGTCTACCCGGTCGACATCTTCATCCTGGCCGGCGACCGCCAGGGCCTGCTGCGCGACATTTCGGAGATCTTCTCGCGCGAGAAAATCAACGTCATCGGCGTCAACACGCAGAGTACCAAAGGCTTCGCGCGCATGACCTTCACGGCCGAAATCGGCGCCACCGCGCAGCTGCAAAAAGCGCTGACGGCGATCACCGAGGTCAGCGGCGTGCAGGAAGCGCGGCGCGCCTGAGGCGGGCGGCGCGCGGTGCCGCGCCGCCCGGCCGCCGCCTCATTGCGCGATGAGTTGCGCGATGCGGGCGGCGATGGCCTCGGCCAGCAGGTGCACATGGTAGCCGTCGACAAAGCCGTGATGCGCCTGCACGGAAAACGGCACCGTCATGTTGCCGTCCTGCGGCGCGCCGAATTTGCCCCAGGCCAGCGACGGGATGTCGTAAGTCCGGTGCTGGAAGATGGGGTGCTCGATCGCCGTCAGGCGCAGCCACGGCATGCAGGTGATGTAGATATTGTTTTTCTGCTCGCGCTCGCTCATCCCCTCGCTGGTGTTGATCAGCTTGCTGCTCGCTTCCGCCTCGCGTTTCGCTGCCAGGCTGCGCGCGATGAACTCGGGCAGGTCGGCCGACATCACAAACCGCGCGTAATTCAAATTCCGCTCGTGGTTGATGACGGTGTAAGAACCCCAGAACTCGTCGATCTTGATGACCTCGCCATGCTCGATGCGGTACAGGAAGTTGTCGATGCTCTTGACCGCGTGCAGCACGCAGTACAGGAAGAAGTGGAAGGGCGGCAGCTGCTGCGCTTTGCAATAGGGGCGGAAATCGGGCGCGGTCATGTCGAAACTCAGATTGACCAGGGGATTTTCGAACGACGCGAAAGCGTTATAGCGGTCGCGGCGCTTTTCAAAGTTGTGCATGATGGCGGTTCGGGTGAGCGTCGGGGTCGTTATTGTAGGGCACCCGCTAGCGGCCGTGGCCGTGATCGTGGCCCGCGCCGTCCACGGCCACTTCCGCTTGCAGCGTCACGTGGTCGATGCCGTGCCGCTCCAGCAGCATCGCCTTGACCGCGTGCAGGATGTCGGGCCAGCGCTCCAGTTGGTCGATTTCCAGATGGCCGATCAGCGCCGGCTGGCCGGGCGACATGTCCCACACGTGCAGATCGTGCACCGAGCGCACGCCGGCGATGCCTTCCAGGTCGGCGCCCACTTGCAGATAATCGATCTGCTCCGGCACGCCCTCCATCAGGAAATGGTAGGACTCGCGCAGCACCGTCAGCGTCGACTTCAAAATCAGCAGCGAAACGAAGATCGACAGCAGCGGATCGATGCGCATCCATCCGGTGTAATAGATGACGGCGCCGGCCACCAGCGCGGCCGCCGAGCCCAGCAGGTCGCCCATCACATTGACCAGCGCGGCGCGCGTGTTCATATTGTTGTTGTCGCGCGCAAGGATCAGGGCCAGCGCGATGTTGATCGCCAGGCCCAGGCCGGCCACCACGAACACCATGCTGCCCTGCACCGTCTGCGGCTGCGAAAAACGCTGCGCCGCCTGCCAGGCGATCCAGCCCACCAGTGCCAGCATGGCCAGGCTGTTGACGAAGGCCGCCAGCGCCTCGGCGCGGCCGTAGCCGAAGGAATGCCGCGCCGACGGCGGCCGCTTGGCGATCAGCTGTGCCAGCAGGGCCAGCCCCAGCGCGGCGGCGTCGGTGACCATGTGGCCGGCGTCGGAAATGAGCGCCAGCGAATTGACCGCGAAGCCGGTCGCCACTTCGACCAGGGCAAAGCCCAGAGTCAGCGCCAGCGACCACGCCAGCAGCTTCTGGCTGCGCGCCTCGAAGAAGTGGGCGTGCTTGGCGTCGCCGTCGAGGTGGGCGTGCAGGTGGGCGGAGGAGGAGAGCGGTTCGGCTTGCATGGGCGCGGAAGGAAGTAGTAGATAACGTTAGTGTAAGTGATGTGCGGCGGCGTGGCATCGGGGGCGCCCCCCGTTTTGGCGTCCGGCTCAGCGCCCACCCCGGCACCCCCCAAACCTTTTTATAATCCCCATGCAATGTTTCTGTTTTTGACCCTTGTGTTTGTGCGAATCGCTCTCTATAATGCTGGTCTTCGGGCGGTTAGTTCAGCTGGTTAGAATACTTGGTCGACATCCAAGGGGTCGCAGATTCGAATTCTGCACCGCCCACCAGAATACTTGTAGTAAGATTTGAGTCGCAAGATTCACAGGCAGTAAAACGTTGCAGAAGTAAAATCGGGCGGTTAGTTCAGCTGGTTAGAATACTTGGTCGACATCCAAGGGGTCGGGGATTCGAATTCCTCACCGCCCACCAGAATATATGTAAGAGCGAGAAAGGCAATCCGGTTATGACACCGCGAACTACTACCAAGCTTTGGGAGTGACGCTAGTCAACGGGATTTCTTTTGCTCGAAAAAAGAAGAAAACGCGGCTAGCCCGCGTTTTTTTTCGTCCGCGTTTTTGTTGAGCTTTTCATCACCACCTATTCGCAGTTTTAATGGCGCCCGCGCCGCTTTGGAGATCTCTATGCTTTCAGTCCGCCTTCCTGATGGTTCAGCCCGTGAATTCGACGGCCCGGTCACCGTGGCACAAGTGGCGGCCAGCATCGGCACCGGCCTGGCCAAGGCGGCCCTGGCCGGCAAGGTCGACGGCAAGCTGGTCGACACGTCCTTCCTGATCGAAAAAGATGCCGACCTCGCCATCATCACCGACAAGGACGCCGACGGTCTCGACGTGATCCGCCACTCGACGGCGCACTTGCTGGCCCACGCCGTCAAGGAATTGTTCCCGGATGCGCAAGTGACCATCGGTCCCGTGATCGAAAACGGCTTCTACTACGACTTCGCCTACAAGCGTCCGTTCACGCCCGACGACCTGGTCGCCATCGAAAAGAAAATGGCCGAGCTGGCCAAGAAGGACGAGCCGGTCACGCGCAAGGTCTTGCCGCGCGACGAAGCCGTCGCCTACTTCAAGTCGATAGGCGAGGCCTACAAGGCCGAGATCATCGAATCGATTCCGGCCGACCAGGATGTCTCGCTGTATTCGGAAGGCAGCTTCACCGACCTGTGCCGCGGCCCGCACGTGCCGTCGACGGGCAAGCTGAAAGTGTTCAAGCTGATGAAGCTGGCCGGCGCCTACTGGCGCGGCGACAGCAAGAATGAAATGCTGCAACGTGTCTACGGCACCGCCTGGACCAAGAAGGAAGATCAGGAACAATACCTGTTCCAACTGGAGGAGGCGGAAAAGCGCGACCACCGCAAGCTGGGCAAGCAGCTCGACTTCTTCCACTTCCAGGATGAAGCGCCGGGCCTGGTGTTCTGGCATCCGAAAGGCTGGACGATTTGGCAGCAAGTGGAGCAATACATGCGCCATAAATACCAGGTCAACGGCTACCAGGAAGTCAAGGCCCCGCAAATTCTCGACAGCAGCCTGTGGGCCAAGACGGGTCACTGGGAAAACTATCGCGAAAACATGTTCGTGACGGAATCCGAGAACCGTTCCTACGCGCTCAAGCCGATGAACTGCCCCGGCCACGTACAGATTTTCAACAGCAATATGCGCAGCTACCGCGACTTGCCGCTGCGCTACGGCGAGTTCGGCCAGTGCCACCGCAACGAGCCGTCCGGCGCGCTGCATGGCATCATGCGCGTGCGCGGCTTCACCCAGGACGATGGCCACATCTTTTGCACGGACGAGCAGATTCCGGGCGAGGTCGCGACTTTCCACCGCCAG
>NZ_JANXMI010000255.1 GCF_025354735.1 Rugamonas sp.
TGGCGCAGGCGGCTGATCTGGATGTCGATCGAGCGGTCGAAGGGGTCGGCGTCGCGGCCCTGCGTCAGGTTCAGCAGCTGGTCGCGGTTGAGCACGCGGTTCGGATGTTCGAGGAAGACTTTCAACAAACGGAATTCGGCGCCCGACAGCATGATGACGATGCCGTCCGGATTGAGCAGATGGCGGGCCGTCAAGTCCAGCGTCCAGCCGGAAAAGCGCATCTGCTGCGCCTGGTCGGTGCTGGAGTTGGACGGCATCGCGTGGCTGCGGCGCAGCACGCTGCGTATGCGCGCCAGCAGTTCGCGCGGCTCGAACGGTTTCGGCAGGTAATCGTCGGCGCCCATTTCCAGGCCGAGGATGCGGTCCAGCGGTTCGTTGCGGGCGGTCAGCATGATGACCGGCAGCGTCGAATGGGCGCGCAGCTTGCGGCACAGGGTCAGGCCGTCGTCGCCGGGCAGGTTGAGGTCGAGCACGATCAGGTCGGGGCGCGATTCGTCGAGCAACTTCCACATGCCGGTGCCGTCGGCCGCCGTCAGGGCGCGGTAACCGTTCGATTCCAGATAGTCGGCCAGCAGGGAGCGGATATCGCGATCGTCGTCGACGATCAAAATTGTAGATGTAGGTTCCATGGCTCTAATTATCGTTAGTTCGGCCGCCTAAGACCAACGGCCAATTGTATCGTCTTGTATAACTTGATTAGGGAAACAAATTGATACAAAAGCCAATGCAGGGGAAACTTGATCGAAACACCGCTCTGCGATGATGCATTCCATCAGCAGTGCGCTGGCCGGCCCGCGAGGCCGGAAGCTCACTGCGGTGCACACCCCCAAAACATGATTGAAGGAATCGACATGAACGCAATGCGCAACAGTTTGATGACGGCAATGACGGTACTGGCCCTGGCCGCGACCACCATGGCGGCGCAGGCGCAGGACAGCCAGGCCAAGCCGCAGGATCAGGCCCACCAGGAACACCACCGCCCCACTCCGGAAATGATGCAGGAAAAAATGGGCGAGTTCTTCGCCATGCAGCAGGCCCGCGTGCACTTCCAGCTGAAGCTGACGGCGGCCCAGGAGCCGGCATGGAATACTTACCAGGCCGCGATCAAGCCGACGATGCCGGCCGGCGCGCGGCCGGACATGAAGGCGTGGATGGCGATGCCGGCGCCGGACCGCATGGCCAGGATGATAGAAATGGGCAAGCAGCACCTCGCGACCGAGGAAAGCCATCTGACGGCGCTGCGCGCTTTCTACGCGACGCTGACGCCGGTGCAGCAGAAGGCCTTCGACCATGCCATGATGGGCCGCCACGGCCACGGTCATCACGGCTGGGGCCACGACGGCGGCCATGGCGGCGAAGGCGAGCACGGCGGTTGGCAGCAGCGCGGATAATCAAGCGGTAGTCGGGCTGGCGATCTCACCGACGATCTCACGGGACCGGCCCGGCCACGACGGCGGACCGGGATGTAAAAAGGGAGGCACATTTCGATGTGCCTCCCTTTTTTACATGGCGCGCGGTTTAATTGAGCCGCGCCAGCGACGCCAGGAACTTGTTCGCGTCCTGGAAGCCGATCACGCGGCCGTCGGCGATTTCATGGCCCCGGCCGTCGAACAGGATGATGCCCGGCGGGCCGAACAGGTGGAAGCGTTTCAGCATCGCCCGGTCGTCATCGCTGTTGGCCGTCACGTCGATTTGCAGCAGCACGGTGTTGGCCAGCTTGGCGCGCACGGGCGGCGCGACGAAGGTCAGCTTTTCCATTTCCTTGCAGGAGACGCACCAGTCGGCGTAAAAATCGAGCAGCGCGGTCTTGCCGCCGGTCCGGGCCAGCGCGCTGTCGAGCTCGGCCACCGACTTGATGCGCTGGAAGGCCAGCGCCTGGGTGCCGCCGCCATAGCCATGGTCGCCGCCCGCTTGCAGATGGGCCAGCGGCGCCAGCGGATCGCGGCCACCGCTGGCCACGCCGACCAGCTGCACCACACCGAGCACGGCGAACACAAGGCCGACAGATTTGGCCATCCACTTGCCGCCGCCGACCAGCATATACATGCCGTAGCCGATGAACAGCGCAATCCAGCCCAGCATCTGCACGGCGCCCGGCAGCACCGGCGACACCAGCCACCACGCCATCGCCAGCAACAGCACGCCGAAGAAGCGCTTGACGGCGTCCATCCACATGCCGGCGCGCGGCAGCAGCGAACCGGCCGAGATGCCGACCAGCAGCAGCGGCACGCTCATGCCGACGGCCAGCGCGAACAGGGCGCTGCCGCCGATGACGACGTCGCGCGTCTGGCTGATGTAAAGCAGCGCGCCGGCCAGCGGCGCGGCCACGCAGGGGCCGACGATCAGGGCCGAGATGGCGCCCATGACGAACACGCCGGCCAGCTTGCCGGGCGACTGGCGGTTGGAGGCGGTGGTCAGCTTGCTTTGCAGCGCGCCCGGCACTTGCAGTTCGTAGTAGCCGAACATCGACAGCGACAGCACGGCCATCAGCAGCGCGAAGCTGCCCAGCACCCAAGGATTTTGCAGCGTCGCGGCCAGGCCTTCGCCGACCAGGCCGGCGGCCACGCCGAGCGCCGTGTAGACGATGGCCATGCCCAGCGAGTAGGCGACCGACAACAGCAGGCCGCGCGAGCGCGTGGTGCGCTCGCCCTCGCCGACGATGATGGACGACAGGATGGGCACCATCGGCAGCACGCAGGGCGTGAACGACAGGCCCAGTCCGAGCAGGGCGAACAGCGGCAAGATCACCAGCAGTTTGCCGCTCTTGAGCGCGGCTTCGACGCTGCCGCTGTCGGACGGCGGCGAGACGGCCGGCGGCGCGGCCGGCGCGGCCTCGAGCGTGCGATCGATGACCGTCGCTTCCGCCTTCGGCACGGCATTGACGTCGACGCCCGGCGTGAGCGGCGCCGTGTTGACCGGCGCGGCGGACTGCGGTGCGGCGGCGGCCAGCAGCGCCGGCGGCAGCGCGCCGGCAGCGGGTGCGGCGGCCACGGCCGTGCCGCCGC
>NZ_JANXMI010000278.1 GCF_025354735.1 Rugamonas sp.
ACGCGCTATCGCTTACTAAAATTTCCGCGCGGGACGCGAAACCATCCTAAATCCCGGCCTGTATTTGTTAGAGCCGTGTAGTACGATTTAGTTCCGCCGATAGCGCAGAACCGCATGAAATAGTAAGGAGTAGCGGCAGCTAGTATGCAATAGCAGATTTTAGTAAAACCGAAAAAAAGGCACACCCACCCCACACCCGGTAAGCGTGCCCAACGCTAAGGCGAACTAAGGCACAGGCGAACCAAGGCACAGGCGAACTGTGCCTTGAAACGATGGCGTTTCCCCTGTAATTCTTGAAGAAACGCAGAACGCGCGGGCCGGCCTACCTTTCGGCTGCGCCCATGATGGCCTTGGTCTCCAAGAATTCGTCGATGCCGGCCGCGCCCCATTCGCGTCCCACGCCCGACTGCTTGTAGCCACCGAACGGCGCGCCCGGATCGATGCCGGCGCCGTTCAAATGCACCATGCCGGTTCGCAACTGGCGGGCCACGTCGCGCGCGCGTTCCAAGGTGCCGCCGTAGACGTATCCGGACAGTCCATAGACGCTGTCGTTGGCGATGGCGACGGCTTCCTCCTCGCTGTCGTAAGGGATCATCGTCAGTACCGGGCCGAAGATTTCTTCCTGCGCGATGCACATGCCGTTGTGCGCGCCGCTGAAAATGGTGGGCCGCGCATAATAGCCGCGCGCCAGTCCCTCGGGCCGGCCGGGGCCGCCGGCGATCACGCGCGCGCCTTGCTCTATGCCCTTGGCGATCATGGCTTGCACGCGCTGGTACTGGCGGGCGTTGGCGATGGGTCCGGTGGTGGTGGCGGGCGCCCGCGGATCGCCGACCACCAGCCGCGCGACGACGGCGGCGGCCAGCGTTTCGGCCTGCGCCAGTTTGGCGGCCGGCACCAGCATGCGCGAGGGCGCGTTGCAGCTCTGGCCCGTGTTGCTCATCATGCCCATCACGCCGGCCTTGATGGCGTCGGCCAGCGGCGCGTCGTCGAGGATGATGTTGGCCGATTTGCCGCCCAGTTCCAGCGACACCACCTTGACCGTGTCGGCCGCGTGTTTGGCGACGGAGGCGCCGGCGCGGGTCGAGCCGGTCAGCGACACCATGTCCACCTGCGGGTGGGCCGACAGCAGCGGACCGATCACGGCGCCGTCGCCGTGCAGCATATTGAACACGCCGGCCGGCAGGCCCGCCGCCGCCACGATCTCGGCGAAGATCTGCGACGAGAACGGCGCCAGCTCGCTCGGTTTGAGCACGACGGTGCAGCCGGCCAGCAGCGCCGGCGCGACCTTGCAGACGATCTGGTTCATCGGCCAGTTCCACGGCGTGATGAGCGCGCACACGCCGACCGGCTCCTTGACCAGCAGCGTGCGGCCCTGCTGGCGCTCGAAGGGATAATCCTTGGCCAGCGCCAGCGCGGTCTGCAAATGCCACAGTCCCATCGGCGCCTGCGCCGGCCGCGCCAGCTTGTGCAGCGGCGCGCCCATTTCCTCGCTGATGGCGGCGGCCAGGTCGTCGAGCCGCTTTTCATATTCGTTAGCGATGGCGGCGATCCACTCCACGCGCCGCGCCAGCGGCGTGCGCGCATAGCCGGCGAAGGCGCGGCGCGCGGCCAGCACGGCGCGGTCGACGTCGTCGCCGTCGCCCAGCAGCACGGAGCCGGCCACTTCCTCGGTGGCCGGATTGATGACGTCCCACTGTTGGCCGCCGTTGACGGGGGCGACCCACTGGCCGTCGATATAAAACTGGTGATGGTTGCGCATGGCGGTCTCCTTGAGTATCGGTGGGTGGTGCGTGGTCCATGGTAGCGGCGAACCGGGCGGCGGCGCGCGCGGGATAAAAAAAATCCACGCGCGCGGCGTGGATTTTTTAGCGGTTCAGCGGGCTAGCGGAATACCGGTCGCTCAGGCGAAGTTGGCGCCGGCGAATTCCCAGTTGACCAGTTTCCAGAACGTTTCCACATATTTAGGACGGGCGTTGCGGTAGTCGACGTAGTAAGCGTGTTCCCACACGTCGCAGGTCAGCAGCGGGGTGTCGGCGCCGGTCAGCGGCGTGGCGGCGTTCGAGGTGTTGACGATGTCGACCGAACCGTCGGCCTTTTTCACCAGCCAGGTCCAGCCGGAACCGAAGTTGCCGACGCAGGACTTGGTGAATTCTTCCTTGAACTTGTCGAACGAGCCCCACTTGGCGTCGATGGCGGCGGCCAGCGCGCCGGCCGGTGCGCCGGTGCTGGCCGGGGTCAGGCCGTTCCAGTAAAAGGTGTGGTTCCACACCTGGGCGGCGTTGTTGAAGATGCCGCCCGACGATTTCTTGATGATGTCGACCAGCGGCAGTTCCGCGAACTCGGTGCCCTTGATGAGGTTGTTCAAGTTGGTGACATACGCTTGGTGGTGCTTACCGTAGTGGTATTCCAGCGTTTCCTTCGAGATGTGCGGCGCCAGGGCGTCCATAGCATACGGCAGAGGGGGCAGGGTATGTTCCATTGTTATTCCTTGGTGGTGAGGGACAGAAAAAAGACAGAAGATTATTTTTGCCGAAACGACCACCATTGTAAAGCGGATGGGCCAACGTTGCAGAAACGCGGACAATGCCGCGCGTCAAGGCCACGCGTCACGGCCGCCGACTCAGCGCACCCGGCGCGTCGTTTCGCGCACGATCAGCTCCAGCGGCGGCACTTCGCTGCCCACGGTGTCGCCGTTGATCAGGCGCCGCAGCGCGTTGGTGGCGATCAGGCCGATGTCGTACAGCGGCTGGCGCACCGTCGTCAGCGGCGGCGTCGTGTAGGACGAGCCGGGCAGATCGTCGAAGCCGACCAGGGAGATATCGTCGGGCACCCGTATGCCCTTGCGATACAGGCACAGGCGCACGCCGTAGGCGCTCAAGTCGTTGGCGGCGAACACGGCCGAGAATTGCTGCTGCGTGTCGAACAGGTGGTTGACGGCCAGCAGGCCGCTGCTTTCGTGGAAGTTGCCTTCGACGATGAGCTTGGGGTCGGGCCCGATGTCGGCCTCGCGCAGCGCCCGCAGATAGCCGGTGAGGCGCTCGTCGGCGTCGTGGTTGTTGGCCGGGCCGGACACGAAGGCGATGCGGCGGTGGCCCAGCTCAATCAAATGGTGGACGGCCAGCCAGGCGCCGTGCTCGTTGTCGAGCTTGATGCCCAGCGCGCTGCGCGTGTGCAGGGCGCGGCCGGTCGAGACGATGGGGCGCTGGCCGGAAAATTGCAATACCGCCTCGTCCGACATGCGGCCCGACAGCAGGATGATGCCGTCGACCTTGCGCGCCAGCAGCAGGCGGATGCGTTCGGCCTCCTCCTCGGCGTTCCAGTGGCCGCTGACGATGACTGAGGCGTAGCCGGTGCCCTTGAGGCCGTCGTCCACGCCGCGCAGCGTCTCGTCGAAAAAGGGGCTGGAAATATCTTGCACGACGATGCCGATGGTCATCGAGCGGCCTTTTTTCAAGCCCTGGGCCATCTGGTTGGGCGCGAAATTGACCTTGGTGATGGCGGCCAGCACGGCCAGGCGCTTGTCTTCGGAAACGCGGGCCGTGCCGTTGAGGATGCGCGACACCGTGCTCGGCGACACGCCCGCCAGACGGGCGACGTCCATCAGGGTCGAAGGGGGGGGCGAGGTGTCTGCGTGGATCAAGTGGCGTCCTGTCGGGGGCATGGTTGTCGGCGACCGCCTGAAAACCTTTTCAAACGAGCTTATCATAAATGTGACGCAATCATGTCAGAGTCATACGATTATTCTGCCGCCACCGTATTGCGCCCGGCCGCCGCGGCCGGCCCGCGCTGCGCCGCCGCGTTTGACGCGGCCGTGCCGCCGTGCCGCCGGGCTTGACGCGGCCGCCCCGCGCACCGACACTGGCGCTCACCGTCCGGCGCGACCCGTCATGCCGGCCACCGCTGCCAACACTATCATCCCGACTATTCCGACCATCCGACCATCCGACTATCCCGATCCCAAAGCGAGCCCATGAAACACCCAACCTTTTCCGACTATACGACCGGCCCGCGCCTGCTGGCCGCCATCGGCGCCACCAACGCCCGCTTCGCGCTGGAGACGGGGCCGCATCGGCTCGAGGCGATCTGGTCCACCGAATGCGGCGCCTACCCGACGCTGGGCGCGGCCATCGTCCACTACCTGGCCCAGCCGGCGACGGTGGCGGCCGGCGGCTATCAGGCGCGGCTGGCCGGCATCGCCATCGCCAACCCCATCGACGGCGACTGGGTGCGCATGACCAACCACCACTGGTCGTTTTCGATCGAAGCGGTCAGCTCGCAGTTCGGCCTCAAGGCGCTGGTGGTGGTCAACGACTTCACGGCGCTGGCCAGCGCCTTGCCCCATCTGGCGCCGCAACACAAGCGCCAGATCGGCGGCGGCGCGGCGCGGGCCGACGCCGTCATCGGCCTGGTCGGCGCCGGCACGGGCCTCGGCGTGTCCGGCCTGGTGCCGGCCGGCGAACGGTGGATCGCCCTCGACAGCGAGGGCGGCCACGGCAGCTTCGCGCCCATGAGCGAGCGCGAGATCGACATCCTGCGCTACGCGCGCCGCTATCACGAGCACGTGTCGAGCGAACGGCTGGTGTCGGGCATCGGGCTGGACCTGGTCTACCGCGCGCTGGCCGAGCGCGCCGGCGTGGCCGCGCCGCCGCGCGCCGCGCCGGAGATCGTCGAGCGCGGCCTGGCCGGCGCGGACGCCGTCTGCGTCGAGACGCTGGACGTGTTTTGCGACATGCTCGGCACGGTGGCCGGCAACGTCGCGCTGACGCTGGGCGCCAAGGGCGGCATCTATATCGGCGGCGGCATCGTGCCGCGCATGGGTGGTTTTTTCGAGCGCTCGGGATTCCGCGCCCGCTTCGAGAGCAAGGGACGCTTCTCCGATTATCTGGCGCAGATCCCGACCTTCGTCATCACCGAAGAATATCCGGCGCTGATCGGCATGTCGGCCATGCTGTCGGCGCACTAGCGAAGTAGCGCCCCGGCGTTCAGCCCAGCGTCGCCTGCACCGCCGCCACGTCGATGCTGGCGCTGCCTTCGGCCAGCCGCACCGTCAGCGTCTGGCGCGGCTGCAACTGCGCCGGCGCGCGCACGATCGCGCCTTTGGCGTCGGTGATGATGGCATAGCCGCGCTCGAGCGTGCGCTGCGGATTGAGCAGCTCCAGCTGCGCCGCCAGCGCCGCCAGCGCGTCGCGCCGCTGGCCGAGCTGCGTCGCCATCCCCAACGCGCCGCGATGCTGCCAGCCGGCCAGCTGCGCGCGCACCGCCGTCAGATCCGGCCGGCGCGCCGCCAGCCGTCCGCCCAGCCGGTCGAGCGCGTAGCGCGCCCGTCCCAGCGGCGCGCGCTGGGCATGCACCAAGGCCGTCGACAAGGCCAACACCTTCAGGCGTTGCTGCCGTATCTGCGCGGCCGGGCTGAGCAACCGCCGCGCATAAGCGTCCAGCGTCTGCGCGGCGTCCGTCACGCTGCGGCGCATGGCGCGGCGCAGGTCGGTGGCGTCGGCCCGCAGCGACGACAGCCAGTCCGCCCGCGGCGTCGCCGCCAGCTCGGCGGCGGCCGTCGGCGTGGCCGCGCGCAGGTCGGCGGCGAAATCGCAGATGGTGAAATCGGTCTCGTGGCCGACGCCGGAAATCACCGGCATGCTGCATTCGGCCACCGCGTAGGCCACCGCCTCGTCATTGAACGACCACAGATCCTCGATGCTGCCGCCGCCACGGCAGACGATCAGCACATCGCACTCGGCGCGGCGGGAAGCGGTGCGGATCGCGGCGGCGATTTTCTCGGGCGCCTGCTGGCCCTGCACCGGCGTCGGATACAGCACCACGCTCACGTGCGGCGCGCGCCGGCGCAGCGCCGTCAACACGTCGCCCAGCGCCGCCGCCTGCGGGCTGGTGACGATGCCGATGGTGCGCGCGAACATCGGCAGGCCGCGCTTGCGTTCCGGCTCGAACAGGCCGGCCGCCGTCAGCTTTTCCTTCAGCCGCAAAAAGGCTTCAAACAGCACGCCGACGCCGGCGCGCCGGATCGCCTCGACATTGATCTGGTAGTCGCCGCGCGCGCCGTACAGCGTCACCAACGCCCGCACCTCGACCTTGTCGCCCTCGCGCGGGATGAAGCCGGCATATTGCGCGCGGCCGCGGAACATCACGGCGCGCACCTGGGCCGCGTCGTCCTTGAGCGTGAAATACCAGTGGCCGGAACTGGCGCGCGTGAAGTTCGACACTTCGCCGGCGATCCAGCTCAAGGGAAAGGAACGCTCCAGCAGGCGCGCCACCGCCTGGTTCAGCGCGGTGACCGTCATCACCGGGGCGGCGGAAGCGGGGCTGGAATCGTTGCGGTCGTCGAAGTTCATAGGTGTCAAAAGAATAGCTATCCACACTGGATTAATTTGGTCGCGCCGCCGGCGTCACCGCATCGGCAGCCCCGGAGGCCCACATAGGCGGCTGATTTTAAAGGATAAACACGCTAAGCGCCATGCGCCGCCGCCGGCGCAACCCGGGCCGATCACGGCGTTTCAGCGGCGCGACCGAGAGTTACACACAAAGTTATCCACAACAGCGCATCTCGTCGGCCGGCGCCGGGCGTGAGCGATAGTTGTTTTCTTATTGCAATTTTCATCATGCTCAAAATTTAAGCAAGCAAAGTATATTGATTAGAATCAACAGCTTAAGCCGTCAACATGGCTGTTGCGCACAATTTTATCCACAGAAGGTGTGCAAAACCCGTGCGCCGCTGATCCGCCGGTGATGGCGCCGACCAGCGGTCCCGACCGTGCCGGCGCCGCCGTCGGGGCGAATAATGCCCTGCTTAATTTTTACGCAAGGCAAGAAAGTTTATATAAATCAAGCACTTCAGGCCGACCGTACGGGCTTGCTAACAATCTTATCCACACAAAATGTGCAGAAGTGGATAAGTCTGACGATAGCCCGGCATTATCGCTCTCCCGGCCTGGCGCGGCGGTGGAAAACCGCGTTTTCAGGGCCGTGGACGGCCATAATGGCTTATCTGCACTATTTTTACTCACGGCAAAATTATCCTTATAAATCAACGATCTTTCACCATGCCATAGGCGTTGCTCACAATCTTATCCACATTTAGTGTGCAGAAGTCCGGCGCCCATGGCGGTCGCCACAGCACTCCGTTTGCCCGTTTTGCGCTGCGTTTATTTTACGCATGGAAAAAATACCCTTAAGAATCAAGGGCTTTGCCCGCACTGTGCATGCTTGCTAACAATCTTATCCACAATTTATGTGCAGAACTGCGCGCCAGTGCACATCGGAGCGCGACTGTTGCCCTCGAAGTAAGGCTTTGCCTGGATAAGTGGCGAGAATCGCCCGCAATCCCGACCTTGCCCTATTTTTACGCACGGAAATAAAACCGTTTAGTATCAAGGCGCTAGGGCGGAGCGCCCGGCCTTGCGCACAATCTTATCAACAGAATATGTGCAGAAGTTGGCATAACTTTTGCTGAGCTTTCAAGGCCGTCGCCGCTGCGCGCCTGCGTTATTTTTAAGCGCCGCAATTAAACGCTGATTAATCAAGGGCTTGCGTTGTGTATTGCAGCATTGCACACATCATTGTCCACAGAAAATGTGCAGAACTCCACAGGCGGCCCCCGCGCGCCTGGTCGGCCGTGGCCGCGCCGCGCCGGTCAATCGCCCCTTGCCGATAGCGTCCCAACAAGATACATTGCGCCTTCGGGTGCCGTGGCGGCGTTGGGTTGCCACCGCGGATATGATTTATCCACACAGGAGTTCGTTTTGCTCGCCATTCTTCAAGCTGCAGGTTGGCCTATCTGGCTGTTGTTGATTGCCTCCATCGTTGCCACCGCCTTAATCATCGAACGCTTGCTCTATCTGCGCCGCAGCAAAATCCTGCCGCGTCAGCTGCTCGATGAAGTGGTGCGGGTCTACCGCAGCGGCACCATCACCCCCGACATCATCGACAAGCTGGAAAAAAGCTCGCCGCTGGGCGTGGTGCTGTCGGCCGCGCTGCGCAACATCGAGTCGCCGCGCGACGTGATGAAGGAATCGATCGAGGAGGCCGGCGGCGGCGTGGCCCACATGCTCGAACGCTTCCTGACGACGCTGGGGACGATCGCCTCGCTGGCGCCGCTGATGGGCCTGTTCGGCACCGTGGTCGGCATGATCGAGATTTTCGGCGCCCAGAACAGCAGCGGCACCAACCCGGCCCAGCTGGCGCACGGCATTTCGGTGGCGCTCTACAACACCGGCTTCGGCCTCGCCATCGCCATGCCGACGCTGGTGTTCTACCGCCACTTCCGCGCGCTGGTCGACAGCTTCATCATCGAGATGGAGCAGCAGGCCGTCAAATTCGTCGACGTCGTGCACCTGGCGCGCAAATAAGGGGACGGCATGAATTTCCGCAAAGGGAAGGGCCGCGAAGACCCCGAAATCAATTTGATCCCCTTCATCGACGTGCTGCTGGTGATTTTGATCTTCATGATGGTCACGACCACCTACAGCAAGTTCACCGAGTTGCAGATCACGCTGCCGACGGCCGACGCCGAAGGCCGTCGAAAAGCCGTACGAGCTCAACGTGACGGTCGACGCCAAGGGCAGTTACACCATCAACGGCACGCCGGTGTCCTTCCACGACGTGGCCGGATTCGCCGACGCGATGAAGGCGGCGGCCAAGGAAAATCCGCAGCCGGGCAAGACGCCGGTGGTCATCATCAACGCCGACCAGTTCGCCATGCACCAGATGGTCATCAACGTGATGGAAGCGGCCCGCATCGCCGGCTACGACAAGCTGACGTTCGCCGCCCAAACGAGCGGCGCGAAATAAGCCGGCGCGGCCGGGCGCATGCCGCCGGCGTGACGTCGGGGGTGGACCACGGTTTCGAGAGATTCATGCGAAACCGTGGTCCGACCTCCGGTCTTGACCGCGATTTAGGCGCCCCGCGCATCCCCTTTCCGAGCCCGATTTAGCCGCCCGCCGCATCCCCTTTAGCCCCCCATCCCCACGCATGGCTACTTCCCCCTCCACGCTGCAAACCACGCTGACGCGCAACTGGCTGCGCCGCGGTCCGCTGGCGTGCGCGCTGTGGCCGCTGTCGCTGCTGTTCCGCGCCCTGGGCGCCGTGCGCCGCCGCCTCTACCTGAGCGGCGTATTCGCCTCGTCGCGCTTGCCGGTGCCGGTGGTCGTGGTGGGCAATATCTTCATCGGCGGCACCGGCAAGACGCCGCTGACGATCTGGCTGGTGCAAGCCTTGCAACAGGCCGGCTTCCACCCGGGCGTGATTTCACGCGGCCACGGCGGCGCGGCCGGCGCGGCGCGCGCGGTGACGGCGTCGTCGTCGCCGCGCGACGTCGGCGACGAGCCGCTGCTGATCGCCCAGCGCACCGGCGCGCCGGTGATGGTGGGCCGCGACCGCGCCGCCGCCGGCCGCGCCTTGCTGGCGGCGCAGCCGCTGGTCGACGTCATCGTCACCGACGACGGCTTGCAGCACTACGCCTTGCAGCGCGACGTGGAAATCATCCTGTTCGACGGCCGTGGCGCCGGCAACGGCTGGCTGCTGCCGGCCGGGCCGCTGCGCGAACCGCGTTCGCGCCGGCGCGACGTCACCGTCATCAACACGCCGCAAATGAATGAGCGCCTGTCGGCGTCGGTGGCCGCCCCGGTGTCCGCAGCCTCGTCCGCCGGCGCGCCGTTCCAGATGACCCTGGCCGGCGAGCACGCCGAACAATTGATCGACCGCCGCCGGCGGCGCCCGCTGGCCGACCTGAACCAGCCCGGCCTGCGGCTGGCGGCGGCGGCCGGCATCGGCAATCCGGCGCGTTTTTTCGGCATGCTCAAAACCGCCGGCCTGAGCATCTCCGAGCTGCCACTGCCCGACCATCACGATTTCCTCGACCGCCCGTTTGCCGGCCTCGACGCGGACCTGATCTTGATGACGGAGAAGGATGCAGTAAAATGTGCGCAAATTGACGAACTAAAGGACGACCCGCGCCTGTGGGTGGTCCCGGTGACAGCGCGCATCAACGCGGCGCTGGCCGACCTCATTGTGGAGAAAATCCGTGGATGCACGACTGCTTGATATCCTGGTCTGCCCTGTATGCAAAGGCCCCCTGGAGTACGATAAAAAAGCGCAGGAAATGATCTGCAAGGGCGACCGCCTGGCCTATCCCATCCGCGACGGCATCCCCATCATGTGGGCCGACGAGGCCCGCACCTTGCAGGACGCGGCGGAATAAATGTCGTTCATCGTCATCATTCCGGCGCGGCTGGCCTCGACCCGGCTGCCGAACAAGCCGCTGGCCGACCTGGGCGGCAAGCCCATGGTGGTGCGCGTGGCCGAGCGCGCGCGCGCGGCCGGCGCGGCCCGCATCATCGTCGCCACCGACCATGAGGCCATCCGCGCCGCCTGCGAGGCGCACGGCATGGAAGTGTGCATGACGCGCGCCGACCATCCCTCGGGCACCGACCGCATCGCCGAGGTGGCGCGCGCGCTGCGACTGGCGCCGGACGCGGTGGTCGTCAATTTGCAGGGCGACGAGCCGTTGATCGAGCCCTCCCTGCTGCGGGAGGCGGCCGCCCTGATCGGCGCCGACGTGCCCATGGCCACCTGCGCCCACCCGCTGCACGACGCGGCCGACGCCTTCAACCCCAACGTGGTCAAGGTGGTGCTCGATAAAAACGGCCGCGCCCTGTACTTTTCGCGGGCGACGATACCGTGGGCCCGGGACGCCTTCGCGCAGGATAAAACGGCCTTGCCGTCCGGCTACGTGCCGCTGCGCCACATCGGCCTGTATGCCTACCGCAACGACTTCCTGCAAAGCTATTCCGGCCTGGCCGTCTCGCCGCTGGAAGCCATCGAGGCGCTGGAACAGCTGCGCGTGCTGTGGCACGGCTATCCGATCGCGGTCCACGTGACCGCCACGGCGCCGGCCGCCGGCGTCGACACGCCGGAAGATCTGGAGCGTGTGCGCGGCCATTATTTATCGTGACGATTCAGTTATAAGTAAGGGAAATCTGATATAACGTAGACAATAGTGCGATATTCATAGGATTTATCGCCATTTATTCCATTTGGCGCAAAGCTTAGCCGGATCGTGCGCTCCTGAGACCCATAAATTGGCGTCAAGGGCGACTTTTGTGGTAAGTTTCGTAGCAAGTTAGTCGAACTGGCAGCATTGTTTCAGTTTCCCTATAGTTTGCGATGGGATGGCAGATTATCATCATCGCTACCACCGTCGCTTTCCACCATATTAATATCTGTTTTAGGAATTTTTCATGCGTCTTATTCTTTTAGGAGCACCAGGAGCCGGCAAAGGCACCCAGGCTAATTTCATCAAAGAAAAATACAACATCCCGCAAATCTCCACCGGCGACATGCTGCGCGCGGCCATCGCCGCCGGCACCGAACTCGGTATTGCGGCCAAGAAGGTCATGGACACGGGCGGCCTGGTGTCGGACGACATCATGATCGGCCTCGTCAAAGACCGTTTGACCCAGCCCGACTGCGCCAACGGCTATCTGTTCGACGGCTTCCCGCGCACCATCGCCCAGGCCGACGCGATGAAAGAGGCCGGCATCGGCGTCGACTACGTGCTCGAAATCGCCGTGCCGGACGAGTCCATCATCGAACGCATGGACGGCCGCCGCTGCCATCCGGGTTCGGGCCGCGTCTACCACGTCAAGTTCAACCCGCCCAAGGTCGAAGGCAAGGACGACGTCACCGGCGAAACGCTGGTGCAGCGTCCCGACGACAAGGCCGAGACCGTCAAAAAGCGGCTGGACGTCTACCACAACCAGACCGAAGTGCTGCTCGGCTACTATCACAGCTGGGCCGACACCGGCGAACCGGGTGCGCCGCAGTACCGCCGCATCGCCGGCGTCGGCCCGGTCGAGCAAATCCGCGACAGCGCCTTTGCCGCTCTGGCGAACTAAGCAGGAAAGTAAAGCGGACCGTGCGTCCGCTTTTTTTATGGCGGCGAGCTGAGGCGCCCGCAGCACCCGGCATCACCGCGCGCAATGCCGCCATGCGCCCATGCCGGCCACCGGGCCAGTCCCCACGAATTGATATCTGAGTTTTGCAGTGCGCGTTGGTTGGTCGCGCGTTCCGGTCCGGGGCGCGACGGTTTTCTAAGTGTGTTTGTATGCCGGATCAATAAAAAAGGGGACAATATGGCAGTCAGTCTGTGGTTCATCGTGGTATGCGGCGTCATCGCCGTGGTGTACGGTTTATGGTCGCGCAGCTGGATATTGCGTCAGGACGCGGGCAATGCGCGCATGCAGGAAATCGCCCTCGCGATCCAGCAGGGCGCCGCCGCCTACCTGGCGCGCCAGTACCGCACCATCGCCATCGTCGGCGTGGTGCTGCTGGTGCTGATCTTCTTTTTGCTGGGCGCGCAGACCGCGCTCGGCTTCCTGATCGGCGCCGTGCTGTCGGGCGCCTGCGGCTTCATCGGCATGAACGTGTCGGTGCGCGCCAACGTGCGCACGGCCCAGGCCGCGACCCGGGGCATGAACGAGGCGCTCGACGTCGCCTTCAAGGGCGGCGCCATCACCGGCATGCTGGTGGTCGGCCTCGGCCTGCTGGGCGTGGCGCTGTTCTATCTGCTGCTCACCAGCCTGGCCTCCTCGGCCTATCCGAATCCCACCCAGAGCGTGCATGACGTCATCAAGCCGCTGATCGGCCTGGCCTTCGGCGCCTCGCTGATCTCCATCTTCGCCCGGCTCGGCGGCGGCATCTTCACCAAGGGCGCCGACGTCGGCGCCGACCTGGTCGGCAAGGTCGAGGCCGGCATCCCCGAGGACGACCCGCGCAACCCGGCCGTCATCGCCGACAACGTGGGCGACAACGTCGGCGACTGCGCCGGCATGGCGGCCGACCTGTTCGAGACCTATGTCGTGACGCTGATCGCGACCATGTTGCTGGGCGCGCTGCTGATCGCCTCGGCGCCGACCTCGGCCATCATCTATCCGCTGCTGCTGGGCGCGGTCTCCATCCTCGCCTCCATCGTCGGCTGCGCCATGGTCAAGGCCACGCCGGGCAAGAAAATCATGTCGGCCCTGTACACCGGCCTGTGGTGGGCGGCCGGCCTGTCGCTGCTCGGCTTCGCCGCCGTCACGTGGCTGATCTGGCCCGACCCCGACATGCGCCTGCGCATGATGGGCTGCACCGTGGTCGGCATCGTGCTGACCGGCTTGATGGTCTACATCACCGAGTATTACACCGGCACCGACTTCAAGCCCGTGCGCCACATCGCCGAAGCGTCGACCACCGGCCACGGCACCAACATCATCGCCGGCCTCGGCGTGTCGATGAAGTCGACCGCCTACCCGGTGCTGGCCGTGTGCGCCGCCATCTTGCTGTCCTACCAGTTGTTCGGCCTGTACGGCATCGCCATCGCCGCCACGGCCATGCTGTCGATGGCCGGCATCATCGTCGCCCTCGACGCCTACGGCCCCATCACCGACAACGCCGGCGGCATCGCCGAAATGGCCGGCATGCCCGACTCGGTGCGCGCCATCACCGACCCGCTCGACGCCGTCGGCAACACCACCAAGGCCGTCACCAAGGGTTACGCCATCGGCTCGGCGGGCCTGGCCGCGCTGGTGCTGTTCGCCGATTACACGCACGCGCTCGAATCGGTCGGCAAGTCGATCAGCTTCGACCTGTCCAATCCCATGGTCATCGTCGGCCTGATTATCGGCGGCCTGATCCCGTATCTGTTCGGCGCCATGGCGATGGAGGCGGTGGGCCGCGCGGCCGGCGCCGTGGTGGTCGAAGTGCGGCGCCAGTTCCGCGACATCAAGGGCATCATGGACGGCAGCGGCAAGCCCGAATACGACAAGGCGGTCGACATGCTGACCGCCTCGGCCATCAAGGAAATGATCATCCCGTCGCTGCTGCCGGTGGTCGTGCCCATCGTGGTCGGCATGCTGCTGGGGCCGGCCGCGCTGGGCGGCATGCTGATGGGGACCATCATCACCGGCCTGTTCGTCGCGATCTCGATGACGACCGGCGGCGGCGCCTGGGACAACGCCAAGAAATATATCGAGGACGGCCATTTCGGCGGCAAGGGCTCGGACGCGCACAAGGCGGCCGTGACGGGCGACACGGTCGGCGACCCCTACAAGGACACGGCCGGCCCGGCCGTCAACCCGCTCATCAAGATCATCAACATCGTGGCGCTGCTGCTGGTGCCGCTGCTGCCGGCCAGCGGCTGGCTGGCGGTGACGGCGCCGACCCTCGCTGCCAGCGCTGGCATGGTGACGGCGCCGGCGCTCATGTCGGGCGCGAACCCGCCGACGGCGCCGGCGCCGCCGATGCTGCTGGCGCCGTCCGCGCCGACGGACCAGGCCCCGGCCGCGACATCGGACCCGGCCCCGGCGGCCCAGCCGGAAACCGTGGCGATGCCCGCCATCCCGCAGACCAAGTCGGAGACGGCCGAGCCGGTCGCGCTGCCGGCAAAGTAAGCATGCCGGCAAAGTCGGTGCGCCGGCGCGAACCACCATCGGGGTCCGACCCCGGGGCCACGCGCCGCCCCCAAAATTTCCTTTCCGCCATATCGTCCTGGTGTAACAGGTTACTAATTGTTTCAGCCTCTTTCCTTGTCGCGATCACCGGCCATAATGAAGTCAGGTGATCCACTTTAATCGCGAGGTGAGGACATGAACTATCTCAAACCAGCGCTGACCATCGCGCTACTGGCGTGCTCCGCGGTCTGCACCAACGCCTGGGCCCAGCATGGCCACGGCGGCGGAGGCGGCCACGGCGGCGCGCATGTCGGCGGCCATTATGGCGGCGGCCACTACGGCGGCCATTACGGAGGCCGTTTCGGCATCGGCATCGGCATCGGCGCGCCGCTGTATTGGCCCGGGTGGTATGGCGCGCCGTACTACGATCCCTATTACTATCCCGGCTATTACGCGCCGACCGTCGTCGTGCCGGCCGATCCGCCGGTCTATGTCGAGCGCAGCGCGCCGGCCGCGACGTCGGCGCCGACCTGGTCGTATTGCTCGCGGCCGGCTGGCTACTATCCCTACGTCAAGCAATGCGACGTCCCATGGCGCGCGGTCGATCCGGCCAGCGTGCCGGCGCCGCGATAAGAGGAGGGCGCCATGCCATCGCTACCGTCCACATTCCGCCTCATCGCCGGCGCGCTGCCGCTGATATTGACCGCCTGCGCCGTCGCGCCGACGGGCCCGAGCATGATGGCGCTGCCGGGCAGCGGCAAGAATTTCGGCCAGTTCCAGGCTGACGATCAATCCTGCCGCAACTACGCGCAAGCGCAGGCGGGCTCCGCGCAGCAGGCCAGCGACGAAAGCACGGTGCGCAGCGCCGCCCTCGGCACGGTGGTCGGCGCGGCGCTGGGCGCGGCTGTCAACGGCGGCCGGGGCGCCGGCGTTGGCGCCGGCACCGGCCTGGCGTTCGGCACGATGGCCGGTGTCGGCGAGGGCGAACGCTCGGCTTACGGTGCGCAGCGGCGCTACGACAACGCGTACCAACAATGTATGTACGCGCAAGGCAACCGCGTGCCGGTATCGGGACGGATGATGGCGAGCCCGCCGCCGGCTTACAACGACGGTTATAACAACGGCGCCAACTATCCGCCGCCGAACACGCCGCCACCGCCGCCTTTGCCGCCGG